>JAFAOG010000485.1 GCA_019237945.1 Deltaproteobacteria bacterium | reverse complement strand
GTCGGCACGATCAGATCGGGATGCTCGGGGTGCCACACGACCTCCGCGGGCGTGCCGACCTGCAGCATCGACATGCCGTCGTCCCAGCTGACGAGCTTGACTGGCTTGCCTTCGATCGAGAACACCGAGACGTACTTGTACTTGCGCGCGAGGCCGCGGCCGACCGAGATCTGCGCCGTGTCGTGCAGCATCGCCATCCGCAGATCGCCGTCGCGGATCACCGTCCGCAGCCGCTCGCGCTGCTGATTGCGCACGCGCACGACAAGCACGACGACCGCGAGCGTGACGACGACCGTTCCAATCGCATTCGCATTCGGCCCGACGACGGCGAGCATCATCACGCCGCCGAGCAGCGAGAACACACCGAAGAGAATGACGAGCGTCGCGGCACCGCTGCGCGTCGTGCGCGTGACGTACTTCTTCGCCGCCTCCGACAGCTCGCGCGGCCGCGCCCCGAGCTGCGCGATGTCCGTCACCTTCCAGTTCGCCTGGTTGTCGCTATCGACGACCTGCCGCCAGCTCTCGCTCATGGCGGCGCTTATAGCCGCGTGGGCCGCCGCGATCCACCGGCATTTGCCCCGACCCGGCGCGGGCGTGAACCCGCCGATCAGACCGCGACCGGGAACTTGATGAACGGATGATGCTGGTAGCCCTCGAGCGCGATGTCCTCGTAGCGCATCTCGAGCACCGGCTTGTCGGCGAGCACGAGCTTGGGCAGCGGATACGGCTCGCGCGCGAGCTGAATCTTCACGCCCTCGACGTGATTGAGATAGATGTGCGCGTCCCCCAGCGTGTGGATGAAGTAGCGCGGTGCGAGCTTGCACTCCTGCGCGATCATCGACTGGAGCAGCGCGTAGCTCGCGATGTTGAACGGCACGCCGAGCGCGAGGTCCGCGCTGCGCTGGTACATCTGGCAGTCGAGCGAGCCGTCCTGCACGTAGAACTGGAAGAACGCGTGGCACGGGGGCAGCTTCATCTTCGGGATGTCCGCCACGTTCCACGCGCTGACGATGATGCGGCGGCTCGTCGGGTCGCGCTTGATCTGATCGAGCACCTGCTGGATCTGATCGATGCCGGTGCCGCCCCAGTTGCGCCACTGATAGCCGTAGATCGGGCCGAGCTCGCCCTTCTCGTCCGCCCACGCATCCCAGATCGGCGTGTGCTCGTGCAGGTCGTCGTGGATGTTCGTCGAGCCGCGCAAGAACCACAGCAGCTCGCGCACGACCGCCGGGAACAGCACCTTCTTCGTGGTGACCAGGGGGAAGCCCTCGCGCAGGTCGTACCGGCTCTGCGCGCCGAACATCGAGATCGTGCCGGTGCCCGTGCGATCGGTGCGGCGCTCGCCATGCTCGAGCACGTGCCGGAGGAGATCGAGATACGGCCGCATGTGTGCCATATAGCATCCCCGTATGACGCCGGCCCCGACGACGACCCGCGCCCTCCTCGAGCAGTACGCAGGGCTCCTGCTCGACGTCTACGGCGTCCTCATGGATGCCCGCGGCCCGCTGCCCGGCGCCGCCGAGCTGCTCGGTCACCTCGAGGCGAGCCGCACGCCGTACGCGATCGTCACCAACGATGCATCGCGCAGCCCCGCGACCTACACCGCGCGATTCGCGCGCCACGGGATCACGGTGCCGCCCGAGCGCTTCGTGACAAGCGGCTCGCTGGTCGCGACCTACGCGCCACTGCGTGGGCTGCGCACGTGCGTGCTGGGCACGGCTGACTCGCGCGCGTACGCCGAGGCCGGCGGCGCGGTGATCGTTCCGCTCGGCGACGAGCTCGATGCGCTCGCCGTGTGCGACGACGACGGCTTCGACTTCTTGCCCGGCATCGAGGAGGCACTCAACGCGGTCGTGCGTGCCGTCGAGGCCGGCCGGCACCCCGTGCTCGTGCTGCCGAACCCTGACCTCGTCTATCCCAAGCGCGGCGGCGCGCTCGGCTTCACGGCGGGCGCGATCGCGATGCTGATCGAGGCCGCGCTCGGCCGCCGGTTCCCCGCGCAGCAGCTGCGCTTCGCGCACCTCGGCAAGCCCGAGCCGCACCTGTTCGCGGAGGCCGCGCGCCGGCTCGCCCTCGCACCCGATCGCCTCGTGATGATCGGCGACCAGCTCGAGACCGACATCGCGGGCGCCCGCGCCGCCGGCGTCGCCACGGCACTGCTGGCGGGCGTGACGAGCTGGGAGCACGCGCGGCACGCGGCCGCCTTCGCGCCGACGTACTTACTCGCTACGCTGTGGCCATGATCCAGCGCTTCTGCTTCGTCAAGCTCCTCGACGACGAGGTCGCCCGCCGTGGCGAGCTCGCGGAGAAGCTGCGCGCCGAGCTCGTCGCCGCCGGCGCGGATGCCGTGGTCGGCCTGCCCGCCGACGACAGCGCCGCGCGCTGGGACCTCGCGATCACGATCACGGCCGCCTCGCTCGACGCGTGGAACGCGCTGTCGCGCACCCCCGCGATGACCGGCGTCTTCGACGAGCTCGCCGCGCGCGCCGCCGTCGTCAAGGCGTGGACGTTCTCGGCGATCGAGGTATGACTCGCCCATGAAGCGCGCCCTGCTGCTGCTCGCGATCGCCGCCTGCTCGAAGTCGTCGTCGACGGCCACCGACAAGCCGGCCGAGGCGCCGCACGCGACCGGAGTTACCGTGAAGAAAGATCCCGCACAGGCGAAGCAGCTGATCGCGCAAGGCGCGACGGTCGTCGACGTCCGCACACCCGACGAGTTCAGCGGCGGCCACCTGCCGCAGGCGACGAACGTGCCGATCCAGTCGTTCGACGTCACCGCGGTCGACAAGCTGGTCGGCGGCGACAAGAGCAAGCCCGTCGTCGTGTACTGCGCCAGGGGCGGCCGCGCGCAGAAGGCGAAGGATCAGCTGGAAGCGGCGGGCTACACGGACGTCGTCAACGGCGGCGGCTACGACGACCTGCGCTCCGACTAGCGTGTTCGCGACGACCTACACGCTTACGAGCTGCGCGCTCGCTACGAGCTGCGCGTGGCGCGGAGCGCATCGAGCCACGTCGCGAGGTCTGCGGGCAGCGGCGCCTCCCAGCGCACGCGCTCGCCGGTCACCGGATGCGCGAAGCCGAGCACGGCCGCGTGCAGCGCGAGCCGCGGCGGCCGCGGGCGAAACGCGCGCTCGGTCTCGCCGCCGTGCGTGCGATCGCCGACGAGCGGATGGCCGATGCCCGCGAGGTGGATGCGGATCTGGTGCGTGCGCCCGGTCTCGAGGCGGCACGCGACGAGCGTCGCGCCCGGCAGCGTCTCGAGCGGCGTGACGTGGGTGACCGCGCGCTTGCGATCGATCGGGCGATCGATCGTCTGTGCGGCGACCGTGCCGACCGCGACCGCGCGGTACTCGCGATCGACATCGTGCAGCTTGAACAGATCGCCGAGGCGCTTGTTCGCGTCGCGCGTGCGCGCGAACACGAGGAGTCCGCTCGTCGGCAGGTCGAGGCGATGGACCAGGTAGACCTCGCCGAATTGCTTCGCGAGCTGGTCCAGGAGATCGCCGCGGCTCGCCTCGGGGGTCGGCGCGCTGACGAGGCCCGCCGGCTTGTCGACGACGATGATCGCGTCGTCGACGTGGACGATTCGCGGCGCGGGTGGTGGCTCGCTGCGCTCGACGGCGCCACCGACGTTGACCTCGATCTTCTGCCCGGGCTTGACCGGCCGGCCCGCGACCTTGACGCGCGCGCGATCGACGAACACGCCGCCGACATCGATCACCGCGCGCGCCTTGCGCCGCGACAGCCCCGGCACGTGCTTGGGGATCACCTGATCGAGGCGGAGGCCGGCGTCGTCGGGCGCGACCTCGAACGTGTGCTTCGTCGCCATGCTCACCAGGTCGCTTTGCGCGCGACGTCGACGATTGCCTGCGCGAGCTCGCCGGGGACTTCTTCCTGCAGGAAGTGGCCGGCCTGCGTGCGCACGACCGTCGCATCCGGGCGCAGGCGCGCCGCGTGATTGATGACGCGGCCGAGGATCGGATCCTTGACGCCCCACACGAGCGCGACCGGAACCTTCGCGTCGACGAACACCTGCTCGCACACCGCGAGCTCGGGCACCGTCGGGTGCGAGAGCGAATCGGGCACCATGCGTGCGAGCGCGAGCGGGGCCGCGCGCGAGGCGAGCGTGCGCAGCGGCCAGCGATAGGCGCGCGCGATCGCGCCGCGGATCGAGCGGCGATCGCCTTGCGTCATGTGGAGCACGCCGAGCGGAAAGCCCGCGCCGCGGAATAGCAGGTCGCTGACGATCGGCAGCTGCGCGAGCCGGTGGAACAGCGTCGGCTTGAAGCTCGGCGCCGGCGGACCGACGGCCGTGTTGCCGAGCACGAGGCCGCGCAGGCGCGCGCGCCGCTCGCTCATCGCACGCAACCCGATCGGGCCGCCCCAGTCCTGCGCGACGAGCACGAGCGGTCCCGGCGCGATCTGATCGAGCGTCTCGCCGAGCCACCGGCCGTGATTCGCGAGCGTATGCGCGCTCGCCGCGGGCCGCGACGACAGCCCGAGCCCGATCACGTCGGGCACGATCAGCCGCAGCGACGGCTCGCGCGCCTGCACGGCCGCGACGACCTTGCGCCACAGAAAGCCCCATGTCGGGTTGCCGTGGACAAGCACGACGGTGCGCCCGCTCGCCGGTCCCCACTCCATCACGTGCATGCGCTCGTCGCCGACGGCGAGCGTCTGATCGCGCCGGCCGGGCGGCAGCTCGCGCTCGATGAAGTCAGGAAGCGTCACGCGGACGCGACTCTAGAGCCGCGCGCACGTACGGTCTACCGTTCGCGCGCGCCGTCGACGATGGTCGATCGCGATCGATCTACCAGTCGTCGCCGTCGTCGACGTTGCGACCGCGCCGGCCGCGCTTGCCACGATCGTCGTCGCCACCGCCGCCGCGATCGCGATCGCGCTCTTTATCTTTGCGACCGCCGCGGCGATTGTCGCCGCCGCTCGGAGGACCGCCGAAGCCACCGGGACGCGGGCCGCCGAAGCCGCCGGGTCCACCGCCGAAGCCGCCGGGACGCGGACCACCACCGCCGCCGCCGGGGCCGCGATAGCCGCCACCACCACCGCCGGGACCGCCGCCATAACCACCGCCGCCACCGCCGGGACCACCGCCGCCGTAACCACCACCGCCGCCGCCGCCGCCGTAGCCGCCGGGACGCGGGCCGCCCGGGCCGCGATAGCCACCGCCGCCGCCACCGGGGCCGCGTGCCTCGCGCTCGCGCGCTTCATTGATCCGCAGCATGCGGCCGTCGAGCTCCTGCCCGTCGAGCTCCTGCAATGCCTGGGCGGCGCCTTCCGCGGTCGCCATCTCGACGAACGCGAACCCACGCGAGCGTCCGGTCTCGCGGTCCATGATGATGGACACGCTGGCCACCTCTCGACCGTTTTGCCCGAATGCTTCCCTAAGTGACGCCTCGGTGGTGTTGTAGTTCAGGTTGCCCACGTAGAGCTTCGTTCCCACGGACGGTCTCCTCGACGATTTCTGCGGACTGCGACGGGTTTTCGGGTTCGCGATAGGGGGATCTCGGAAGTCCGCCCCACGCTCTTCCAGCCTATCACATGGCCGTGCAGCCCAGATCACGTTCCATGTGATTCGAACCTCCGGGAATTGCGCGGCTATCCCCGTTTCGGCATAGACTAGGTCCACTCTCAAAGGGGGATCCATTGAAGAAACTCGCCTTCCTCGGAGCAGCATTGGGACTAGGCGTTGGCGCCTTCGTCGCCACGCGCTCCCAGGCCGCTGACCATCTCGATTCGCCGGCTGCGATCGCGAACCCGATGGCCGATATCACTGACGTCTACGCGTGGATGTCGACCGACGGTTCGAAAGTGAACCTGATCATGAACGTGTCGCCCGGCGATCCCGGTACGCGTCACTTCGACAACACGGTCCAGTACGTCTGGCACGTCAACAGCGTCGATCAGTTCGGCTCGACGACCCCCACGGAGACGAAGGTGATCTGCACGTTCGCGAGCGACACCAGCATCCAGTGCTGGGTCGGCGCGGACAAGGATTACGTGAAGGGCGACCCGAGCAACACGGCGGGTCTCACCAGCGCCGACGGCAAGCTCAAGGTCTTCGCCGGCCGTCGCTCGGATCCCTTCTTCTTCAACCTCAACGGCTTCAAGGATGCCGTCGCCACGGTCGAAGCTGCCGTCGCCGGCGGCCAGATCACGTCGGCGACCGTCGACGGTTGCCCGCACATCACGCCGCCCGTCGCGACGCTGCTCCGCGGCAAGCTCGACGAGCAGGCCGTCGGTAGCGCGGCCACGCATCCGCCGTGCAGCGGATCGGACGTCGACTGCTTCAAGCGGTTCGACGTGATGTCGATCGTCGTGCAGGTCGACAAGAGCCTGCTCAACAGCGGCGCCAACACTCTCGTCCGCGTGTGGGGCAGCACCCACGCGGCGCAGTGAGCGAGGAAACCACAATGAAGACCATCATCAAGATCTTCGCCGTGGCGGCACTCTCGCTCACGGCGTGCGGCGATAACCTCAAGGGCCCGGCCGACAGCCACACGGGCGATACCGGCAGTGGCAGCGGCAGCGGCTTCCCCGCGGCTCCGACGCTCGGCACGCAGATCGACCGCATGGGTCGTCCGGCGATCAACACGGCGCTGAACCACACGTTCGATCCGAACGCTGGCTCGGCGGGCTCTGCGAAGGACGCGTACAACCACGACGAGTCCGTCGGAACGTGGGTCGCCACGTGGCGTGGCGTGTTCGCTCCGAACCTCGCGATCTTCGACGCCCTCGACACCGGCATCTGCGGCAACGGCCTCTGCGAGACCGTCGCGGCGGAGACCAACGCGAACTGCCCAGTCGACTGCCCGACCACCGGCGCGATCAACACGCAGGACGGCTGCGGCAACCAGGCGTTCCACGACCCGAATCTCATGATGTTCGGCTACGTCCCGCTGGCGACCGTGCTCGCGGATGACGAGCTGTACCTCGAGACGTCGAAGTCGAACTGCGCTGGCTACCTCGCCGTCGAGTTCTACACGCAGGTCCTCGGCCTGGCCGTGTCGAACTCGTGCGGTGGTCGCGCGCCGTCGTACGACGTGATCGACACGACGTACACGCTCGCCGCGATCGGCGTGAAGGGCTTCAACCCGAACACGTTCGCTCCGGCGTTCGGTGACACGGTCGACGCCCACACGGACATCAGTGACACCGCGTTCCCGTTCCTGGGCGCGCCGCACTGAGACCTGTGATGCGCTTCGTCATCGCGGTGACGCTGCTCGCAGCGTGCCGCGGTGGCAGCTCGCACCGCGCTTCGGCGCGACACGATGCCGGCTCCGTGCCGGCATCGGCCGTTTCGGTGGTGCCTCGGCTGCCGAGGAGTCCCGACGGCGTCGCCGAGATGAACCGCGTCGACGCCGAGATCGCGCTCGCGAAGGAGCCATTCATCGCGATGCCGCTCGTGCTTCTGCGCGCGTCGATGCGCGGGCGGCTCGACGATTTCCAGGACGCGCTCGCGCGCTCCGAGGCGTGGCTCGCAGCCGCGCCGACCCAGCAGGCAGCGATCCGCACGCGCGTCGAGGTGCTCGAGCGCGTCCATCGGTTCGCCGATGCGCGCGCGTTACTCGGCAAGCTCAAGGACCCGGCAGACCTCGCGCTCGCGATCGACGAGGCGACCGAGGCTCCGGAGGCCGCGCTGCCCGCGCGCAAGGCCGCGATGGACGCGTGGCCGACGCCGACGCACATCGTCTCGTACGCGGCGACGCTCGCGCTCGCCGGCAAGATCGACGAGGCGCTCGCGACGATGCAGAAGGCTGCGGCCGCGGTCCACGACAACGCCCCCGAGCTGCTCGCGTGGATGCTGTTCCAGTGGGGGCGCATCTACGAGCTCGACTCGCGGTTCGCCGAGGCGCGCGACCTGTTCGCGGCGGCGCACGCGCGGATGCCGGCATATCTCGAGGCGACTGCGCACCTCGCGCAGGCGATGGATGCGACCGGCGACCGCGCCGGCGCGCAAAAGCTCGTCGACGAGGCGCTCGCCGACAACCGCCACCCCGAGCTGCTCGGGCTCGCCGTGCGGCTCGGGCACGCCGAGCTGACCGACGAGGCGAAGCGCGAGTGGGAGCGTTACGTCGCGGCGCTGCCGCTGGCATTTTCCGATCACGCGGCGCGCTTCTACCTGACCGTCGATCCGGCGCGCGCGCTCGTGCTCGCGAAGGCCAACCTCGCGAACCGCGACACGCCGGAGGCGCGCGCGCTCGTCGGGGAGGCGGCGCTCGCGGCGGGTGACCCGGCGGCGGCATGCGAGGCGGTGGCGCCGCTCGTCGACGCCAAGGCGCCCAAGGCGCAGCGGTTCATCGCGTGGCGCGCGCTCACCAAGTGCGGCCGCACAGAAGAGGCGGAACGACTCA
>JAFAOG010000473.1 GCA_019237945.1 Deltaproteobacteria bacterium | reverse complement strand
GGCAGGCTTCTTCGCCGCCGCGGGCTTCTTCGCGGCCGAGCTCTTCGCGGCTGCGGGCGTCGCCGTCGCGTCGTCGGTGAGCGCGGGCGTTCCATGCACGGGCGTCGGCGCGGCCGGCTTCTTCTCGACCACCGGCAGGCCGAGCATCGTCGTCGCGCGGCCGATCGCGATGCCGCGACCGCCGCCACCGCCGCCGCCGCCGCGACCACCGCCGCCACCACCACCACCACCGCCGCCACCACCACCACCACCGCCGCCCGTGCCACTGCCCGGGGTGCGATGCGCGCCGCTGTCGTCGTCGCGGTCGCGGCGCGTGCTCATCTCGGCCAGGATCTCGGCGTCGTCCTGCTCGGTGAGCGCCTCGTGCGCGCCGACGAACAGCTCGTCCTCGCGCGCGACGTGCTTCTTGTGGATCGACTCGAGGCGCTCGGCGAGCTCGAGCAGCGTCTTGCCGGTCTCGAAGCGGGCGTCGCCGTCGAGGTTGTTCGCCGCCTGGGCGATCGCGTTCTGGATCGCGATCTGGGCGGGGTGCTCGGCGGAGAGGGCGGCGAGGGCCTCGGCCAGCTCCGGACGGCGGGTCGAGAGGCGGGGGAAGACGGAGCCTTCCTCGTCGAGGAAGTGGCGCGTGACCGCGCGCTGGAAGTAGGCGACGGCGTCGCGGATGGTGGCGACGTCGTTATCGTGGGGGCGGCCGGCGGCCAGGCGGCGGGCGGCGTCGACCAGGCTCGTCATGACGTCGTCGTGACGGCGGTGCGAGCGGTCGAGTTGCGCCAGCGAGCTCCGTTCCATAGCTGGGATTAGGATCTAACAGTGGGGGCCAGGCGACCACTGTCCCCGGCGAAAAAACGCTGGTAAGAACGGCGTCCATGGTCGAGAACGTCGTCATCATCGGTAGCGGCCCGGCGGCGCACACGGCAGCGATCTACGCGGCCCGTGCGAATCTGAATCCGGTCCTGTTCGAGGGGTTCCTGGCGGGCGGCATCGCGGCCGGCGGCCAGCTGACGACGACGACCGACGTCGAGAACTTTCCCGGGTTCCCGGAGGGCATCGGGGGGCCGGAGCTGACCGAGCGGTTCCGGGCGCAGAGCGTGCGGTTCGGGACGCGCATCTTCACCGAGACGGTGACCGAGATCGACCTCGGCAAGCGGCCGTTCCGGTACAAGACGGACGAGCAGGAGGGCGAGGCGCGGGCCGTGATCATCGCGACCGGCGCGACCGCGAAGCGCGACGACATCCCGGGCACGCGCGATGCGGAGCTGTGGCAGAAGGGCGTCAGCGCGTGTGCCGTGTGTGATGGGGCGTTGCCGATGTTTCGCGGCAAGCCGCTGTTCGTCGTCGGCGGTGGTGACAGCGCGATGGAAGAGGCGACGTTTCTCACGAAGTTCGCCAGCAAGGTCTATGTCGTTCACCGCCGCGACGAGCTGCGCGCGAGCGCGATCATGCAGGCGCGCGCGAAGCAGAACAGCAAGGTCGAGATGCTGCTGTCGAGCCAGGTCGTCGCGGTCGAGGGCGGCAACGTCGTCGAGCAGGTCCGCGTGAAGGATCTGAAGGGTGGGGGCGAGAAGGCGTACCCGGCGGCCGGGCTGTTCTTCGCGATCGGGCACGTGCCGAACACCGCGTTCCTCAAGGGCCAGGTCAAGACGGACGACACCGGCTACATCGTGACCGTGCCGGGCACGACCCAGACGAACGTGCCGGGAGTCTTCGCGGCCGGCGATTGCCAGGACAAGAAGTACCGGCAGGCGATCACGGCCGCCGGGACGGGGTGCATGGCCGCGCTCGAGGCCGAGCACTTCCTCGCCAGCCACTGAGGAATTTCCGACCGGCCCCTCCCGGTTTTCCCCGGAAGAGGTGCCATGTCACAATCGCTGTATCCCGTGAGTCAGCCCCCGCGCGAGTCTGGCCTGACGAAGATCCTGGCGATTCTGCTGCTGCTCGTAGCAGGCGCTCTGGTGTGGACCGTGTATCAGCAGCGGCGTGGTGCGCAGCACTACGTGACGTACGAGCCGCGGCCGATCGCGCAGCGGCCCGATGACAAGCTCGGGGCCGACGAGCAGGCGACGATCGATGTGTTCAGCAAGTTCTCGCGGAGCGTGGTGCACGTCACGAGCCTGGCGCTGCGGCGCGACCGCATGACGATGGACATCAGCGAGATCCCGCAGGGCACCGGCACCGGGTTCGTGTGGGATCAGGACGGGCACATCGTCACGAACTTCCACGTCGTGCAGGAGGCGGAGCGCGCGAGCGTGACGCTCAACGACGGCTCGACGTATCCCGCGACGCTCGTCGGTGTCGCGCCGGATAAAGACCTCGCGGTGCTCAAGATCGACGCGCCGCCGAGCAAGCTGCTGCCGCTGCCCGTCGGCACGAGCGGGAACCTCAAGGTCGGGCAGAAGGTGCTCGCGATCGGCAACCCGTTCGGCCTCGATCAGACGCTGACGACCGGCGTGATCTCGGGGCTCGGCCGCCAGATCAAGAGCGTCACGCAGCGCGACATCTTCGACGTGATCCAGACCGACGCGTCGATCAACCCCGGCAACTCCGGCGGTCCGCTGCTCGATTCGTCGGGCCGCCTCATCGGCATCAACACCGCGATCTACTCGCCGAGCGGCGCGAACGCGGGCATCGGGTTCGCGGTGCCGGTCGATACGATCAACTCGGTCGTGCCGCAGCTGCTCAAGTCCGGCAAGGTCACGCGGCCCGGGCTCGGCATCAACATCCTGTCGGATCAGATCGCGGCGCAGTATCACATCGACGGCGTCGTCATCATGCAGGTCGTCAAGGACGGCGCCGCCGAGCAGGCCGGGATCCAGGGCGCGCAGAACATCGGCGGTCGCGTGACGCCGGGCGATGTCATCGTCGCGATTGACGGAACCGAGATTCACCGCTCGACGGATCTCTTCAAGGCCCTCGATGCGCACAAGGTGGGAGATACGCTCGACATCACGGTCGAGAATTCAGGCCAAAAGCGGACGGCCAAGGTAACCTTGCAAGCACTTCCTTGAGCCGTCGCGCCCACGCTGTTGTTCCCGAAGAGTCCCCGGCTCCCGCGCAGCCGCACACGTATCGCTCGACGCTGTTTCGCCGGATCCGCTCCGCCGCCGCCGCCGCGTTCTTCGAAGGCCTCGCCGCGACCGGGCGGTTGCATCCCGCGGCGTCACCGAAGCGGCATGGCGTCGAGGTCGAGAGCGACGTCATCTACGGCCCGCACGCCGAATTCAACCAGCTCGACATCTACCGCCCGATCCACCGGCCCAAGCCGTGGCCGGTCGTGTTCTACGTCCATGGCGGCGCGTTTCATTTGCTCAGCAAGGACACGCACTGGCTGATGGGCCTGGTGTTCGCGCGGTTTGGCTACCTCGTCGTCAACATCAGCTACCGGCTCGCGCCGAAGCATCCGTACCCGGCCGCGATCGAGGATACGTGCGCGGCGTACACGTGGATGGCCAGCCGCGTGCGCGATCTCGGCGGAGATCCGACGCGCGTCGCGGTCGCGGGCGAGTCGGCGGGCGGCAACTTGATCACGGCGTTGACGCTCGCCGCGACGCAGCGCCGGGCCGAGGCGTGGGCGCGCGAGGTCTACGAATGCGGCGTGGTGCCGCGCGCGGCGATGCCGTTCTGCGCGATGCTCGAGGTGTCGCGGCCCGAACGCTTTTCGGAACGCCGCAAGCTGCCGTTCTGGGTCGATGGAATGATCCGCGACGCCAGCGCGTCGTACCTCCATGGCCATCCGCCCGAGCCCGGCCCGCACACCGAGCTCGCGGATCCGCTGCGCGTCATCGAGACGGCCGCCGGTGTGCCGCACGAGCCGAGCTTCGATCGCCCACTGCCGCCGTGCTTCGCGCCGGTCGGCACCCGGGATCCGCTCCTCGACGACACGCGCCGCCTCGAAAAAGCGCTGCAGGCGCTCAACGTCCCCGTCGAAGCGCGTTATTACCCGGGCGGGATTCATGCTTTCCACGCGCTGGTCTGGAATCCGTCTGCGCGCCGCTGCTGGCGCGATGCGCTCGCGTTCCTCGATCGCCACATGCGGTAGGAACGCGTGACGCCTCCGCGCCGCCAGCTCGGACTCTGGGTCACCGCCGCGATCGTGATCGCGAACATGATCGGCACCGGTGTGTTCACCGGCACCGGCTTCAACGCGCAGGCGCTACACGATCCGAAGACGATCCTGGTCGCGTGGATCGTCGGCGGCGTCGTCGCGCTGTGCGGCGCCAGCTGCTACGCCGAGCTCGGCACGATGATGCCGAAGGCGGGCGGCGAGTACGTGTACTTGCGCGAGGCGTATCACCCGGCGCTTGGCTTCGTGTCGGGCTGGGTGTCGCTGACAGCCGGGTTCTCGGCGGCGATCGCATCGGCGGCGATCTCGTTCGCGAAGTACGTCGCGGTGCTCACGCACGCAGGCGGCCACGAGAAGCTGATCGCGATCGCGCTGATCGCGGGCGTCACCGCGTTGCACTCGTTCGACACGAAGGTCGGCGGCCGCATCCAGGCCGTGTTCACCGCGCTCAAGGTCGGCCTGATCGTCGTGTTCATCGCGGCGGGCCTCGCCTCCGGCAACGGCGACTGGTCGCACTTCGACAGCCAGCACGGCGGGTTCTCGAACATCACCACGACCGCATTCGCACTGCAGCTGATGTACATCTCGTTCGCGTACTCGGGCTGGAACGCGGCCGCGTATATCGCGGGCGAGGTCGAGAACCCCGCGCGCACGCTGCCGCGCTCGCTGCTCGTCGGCACTGGCGTCGTGATGGCGCTCTACGTGCTGCTCAACGTCGTCTACTTCTACGCGGTGCCGTCCGACGTGCTCGGTGGCCCGCCCGACAAGTTCGCCCCGGTGATCGAGGTCGGTGCGACGTCGGCGACCGCGCTGTTCGGCGCGCGCGGCGGAAATCTGATCACGTCGATGATCTCGCTCGCGCTGGTCTCCGCGGTCAGCGCGATGATCATGGCGGGCCCGCGCGTCTACGCGGCGATGGCGGCCGATCGCGCGCTGCCGCCGCAGCTCGCCTGGTACAGCAAGCGCGGCGTGCCGACCGTTGCCGTCGTCGTGCAGGGCGTGCTCGGCATCGCCTTTGTCCTCGTCTCCGACCTCGGCCAGCTGCTTCGCTTCAGCGGCTTCACGCTCGCCGTGTTCGCCGCGCTGACGTGCGGCGCGCTGTTCATCATGCGGCGCCGCGGCATGACGAGCCCGTATCGCACGCCGCTCTATCCGCTCCCGCCGCTCGTGTTCATCGCGATCTCGTGCTGGATTGCCTACGCGCAGTTCAAGGCGAACCCCAAGGAGCTCGCGGTGGCCGTGCTGGTACTTGCCGTCGGTGCGGTGCTTTACGCACTGCTCGTGAAGGCTCCTCCGGGGATCCCGGAGGCGAAGGTTGTCTCGCCAGGTACCGATAGTTCCGGCTAGACTGTCGTGATGCGTCGCGCGGTCCTGGTCGGTAGCCTGGCGGTGACCGCCGTGGCGCTCGCCAAGCCGCCGGAGACGCACGAGCTTCCGAAGTGGGGCGACTGGGTCGGCGAGTACACCGGCAAGCTCGCGTGGTCGAGCTGCACGGCGGAAGGCGAGGGCTCCGCGACGCTCGCGGTCGACGCCAGCGACGGCCAGGTCGCGATCGATCTCACGCCGGCCGGCGGATCGCTCGAGCCGATCACGCTGCTCGAGGACAACGGCGCGTGGATCGGCCAGCACGGCGACGTCAGCGTGCACCTCGCGCACCCGCGCCCCGATACGCTCGACCTCGCGATCGATCTCGACAGCGGCTGCCAGGTCCGCAGCAGCCTCAAGCGCGCGTCGACCGGCATCGCGTCGTGCGATCGGCTCGCCGGCTGGGCGCGCATCGAGCAGCGCTGCACGAAGCTGACGAAGCCGCCGCTCGAGAATCAATCGCGCCTCGCGCATCAGCGCGCGACGTGGCTCGCCGCGAAGGGCGACGCACGCACCAAGCTCGCCGCGCAGTGCGATGCGCGCGCGCAGAAGGTCGAGCTCGAGCTGGTCGATGCCGGCTGCGCGCCGAACCCGGATCCGACGATCGGTCTGCGCGCCGCCGAGTGCACGGCGCTGCGCGTGAGCGCGAGCAAGCTGTCGCGCTGTCGCAACCTGCCGCCGGATGTCGAGATCGCGCTCGAGCAGGAGGCGTCGGGGCTGGTGTCGGCGGCGCAGAGCGCCGATAGCGCGGTGCTGCACGAGGTCGAGACCGAGTGCCGGGCGCTGCGCGCGCGAATCGTCGCCGCTTCGCAACAATCGGGCTGCATTCCCTGACGATTGCGTCGCCAAGGATCGCGCGCGGAGCTTCGTCTAAGCTCCCACGATGCTCCCCACGATCCTCGCGTTCTGCGGGTTCTACGTCGCCGGCTCCGGTCAGCAGCTGACCAACGACGCGACCCAAGTCGTGCTGATGCGCATGGGCACCCGCACGGTGCTGTCGATGCAGAACGACTACAAGGGCCCGCCCGACGCGTTCGCGATGGTCGTGCCGGTGCCGACCGTGCTGCACGAGGGCGACGTCAAGACGCTGCCGAAGGACGTGTTCGCGCACGTCGAGGCGATGGGCGCCCCGCGGCTCGTCGAGTACTGGGAGCAGGACCCGTGTCGGCCGCCGATGCAGGACGAGGGCATCGCGTACGCGTCAGCCCCGATGGCAGGCGCGGCGATGGAGCGCGACGACAACGGCAAGGACCTCGGCGTGAAGATCGAGGCGAAGTTCACGGTCGGCGAGTACCAGATCCTGATCCTGTCGGCGAAGGACTCGACGGGCCTCGACACGTGGCTGCACGACCAGCACTACAACATCCCGACCGGCGCGGAGCCGCTGCTGCGGCCGTACGTCGAGGGCGGGATGAAGTTCTTCGTCGCGAAGGTCGACCCGACGAAGGTGAAGTTCGAGAACGGGCATGCCGCGCTGTCGCCGCTGCGGTTTCACTACGACGACGATCGCTTCACGCTGCCGATTCGCCTCGGCCTCGCGAACAGCGCCGGAACGCAGGACCTGATCGTCAACATCCTCGCGCCCAACCAGCGCTTCCAGGTCGCGAACTATCCCAACGTCACGATCCCGACGAACCTCGACGTCCGCGATGACGTCAAGGATCACTTCGGCGCGTTCTACGCGGCGCTGTTCGATCGCACGCTCGAGAAGCATCCCGGCGCGGTCGTCACCGAGTACGCGTGGCAGGCGTCGTCGTGCGATCCGTGCCCGGGCCCGACGATCGGTCCGGGCGAGCTGATGACGCTCGGCGGCGACGTGCTGTCGGGCACGCCCGAGCAGCCGACCGCGTACCAGGGCGACTTCGTGCTGACGCGCCTGCACGCGCGCTACGGCAAGGACCTCAAGGACGACCTCGTCTTCACGCAGGCGCCGCCGATCGCAGGCGGGCGCGAGTCGCTGCAGAGCGGCGGGCAGCTCGAGCAGGGCGCGCAGCCGGCGTCGATGAACAACTTCCAGGGCCGCTATGCGATCCGACATGCGTGGACGGGGCCGATCCGCTGCGAACACCCACAACGTGGCATCTGGGGCGGTCCGCCGCCCGAGCTCGCCACGCACGATACGGGCGTCAAGCCCGCGTTGAACCTCGCGTTCGCGCCGCGCGGCGAGGTCAAGCTCGCGACGGCCCTGGTCCGCGACGAGCCGGATCTCGGCGTTCGCACGGAATCGGTCGGAGGATCGAAACCGAAATCGGGATGCGGTTGTCAGACGAGCGATCCCCAGGACGTGCTCGCGCTCGGGCTCGTGCTCGGTGTGATCGTCCGGAGAAGGAAGCATGAAGCGGCTCGTGATCGCGCTGGCGATCCTCGCGCACGCGCAGGCGGCTCGCGCGTTTTGCGGTTTCTACGTCGCCGATAGCGATCAGCGACTCGTCAACAACGCGACGCAGGTCGTGCTGGTGCGCACGGGCACGCGCACGACGCTCGCGATGCAGAACGACTATCAGGGTCCGCTGAAGGACTTCGCGATGGTCGTGCCGGTGCCCGCGGTGCTGCACGCGGACGACGTCAAGACGCTCTCGAAGGCGCTATTCGCAAAGATCGACACGATGGGCTCGCCGCGTCTCGTCGAGTACTGGGAGCAGGATCCATGCGGTCCGTCGCGCGACGAGGCGGTCCGGCTGGCGATGAATTCGGGGGTGATGGGCGTCTCGTACGAGATGATCTCGGGGTTCGACGAGTCGAGCGTCCACGTCGAGGATCGATTCGCGGTCGGCGAGTACGCGATCGAGATCCTGTCGGCGAGCGACTCGGCGGGTCTCGACCGCTGGCTGCACGCGCACGGCTACCGCATCCCCGACGCGGCCGAGCCGCTGCTGCGTCCGTATGTCGAGCAGGGGATGAAGTGGTTCGTCGCGCGTGTCGATGCGAGCAAGGTGCACTACGACGAGCGCCGCCACGCGGTGCTGTCGCCGCTGCGCTTCTCGTACGACGACGACACGTTCACGCTGCCGGTGCGCCTCGGCCTCGCGAACAGCGCGGGCACGCAGGACCTGATCGTCAACATCTTCGCGCCGCACCAGCGCTACGAGGTCGCGAACTATCCCAACGTCCCGATCACGACGAACCTCGACGTCACCGACGCCGTGAAGGACCACTTCGCAGCGTTCTACGCCGCGCTGTTCGATCGCACGATCCAGCGCTATCCGCGGGCCGTCGTCACCGAGTACGCGTGGCAGGCGATGACGTGTGATCCGTGCCCGGGACCGCAGCTCGACGGCGAGGACCTCGATGCGCTCGGCGTCGATGGCGGCCGCATGCGTACGACCGACTTCGTGATGACGCGCCTGCACGCACGCTACGGCACGCACTTGCCGGATGACCTGGTGTTTCGCGAGGCGCCCCCGCTCGTCGGTGGTCGCGAGCTCGGCGAAGAGGATCCGGACATCAACAACTTCCAGGCGCGCTACATCATCCGCCATCGCTGGGACCGCCCCGTGACGTGCGCGCACCCGCAGTTCGGCCAGTGGGGAGGACCGCCGGATGGCGATCGCGGCTTCGACCGCGCGTCGAACGAGCCCGCGCAGGCCGCGACGAACCTCGCGTACGCCGACCGCACATTCGACCTCGACGGCGCGCTCGACCCGCGTCGCGTCCAGCACATCCCTCCGCCTCAGACTCCGGAGCTCGCGCTCCGACCCCGTGATTTCGCGTTGTTGGCCATCGGTCTCGGCGGAGCGATCCTGCTCCTCCGTAGACCGCGGCGACCGCGCGTGCGTTCGAAGGAGAGCACATGAGGACGGTGTTATCGGCGCTCGTGATCGCGGCCACCGCGCACACGGCGCACGCGTTCTGCGGGTTCTACGTCAGCGGGTCGGGCAGCAAGCTGGTCAACGACGCGACGCAGGTCGTCCTCATGCGCGACGGCACGCGCACCGTGCTCGCGATGCAGAACGACTACAAGGGTCCGCTCGAGGACTTCGCGATGGTCGTGCCGGTGCCGGTCGTGCTGCACGAGGGCGACGTCAAGACGCTCAAGCCCGAGGTGTTCGCGCACGTCGAGTCGCTCGGCTCGCCGCGTCTGGTCGAGTACTGGGAGCAGGACCCGTGTCCGCAGCCGGTGCTCTACGGCGAGTCGTTCGGCTACGGCTCGATCGGATTCGGCGCGGGCGCCGGTGGCGTCGCGTACGGCGCGATCGGCATGGGCCGCTCGACCGTGAAGATCGAGGCGAAGTTCGACGTCGCCGAGTACAAGATCCTGATCCTCAGCGCGACGGACTCGGCCGGGCTCGAGACGTGGCTGCACGACAACAGCTACAAGATCCCCGCCGGCGCCGAGCCGCTGCTGCGGCCCTACATCGAGAGCGGCTCGAAGTTCTTCGTCGCGAAGGTCAACCCCGAGAAGGTCCAGATGGTCGACGGCCACGCGGCGCTGTCGCCGCTGCGCTTCCACTACGACAGCGACGACTTCTCGCTGCCGATCCGCCTCGGCATGGCGAACGCCGACGGCAAGCAGGACCTGATCGTCAGCATCTTCAGCAAGAACACCCGCTACGAGGTCGCGAACTACAAGAACGTGTTCATCCCGACGAACTTCGACGTCAAGAGCGCGGTCAAGAGCCGCTTCGGCGAGTTCTACGCGGCGCTGTTCGACAAGACGATCGAAGCGAATCCCGGCGCGGTCGTCACCGAGTACGCATGGCAGGCCAAGCGCAGCTACCACTGCGATCCGTGCGCGGAGATGGACGTCACGTCGGCCGACCTGGCGCAGCTCGGCGCCGACGTCATCGGCGGCGACATCGCGAACGCGTTCATGCTGACGCGCCTGCACGCGCGCTACGGCAAGCGCGACATGAAGGACGACCTGCGCTTCCGCGAGGCGAAGCCGATCGTCGGTGGGCGCGAGCAGTACAGCAAGGACGGCATCGAGTACGGCGCGAAGCCCGCGACCGATGGCGAGAACCACTTCCAGGCGCGCTACGCCGTGCGCCACTACTGGACGGGGGCCATCACGTGCGCGCATCCTCAACGCTACGTGTGGGGCGGTCCGCCGGATGGCAGCTATGCGCCGACGATCGGTGCGCAGAAGATCGCGTTCGCGCCGCGCGGCAAGCTCGCGCTCGGCAGCGTGATCGGTCGCGACCTGTGGGAGATCGGCTTCAAGAAGGGCAGCAAGTAGCGATGCGCACGGCGCTCGCGCTCGTGCTCGTGGCTGCGTGCGGTGCCGCGCATGATGCGCCCGCCCCCAAGCCGCCCGCACCCGCGGCGCCGCTCGCGGCCCGCCTGCCGAGGAAGCCGGGCGCGTTTGGCCCGAGCCTGGTCGCGCTGACCGCGAAGGGCGGCGAGCTGACCGACGGCAACGCACTGTCGGATGTCGATACGTGCGCGAGCTGCCACCCGGAC
>JAFAOG010000243.1 GCA_019237945.1 Deltaproteobacteria bacterium | reverse complement strand
ACGCATGGGGAATCGACAATCACGACGCGCTCGTGGTGTGGGGCGACGTCGACGAGGACGGCGCGTTCACCAAGCAGGGCGAGCGCTCGTTCGGTGCGCACGGTGTCGCGCTCGCGTGCAGTCGCATGCATCTCGAGCGCGGCGCGCCGGTGATGTGGGTTGCAACACGCGACGAGCACTGCGAGGCGCATCGGCTCGATCTCGCGGCCGGCCAGCTCGGCAAGCCGCGGCCGCTGTGCCGCGTGTGGGCGGCGGTCGGCGACGACGCGTTCGGCATCGACGACGCCGGCAAGCCCGCGCACGTCGACGGGCTCGGCACCGTGTCGCGCACGGCGGTCACCGCGGACTCCGACGTCGTCGGCACGACCGTGGTCACGCGGCAGCAGGCGACCGTGCGCCGGTGGGATGCGCCATTCAAGAAGCCACCGCGTACGATGACGCTCGGCAAGCTGCCGATCGACACGACCGCGCCCGCCGACGTGATCGCGACGAACGATGGTGTCGTGCTCGTGCAGCGTCAGCGGCGTGGCGACGAGCCGATGCTCGCGGTGTGGTTCGACATGAAGGGCACGTCGCACGGCTCGTCGGGGTTTGGCGACCCAGGCATGGGGCAGCATGCATGTGCGATCGGGGACAAGGGACTGGTCTGCGCATGGGGCGACGAGGCCGCCGCGAAGATCTATGCGCTGACGCTGAACCCAGAGACGCCGTAGCGGGAAACGGAGAATGCTGATCGATCGCGGCGAGCTGCCTCGCGATCGAGGCAAGACGACGCGTGCGCCGCGGGGCAGCGCCGCACACGCAGTGTGCTTCACGTCGTCTTAACCGGCCTCTCGCGCCGCGCGCGCCCCACGGTTTCGGCAGGAGGTTAGTTATGCGACTCGTACTGCTATCTGCTCTGTTGCTCGTGCCGGCGATGGCGTCGGCGGATTCGACGACCTGCAAGACCGTCTCGGCCGTGCCTGCCGATGCGACCGATGCCGAGCTCCAGCTCGCCGCGAAGGTCTCGCTCGCGAACTGCACCGCGGAGGCGAACTTTGCCCAGCTCAAGCTCGCACCCGACGACGCGTCGATGCATGCGCTGACCGCTGCGGCGCAGCCGAGCCTCGACATGCTCGACGACGTGATCCGATCCGACGACGCGAGGATGGCGCCGATCGCGCAGGCCGCACGCGCGGACCTGCTGGCCGGAATGGCGGTTCGCATGCGCGACTCGATCGCGCCGGTCACGATGGACACGGTCGGCGAGCCGCTCGCCGAGCACGATCGCGAGCACGCGGCCATCGAGGCGAAGATCAAGCCCTGGCTCGATCAGGCGCAGTCGCGCTAGCCGCCTCGCGTGACTAGAGCGCGGGGCCCCGCGCGCAGGCGGCGCGGATCGTCGCGGCGTTGTCGGTCGACGCGAGCGCCTCGTAACGCGCGGCGGTCGTCGCGGCGCCGAGGTGGCAGGCGGCGACGCCGGCGATGCGGATCAGCACGCGGCGGTGGCGGCCGTCGAGCGATGTCAGCTTGAGCCCCGCGTCCGCCGCGACCAGCGCGTCGCTCCAGTGCTTGGAGGCATCGGCGCGCACGGCCTTGAGGTAGTCCTTGAGGTCGTGGTTGTCGGGCGGATCGACCGCGTAGGTGAACGGGTAGACGATGTCGGCGGTTCCGCCGTCGCCGATCGGCGGCAGCACGAGGGTCGCGAGCGTCTCGCGGACGCAGGCGCGGACGTCCTCGGGCAGCGCGGTGCCTTCGACGCCCTTGAGGGCGACGGTCAGGCGCTTCGGCGTGCCGTCGAACGTGAGCTGCAGGTTCGCGACGCCGCTGCCGGCCTCGTTGAAGCATGGCGCGATCGCGGGCACGACGTCGTCCTTGATGACCGGTCGCAGCTGGTCCTTGCTGAACAGGGCCACGAACATGAATGCCATCATCTTGATCGACCATACCCGCCTCGATCAGGACGGCAAGAAACTGGCGCTCAGGCGCGCTCGACGTTGTAGTCGTCGGTAGCGGTCGCGTCCGTGCCGTCGCGCCACCCTGCGGCGCGCGCGATGAGCGTCAGTGCCACAACGACGATCACGTTGATCAGAACGGCGATGAAGCCGGCGTAGATCGTGAGGTCGGGCCCGCCCAGGGTGGCGAGATTGAATGCCGAGCCGCCAAAGTGGGCGTGGTGCGTCGCCGGGTTCGGCACGGTGTAGAGCATCCAGAGGCCCGCGGTCATGCCCGCGAACCAGCCCGCGATCAGCGCGGTGCGATGCGGCCAGCGCGTGAACAGCCCGACGCCGACCGACGGCAGCGTCTGCAGGATGATCACGCCGCCGATCAGCTGGAGATCGATCGCGAAGCGCGGGTTGAGGCCGATGATGGACAGCAGCGCGCCGAACTTGACGACGAGCGACGCGAGCTTGCTGACGCGCGCCTGCTGGGCCGGCGTGGCGTCGGGCTTGATGAACTCGACGTAGATGTTGCGCGTGAGCAAGTTCGCCGCCGCGATCGACATGATCGCCGCCGGCACGAGCGCGCCGATGCCGACCGCCGCGAACGCGACGCCCGCGAACCACGGCGCGAACATCTTGTCGAACAGGATCGGCACGACCGTCGAGACGTCGCCGTTCTCCGGCTTGATGCCGGCCGCGATCGCCATGTAGCCGAGCAGCGCGATCAGGCCGAGCACCAGCGAGTACGCGGGCAGGGCGGCCATGTTGCGCTTGATGACGTCGCGGTTCTTGCTCGCGAGCACGCCGGTCTGGGTATGCGGATACAAGAACAGCGCGAGGCCGGAGCCGAACGCGAGCGTGATGTACTGCAGCTGCGACTTCGGGCCGAGCAGGAACTTGGGTCCGAGCTTCGCCGCCGCGCCGTCGAAGATGCCGCGCCAGCCGCCGAGCTCCGCCGGGATCACGAGGATCGCGGCGATGATCACGACGTAGATCAGGATGTCCTTGACGAACGCGATCAGCGCCGGCGCGCGCAAGCCGCTCTGGTACGTGTACGCGGCGAGGATCGCGAACGCGATGATCAGCGGGGCATCGCCGTGGACGCCCATCGCCTTGAGCACCGCCTCGATGCCGACGAGCTGGAGTGCGATGTACGGCATCGTCGCGACGATCCCGGTGATCGCGACGAGCAGCGCGAGGAACGGCGAGCCAAACCGCGCGCGCACGAAGTCGGCCGGCGTCACGAACCCGTGCTTGTGCGACACCGACCACAGCCGGATCAGCGGGATGAACACGAGCGGGTACGTCAGCACCGTGTACGGCATCGCGAAGAAGCCGGCCGCGCCCGCCGCGTAGAGCAGCGCCGGCACCGCGATGAACGTGTAGGCGGTGTAGAGGTCGCCGCCGATCAGAAACCAGGTGACCCAGCCGCCGAAGCTGCGGCCGCCGAGCCCCCACTCGTCGAGGTGCTCCATCGTCGCGGGGCGGCGCCAGCGCGCGGCGACAAAGCCCATCACGGCGACGACCGCGAACAGCACGATGAAGACGGCGAGCTGGACGCTCATTTACCGCGCGTCCCGCGATAGACCGCGAACGTGAAGATCACGCCCACAAACACGTACGACAGCTGCACCCAGTAGAAGCAGGGAAACCCGAACAGCCGCGGCTCGACACGGTTGTAGATGACCGTGACGAGCGGCAGCACGATCGGCACGAGCAGCAGCCAGTACCAGCGGGACACGCGCGCATCATAGGCATGACCGCTGCTCAGTACGTGCGTGCGCGCCACAGGCGAGATCGCCGTGAGATTTCGCAGCCGGCCGCCGGTGTTTCGACTAGATTAACGCATGGTGTCAACCGCCATCGCCACCCCCTCCAATGAGTTGTACGAGCTGGGCGACGTACCCGAGCTCGGCGTTGTCCCCTCGAAGATGCTGGCGCAGGTGATCCGCGCCGAGCGGTTCGGAGAGCCACGCGACGCGTTCAAAGAGGAAGCGCTGCCCGTCCCCGAGCTCGGTCCGCGTGACGTGCTCGTCTACGTGATGGCCGCCGGCGTCAACTACAACAACGTGTGGGCAGCGATGGGCATCCCGATCGATGTGATCAAGGGACGCCAGAAGCGCTGGGGTGCGAAGGAGGACTTCCACATCGGCGGCAGCGATGCCTCCGGCGTCGTGTGGGCGGTCGGCAAGGACGTCAAGAACGTCAAGGTCGGCGACAACGTCGTCGTCCACTGCGGCATGTGGGAGCCCGACGATCCGTGGGTTCTCGCGGGCAAGGATCCGATGTTCGCGCCGACCCAGCAGATCTGGGGCTACGAGTCGAACTGGGGCTCGTTCGCGCAGTACACGAAGGTCCAGGACCACCAGTGCGTGCCCAAGCCCGAGCACCTGACGTGGGAAGAAGCGGCCGCGTACATGCTCGTCGCGGCCACCGCGTACCGCATGCTCCATGGCTGGTCGCCGAATGTCGTCGCGCCGGGCGAGCCCGTCCTGATCTGGGGCGGCGCCGGCGGCCTCGGCTCGATGGCGATCCAGATCGCGCGCGCGGCTGGCGCCCGCCCGGTCGCGGTCGTCGCGGGCGATAGCAAGAACGACTTCTGCAAGAAGCTCGGTGCGGTCGGCGTGATCGATCGCCGTAAGTTCGATCACTGGGGCAAGCTCCCGCGCTGGTCGGACGACATCGAGTACGCGCAGTGGCTCAAGGGCGCGCGCGCGTTCGGCGCCGCGTTCTGGGAGGCGCTCGGCGAGAAGAAGAACCCGACGATCGTGTTCGAGCATCCGGGCGAGACCACCATCCCGACCTCGTGCTTCATGTGCGAGACGGGCGGCATGGTCGTGATCTGCGCCGGCACGACCGGCTACAACGCGACCCTCGACCTCCGCTACCACTGGATGCGCCAGAAGCGGCTCCAGGGCTCGCACTTCGCGAACGACGAGCAGGCGCAGGGCGTCAACCAGCTCGTGATCGACGGCAAGGTCGACCCGTGCATGTCGCGCGTGTTCAAGTTCGCCGAGACCGGCGAGTGTCACCAGCTGATGCGCGACAACAAGCACCCGAACGGCAACATGTCGATCCTCGTCAACGCGCCGCGCCCCGGCCTGCGCACGCTCGACGAGGTCCGGAACGCGCGATGAGCACGCGGCCGTTCCGCGTCCTCGGCATCCAGCAGGTCGCGATCGGCGCGCCCTCGAAGGCCGCGCTGCGCCACCTGTGGGTCGACCTGTTCGGCATCCCCGCGACCGGCACGTTCCGCAGCGAGCGCGAGAACGTCGACGAGGACATCCTGTCGATCGCGGGCGTCGAGATCGATCTGATGGAGCCGATCGACATGGCGAAGAGCCCGAAGGTCCACGAGCCGCGCCTCAACCACCTCGGCCTGTGGGTCGACGACCTGCCGGCCGCCGTGACGTGGCTGACCGAGCAGGGCGTCCGCTTCACGCCGGGCGGCATCCGCAAGGGCGCGGCCGGTCACGACGTGTGCTTCATCCATCCGAAGGGGGACGCTGCGTCGCCGCTGTCGGGTGAAGGCGTACTGATCGAGCTCGTGCAGGCGCCGGCGGACGTGATCGCGCGCGCCTCCGTCTAGTCAGCGCACGAGGCAATCAGGGGAACTTTCGGCCGCAGAGCGTTCCCTGCGTGTTTGACTCGTCGAAGCCTTCGCCCTGGGCGCCGGTAACGAACGGGCTCCACATGCCGGCGCACGTCTCGTCGACCGGCGCACGACAGTCGGCGAGACTGCCGCGAATCGCGATCGAGTCGGTCTGTCCCCACGAGACGCCGTTGGTGAAGTCGCCCATGGCGTTGAAGGTGCCGGTCAGCGTCAGCAGGTCGCCGCTGCCGTATCCATTGGCCGTGCATGTGTCGAATATGAAGGTGCCGCTCCACATCTCGGCGCCGCCGACGTCCAGCGTGCCGCCGCCGCCGCCGGCGCACGTAAACGGCGCTTTGACGCTGAACGTCCCGCCGTGATGGGCGCTCCACTGGTCGTAATAGAGCTTGTTTGCGATCCGGGAAATACCGGCAGCCTTACTGCGATCGCAGAGATCCTGCGGCGCGGACGCGCATGCGGTGATGCCGAGCAGAGCGACCCATCTGGTCACCAACAAAGCGTACCGGATCTCGCGATGTCGCACAGCGAACCACAGCCGCGGCACCGTTCGCGCATCGCGCAATCCAGACTTAACTCGCGGGCGGCGCGGCGCAGATGCACTGTGATTGCATGCGCAAGTCGGCCGTCGTGAAGCTGACGCTCGTGCCGCTGCTTGCCGCATCGGCGCTCGCGCACGCGCAGGCGCCGGGGCAGACGGATCCGCTGACCGACTCGCCGCCGCCGATGACGTCGGCATGGCTCGATGGTGCGCCGGGCGCGATGGATCCGGTGCTTTCGCCGCCCGGCATGACGCCGTCGATCGAGGACGTCGACTGCATGGACGATCCGAACGCGCAGTTTCGCAACGACTGCGTCGACACCGACATCGATGGCGAGCACATCTGGGTCGAGCAGGGCGTCGTGCGCGGCGGCTATGGCGGCTACTTCTGGACGGGTGGCGGATGAAGCGCTGCTCGATCGAGCCGCGGCCGCGATGGCGCGAACGGATCGAGGAGCAAGGGCTGGTGTTTCACACGTCGCGCGAGAGCGGCGTGTACTGGGGCGAGGGCACGTACTACGAGTTTGCGGTCGGCGAGATCGATGCGATCGAGGCGGCGACCGGCGAGCTGCACGAGCTGTGTCTCGAGGCGGTCGATCACGTGATCGAGCGGCGGCGCTACGCGGAGCTCGGGATCCCGGAGCTCGTCGTGCCGTTGATCGAGGCGAGCTGGAATGGCGAGGTGCCGTCGCTGTACGGGCGGATGGATCTCGCGTTCGGGCCCGATGGCGTGCCGAAGCTGCTCGAGTACAACGCGGATACGCCGACGTCGCTGCTCGAGGCGGGCGTGATCCAGTGGACGTGGCTCGACGACTGCTTCCCCTCGCTCGATCAGCTCAACAGCGTGCACGAACAGCTGATCGCGACGTGGCGCGAGCTGCGTCCGTTCGTCGCGAGCTGCGTGCACTTCGGATTCGTCGAGGATGTCGAGGACGAGATGACGGTCGCGTACCTGCGCGACACCGCGGAGCAGGCGGGGCTCGCGACCGTCGCGATCGCGATGGAGGACCTCGGGATCGAGGAGGGGAGGGCGCTCGTCGATCTCGAGCGGCGGCCGATCGCGACCTTGTTCAAGCTGTATCCGTGGGAGGGCCTGGCGACCGATGTGCTCGCGAGCGCGCTGCCGCGACTCGGCGTGCAGTGGATCGAGCCGGCGTGGAAGATGATCCTGTCGAACAAGGCGATCTTGCCGGTGCTGTACGAGCTGTTCGGCGATCATCCGAGCATCCTGCCGGCGTCGCGCCAGCCGCTCGACGGTGCGTGGGTGAGAAAGCCGCTGCTCGGGCGCGAGGGAAGCAACGTGACGATCGCGGCGCCCGGCGTCGACGTCGCGACCGGCGGGCCGTACGAGCCGAGCGGCTTCGTGTACCAGCGCTACGCCGATCTCGGCGAGCACGCGGGGATGCGGCCCGTGATCGGATCGTGGGTGATCGGCGGCGAGGCGTGCGGCGTCGGGATTCGCGAGACCGCGGGCTACGTGACGAGCAACACCGCGCGGTTCGTCCCGCACGTCATTCGCTAACGTCACTCCTGCGCGAGGTTGTCGGTCTCGGTCTTGCCGCCGTGCTTGTCGCCGTGGAGCGCGTCGGCGAGGTCGTCGTTCGTCTTGCGCAGGCGCTGGCCGAGGACCTGGACGAACGACCACAGCATCTTCACGGCGGCGGCGGGCTCGCGCTTGATCAGATCGAGGAAGTCCTTGCGGCCGATCACGACGAGGCGCGTCGGTTCGGAGGCGATCGCGGTCAGCGAGCGCGACGACCGCTCGACCAGCGCGAGCTCGCCGAAGTGATGGCCGCGGCCGAGCTCGGCGACGAGGCTGTCGCCCTTGAGCAGCTTCACGCTGCCGGAGGCGACGATGTACATCGCATCGCCGGGCTGGCCGACCGAGAACACCGTCTGGTCCTTCGCGAATTCGCTCGACTGCGCGATCGCCGCGACCTGCGCCAGCTCCTTGAACGACAGGAACCGGAACATCTGCATGCCCTTGAGGACGTCGAGCTTGAGGCCGACCTCGCTCGTCTTGGGCGACAGCTCCGCGGACGTCGTGCTGACGCGGATCACGACGGCGGTGATGTTGTCGTGGCCGCCGCCCTTGTTCGCGACCTCGACGAGGCGCTTCGGCACTTCCTTGACCTCGCCGTCGGCGAGCTGGCGCGGGAGCTCGCCCTCGTCGACGTACGCGTACATGCCGTCGCTGCAGATCAGGAAGCGATCGCCGGGCAGGATGTCGAAGTCGAACGTGTCGACCTCGACCGAGCCGTTGACGCCGACCGCGCGCGTGACCGCGTTCTTGTACTGCTTGTACGGCGACGTCTCGATCTGCTCGCGGTTGAGCTTGCCGCGGCGCACCAGCTCGTTCATCAGCGAGTGGTCCTCGGTGAGCACGTGGACCTGGTTCTGGCGCGCGAGGTAGACGCGAGAGTCGCCGACGTGCGCGATGAACCCGCGCAGGTGATCGCCAGTGCCCGCGATCAGCAGCACCGTGGCGGTCGTGCCCATGCCGCGCTTGTCGGGCTCGGCCTGCGCGCGCCGGAACACCGCGCCGCACGCCTCCTGCACCGCGTGCTCGAGCACCTGCAGGATCTCGTACGGCTGTACGCCCGGGTGATCGACGCGATAGCGATCGAGCAGGTCCTTCTTGTTGTTCACCGCGTCGCGGATCTCGTGGACCGCGATCGAGCTCGCGACCTCACCGGCGGCGTGGCCGCCCATGCCATCGGCGACCATGAACAGACGGAGCTTCTTGTCGATGAGGAAGTTGTCCTCATTGTGGTTTCGCTGCCGACCGACATCGGTCGCCGCCGCGAACGAGAGCTCCATCGGGCGCTAGGGTAACACGCGGATCCACGTCGGTGCGGCCTCGCCCAGCCACCCGGGCGCGAGCTCGGCCTCGACGAGTAATTGTAACGTCGTCCCGTCGGTGATCGGCCCGTAGACGCGGCCGCCGAGGATCGTCGCCGGGCTCGTGCGAACGCCGCTGTGGCGGGCAGCCTCGATCCACGCGAGCGTCGTGCCGGCCATCTCCGCGCGACACGCCGCGAACGCGCGCCCCGACACGTGCAGCTTGTCGGCGATGTGATCGATCAGGTCGTCGGTCGTCATCCGGCGCTTGCGGTTCTTCGACTCGGCGAGCACGGCGGTGACCCAGCGCCAGCCGGGCGACGTCGTGCTGTCGAAGTCGCCCTCGCGCTCGCTCGACGTCCCGACCTTCTCGGCGCACAGCGCGGCATCGCCGAGCAGCGCGAGGTCGGCGGCGTTGTCGAGATCGACGCCGAAGTACGGCGCCCACACGACGCGCACCTGATCGGGATACGCATCGCGCTGCGTCTGCGTCGCCGCCATCAGCGGCTGCTCGCAGTTGAGGCTCGTCGGGCTGCACGCGACGATGATCGTCACCGGCGCCTCGCTCGGGCCGTACGCGGGCAGCCCTCGAACATCGAGCGGCGGGCTCGCGAGCGGCGGATCGGTCGGCAGCTCGCCGATCTCCTCGTCGGTCGGGCCGGTCTGCACCGTGATCTCGGCGGGCAGGGGGCGCTGCTCGTCGAGCGCGTCGGCAAGCGTCGCGGGAGAGGCGCCGCGGTCGAGTAGATCCTCGGCCTGATCGAGCGCTTGCTTGTAGAGGCGGTCGAGATCGCCGGTCGTCAGGCTGACGGGTGGCACGGTCACCGGCTTGCCGTTGAACAGGATCGTCGGCGGCGTCGCCGCGTGAACGTGCTGCTTGCGCCGGCGCTCGTTGCTCTCGATCAGCCGCTTGTAGCCCGGCGGTGGATCCTTCATCGCGAGCTGCGCGCGGTCCGCATCGACGCCCGCCGCCTTGACGACCTCGATCAGCTGCGCGTCGTTGAGCATCGTCGGCCGCTGCGCCTCCGCCTCGTGCAGCTTCGTCATGAACTCGCGATATCGACCCTCGGCCGCCGCCTCGAGGGCGAGATACGGCTCGCGGTTCCGGCCGCTGACCGTCAGCACGCGATAGACGAGCCGGATCTTGCTCGGGTGCCGGCGCTGCAGATCCTCGAGCGCGCGATACCAGCTCGAGCGCGAGTTGGGACCGGGCACGAAGAACAGCTCGACGGTCACCGGCGCATCCGCCGGCCCGACGCTTGGCACCGCTCCGGGATCGCGATGCTCGACGCGCACGACCTCGCCGGGCGCCGCTGCAGCGACGCTCGCGACGAAAAGCAGCGCCAGCGCCCTCATTCGTCGTTCGGACGCTCTCCGGCGCTGGCCTCCTGTGGCTCGTCGGAAGGCCACAGGTACGCGAAGTACAGCCCCGCCGACACGACGAGGCCGAGTGCGACCGCCAGCAGGAATGGGCCCCAGATCACACCGGGATGATAGCGCGCGCCCCGGCCTGTTGTAGGCTCCGTGCCCATGTCCGTCCTGACCGCTGCGGTCGCCCTGCCGTTCCTCAAGCCGCCGCCGCCGATCGACATCGGCGTCCCCATCCAGGTCTTCGGCATGATCGTCGCCGCGGGCGTCCTGATCGGCGCCGCGCTGCTGCGCCGCTACGCCGAGTGGCACGGCGTCACCGACGAGCAGATCCGCGGCCTCACCGGCTGGATCACGGTCGCGGGCTTCATCGGCGCCCACGAGTTCGACGTCATCGCGTACCAGTGGGACCGCATCTCCGAGCCCTGGGACATCTGGCCGGTCTCGCACTGGCCGCTCCCCATTCGCTTCTGGGACGGCATCTCCTCCTACGGCGGCTTCATCGGCGGTGCGGTCGGCTTCGCGATCTACGTGTGGTGGAAACGCCTCCCGGTCCGGCTCTTCGCCGACATCGCGATCGTCGGCCTGCTCCCCGCGTTCTCGATCGGCCGCATCGGCTGCACCGTCGTCTCCGATCACATCGGCGCCGCCGTCGACACGACGAAGTGGTACGCGGCCCTCGCGATGGACTACCCGCGCTCGCTCAACATGGCGCACCTCGCCGAGCACTACCCCGGCACCTCCGAGTACATCCGCGCGTGGAACCTCGGCCTGATCGAGTTCCTCTACCTCGTCCCCGTCAACGCGTTTCTGCTCTGGCTCGCGTTCCGCCCGAAGAAGCGCCCGAACGCGGGCCTGATCGCGGTCGCGGCGGGCCTGCTCTACTCACCGGTCCGCTTCTTCCTCGACTTCTTGCGACCCGAAGAAACGGACCCGCGCCACCTCGGCCTGACGTTCGCGCAGTGGGCGTCGATCCTCGCGTTCGGCGTCGCCGCGTACGTCGCCGCACGCATCCTCAAGGGCGGTGCGCCCGCCGAGGTCGTCGCGCCGACCTCCGGTGACGCCCAGCGCCGCATCAAGATGGTACTCAAGGAGCAGGCCGAGGCCGAGGAGAAGCAGAAGGCGAGCGCGACGCCGGCCTCGCAGAACAAGTCGCCGTCGAAGCCCGACGCCGACGACGATCACCCGAGCGAGGCCGAGGACAAGGCCGCGAGCGCCGACGCGACCGAAGGCGATGAGGGCGTGGACGACCTTGGCCCGGCCCCGGGCGCCCCGAAGGCCAGACCGCCGAGTGGCGGCGCGGGCAACCGAGGACCCGGCGCGGGCAAGAACAAGCGCAAGCGCTGATGGCGATCGAGATCGCACGCAACGTCGGCCCGGCCCGCATCGACATCGCCTACGAACGTCACGGCAACGCCACCGACCCGCCGCTGCTGCTGATCATGGGGCTCGGCGCGCAGCTCGTCGCATGGCCCGACGCGTTCGTCGACGCGCTCGTCGCGCGCCGCTTCCACGTCATCCGCTTCGACAACCGCGACGTCGGCCAGTCGACCCGCTTCACCGGCATCCCGAACTACGCCGCCGCGCTGCTCGGCGACGCCTCGACCGCGACCTACACGCTCTCCGACATGGCCGCCGACACCGCCGGCCTGCTCGACGCCCTCGGCATCGCGAGCGCGCACATCGTCGGCGCGTCGCTCGGCGGCTTCATTGCCCAGATGCTCGCGATCGAGCATCGCGCGCGTGTCCAAACCTTGACGTCGATCATGTCGAGCACGGGCGCGCGCAACGTCGGCCAGCCGCACCCCGAGACGATGGCGCTGTTCGCGGGCGCGCCACCGATGACGCGCGAGCAGGCGATCGAACGCGCGCACAAGGGCGCGCAGCTGATCGGCTCGACGGCGCTCGGCCTCGATCTCGAAGGCATCACCGAGCGCGCCGGCCGCGCATTCGATCGCGGCCTCGACCCGGCGTCATTCATGCGCCAGGGCGTCGCCGTCCTCGCGTCGGGTGATCGCACGCCGAGCCTGCGGACGCTCGACGTGCCGGCGCTCGTGATTCACGGCAAGGCCGACAAGCTGGTCGACATCAGCGGCGGCCGTGCGACGGCGGCGGCGATCCCGGGCGCGAAGCTCGTCGAGATCGAGGGCATGGGGCACGACCTGCCGCGCGCCGTGTGGCCGCGCGTGATCGACGAGATCGCGGCGCTCGCCGCGCGCGCCTAGCGCTTCTTCGAAGGCTTCTCGGCCGGCTTCTTCGCGGCCGGCTTCTTCGGCGCGATCTTCTTCGCGGCCTTTTCCACGGCCTTCGTGACGGCCTTTTTCGCGGCGTTCACGAGTGCGGCCTTCGCGGCCGTCTTCGCCTTCGCGACCGCGCGCTTCGCCGCTGCCTTGATCGGCGTCTGCTTCGGCGTCTTCTTCGCCGCCTTCGCGGCGGGTTGGC
>JAFAOG010000071.1 GCA_019237945.1 Deltaproteobacteria bacterium | reverse complement strand
CGGGCCTCGACCGCTGGCTGCGCGATCACCAATACACGATCCCGCCGGGCGCGGAGCCGCTGCTGCGGCCGTACGTCGAGCAGGGCACGAAGTGGTTCGTCGCGAAGGTCGATCCGAAGAAGGTGAAGTTCGAGAACGGGATGGCGACGCTGTCGCCGCTGCGCTTCTACTACGACAGCCCCGAATTCGCGCTGCCGATCCGGCTCGGGCTCGCGAACTCGGCGGGCACGCAGGACCTGATCGTCAACATCCTGTCGCCCGACTCGCGCTTCGAGGTCGCGAACTATCCGAACGTCACGATCCCGACGAACATCACCGTCAAGAACGAGGTGCGCGATCACTTCGGCGAGTTCTACGCCGCGCTGTTCGACCACGCGCTCGCCGAGAGCCCGGGCGCGGTCGTCACCGAGTACGCGTGGGACTCGGGCAGCTGCGATCCGTGCCCCGGCCCGACGCTCGACGGCAACGACCTGCTGACGTTCGGCGGCGACGTGCTGCAGTCGACGTACAAGGGCGAGAACATGTACTCGATGACGCTGACGCGCCTGCACGCGCGCTACGGCAAGGACATCGGCAATGACCTCGTGTTCCGCGCCGTCGAGCCGATCGTCGGCGGGCGCGGCATCCCCGACGCGCAGGGCAAGATCGACTCGAGCGTGCAGAAGACGAGCAACAACAACTTCCAGGGCCGCTACGTGATCCTGCATCCGTGGGACGGCCCGGTCGCGTGCGCGAACCCCCAGCGCGGCCAGTGGGGCGGCCCGAACGGCCGCGACCAGAAGATCGCGACGCCGGCGACCAACCTCGCGTTCGCGCCGCGCGGCGCGCAGCTGTCGAGCTTCGTTGCGGGAGCCCTGCCGACGGTGACGCCGCTCTCGAGCGGTGGCTCGAAGCTGCCGATTCCGGTGCGCCAGCCGCAGGGTTGCGGGTGCGAGGCGGAGGGCGGTGCGCAGGGACTCGCGGGCTTCGCGCTGCTCGGGCTGTGGCTGCGCCGGCGCCGTCCGCGCTGATCGGCGCCACACATCGCACCTGGCGCGACCGCGATCGACGAATCACATTCCTTCGCATGAGCACGCCGTTCGGGGTGGAGGCGCGTTGCGAACGCGCGAGTGTGCCTGCGGGCACGTCGACTCTGTGGGCCTCGGTGCGCGTCACGGCGCGCGGGCAGGGACTCGAGGTCGATCGCGCGCCGCTCGCCGTCGCGCTCGTGATCGACGTGTCGCCGTCGATGGCCGGCGAGCCGCTGCAGCACGCGCTGCGCAGCGCCGAGATCGTGTGCGAGCTGCTCGGCGAGCGCGACCACCTCGCGATCGTGACGTTCTCGCATGACGCGCGCGTGCTGTGCGGGCTCACGCGCTGCGACGACACCGGCCGCGCGCTCGTCACCGCCGCGCTGCGCACGTGCACGACCGAGAGCGCGACGAACATCCACGCCGGCATCGCGGTCGGCGCGGGCGTGCTCGCGAATGCGCCGGCCGGGCTGCGCCGCGCGATGGTCGTGCTCTCCGACGGCCAGCCGAACCGCGGGCTGATCACAGCCGCCGACCTCGCCGCGTTCACGGCGTCGCTCCGGCCGATCGGCGTCTCGTCGCTCGGCTTCGGTGCGCACCACGACGAGAACGTGCTCGCCGCGATCGCGACGGCCGGCTCGGGCCGCTACGCGTACATCCCGGATCCGGTGCTCGCCCGCGTCGAGCTGGCGCGCGCGGCGCTCGCGCACGGCGGCATCGTCGCCGAGCAGCTCGAGATCGAATTGCGGCCCGCGGCCGGTGTCGAGCTCGTGCAGCTGCTGCCGAAGGCCGCGCTGCGCGTCGGAGGAGCGGGCGTGAAGGCGCCGCTCGGCGATGTGTTCGTCGACGAAGGCCGCGTGCTCGCGCTCGAGCTTGCGCTCGACATCCAGCCGCATGCGAAGGGCAAGCTCGGCGAGCTCATCGTCCGCGGCCGCGCCCCCGACGGCACGGCGCACGAGCAGCGGGTCGATCTCACCGTCGATGTCCACGCCGGCCCGCACGCGCTCGATCGCACCGCTCACCGCGAGATCCTGCTCGTCCGCGCCGACGTCGCCCGCGGCGAAGCGCGCGCGCACGCCGACCGCCAAGCCCTCCCGCAAGCCGCCGCCGTGCTGCGCGCGATGATCGCGCAGATCGACGCGAGCGACGGCTTCGTCCGCAACGACGGCTCCGACCTCGCCGAGTTCCGCGAGCAGCTCGAAGACGAAGCCGCGAACTACGAGCGCCGCGGCACGCACGCCGAGCTCGCGCACCAGCGCAAGTCCGCGCTCCAGTACACGCCGACCGCGACCGGTGGCTCGCGCACGCGCGCGAAACCGGCGATGGCGCCGGGCGCGCTCGTCGGCCTGTCGCACGCCGCGCAGAACCGGCGCTTCCCGCTCTACATCGACACCTCGCTCGGCCGCGGCAGCGACAACGAGGTCCAGATCACCGACGCCTCGATCAGCCGCCGCCACGCCCGCATCCTCTACGTCGACCAGCACTTCGTGATCATGGACGGTGGCTCGACGAACGGCTGCGCGGTCAACAACGAGCCGCTCCTCGGCAAGCGAACGCTCGTCGACGGCGACATCGTCAAGATCGGATTTGTCGAATTCCGCTTCGAGACGTTGTGAGCTACACCTGAGGCATGGCCTGCAAGCGCTGCAACGCCGACGAGCCGCTGTCGCGGTCGGGGTGGTGCACGACCTGCGAGCAGGCCTACGACACGTGGGTGCGGCGACACGCGAGCGACATCATCTGGTCGGTGCTCGGCGGCGGCGTCGTGATCGCGGGCGTCGGGCTCGCGCTGCCGCTGCTCGGCCTGTCGAGCATCGTCGCGTTCGCGGCGGCGTTCGCCGGGTGGGGCGCGATCTTCGGGCTGCAGTACCGCGTGTCGAAGAAGCGCCGCCGTCAGTTCCTGGAAGGGGCGGCGGTGCCGCGCGCCTACCTGCCCGCTCCGCACCGCTGATCTTCTCGGAGCAGACCCAGAGTTAACGCGAAGGTCGCGAAGCCGCGAAGGTTCCGGATCCGACTTCGTGCCTTGGCGAACTTCGCGTTAGTCCGCTGTCCCTCGGGATGCGGTCGGGCCGGCCAGCGTCTGCGCGATCGCGCGGTCGTCCATCGCCTCGACCGGCCGCTGCTCGCGCGTGCGCCCCGGCATGATCACCTTGACCTCCGCCGACGGCATGTTCGGCGCCGGCTTCGCCGGCGAGTAGGCGGCCCACCACGCGGCGGCTCGCTCGTCGCCCCAGTCGTGCTCGGCCGGGATCTCGATCGCACGCAGCATCGCGGCGAGCGCGCGGGCATCCTGCGGTCGCTCGTCGACCTCCTTCGCGAGGCACTGCGCGATCACGCGCTCGAGCTCCGCGGGGAACCAGCCCTTCGCGAGCGGCGCGAGCGCGGGGAGGTCGTCGTAGATGTGCTTGTGCAGCACCTTCGCCTCGCCCTCCTCGCGCGAGAACACCTCGCGTCCCGCCACGAGCCACCACGCGACGCAGCCGAGCGCGTAGAGATCCGCGCGGCCGTCGCAGCGCATGCCGAGGATCTGCTCGGGCGCCATGAAGCCGGGCGTGCCGAGCATCGCGCCAAGCTGCGTCAGCTTCGGTGTCTCGGGCAGCGCGCCGAGCGAGACGACCTTCATCGGCTTGTCGCCCGGCGTCTGGACGATGCCGAAGTCGAGCAGCTTGCAGATGTCGACCTCGTCGGCGGCGCGGCAGGTGAAGAGGTTCGGCGGCTTGATGTCGCGATGGAGCAGCCCGGCGTCGTGCGCCTCCGCGAGCGACATGCACGCCTGCTCGAGCAGCCGGATCACGCGCGGCGCGGGCTGCGGGCCGTAGCGCACGACGAGCGACTCGAGGTCGAGCCCGTCGAGCAGCTCCATGACGTAGTAGAAGATGCCGTCGCTGGTGACGCCGTAGTCGAAGATCTGGATCGTGTGGCGCGATCGCATCGACGCGAGCGTCTGGGCTTCGCGGCGGAACCGCTCGCGCATCTCCTCGATCGATCCCTCGTCGCGCAGCGTCTCGGGGCGGATCAGCTTGATCGCCGCGCTCCGCGCCAGCAACCGGTGCTCGGCGCGCCACACCTCGCCCATGCCGCCCGCGCCGAGCCGCGCGACGAGCCGGTAGCTGCCCATCTCGCGCGCCCGCGCCTCCGCGCTGCGGGCCTCCTCGCGCGACGCCTTGACCTGGCGCCGCATGCGCACGAGGTTCCAGGCGAGCACGAGTGCGAGGCCAACCGCGATCGCGAGCGCGCCCGCCGACGCGAGGATCGACGAACGCTCCAGCCTCCGCGTCGCGCCGAGCAGCGTCGCCGTCGGCACGATCGTCGCGACGTACCAGTCGAGAGGCAGCTCGACGCCCGCGCGCTTGCCGCCGATCGGAGCCACGCTCGCGAGCGCGCCCGGAAGCTCGACGAGCTGCAGCGTCTTGCCCTCGGGATGCTTGTCGAGCAGCGCGTCGAGCGCGGGATCCTTGAGGTCCTCGTGGCGCAGCAGCTTGTCGCCCGTCGGCACCGCGATCTTGTCGGCGGCCGGATACGCGAGCATCGTGCCGTCCTTCGTGTAGACGACCGAGCGAGCCTGATCGAGCGCCGGCCGGGCGATGAACGTCGACAGCGCGCCGACGTCGAAGTCGACCGTCAAAACGGCGCGCAGCGTGGTGCCGTCGTACATCGGCTCGGTGCACGTGATGCCGGTCGCGTGGCTCTTGAAGAACGTGTACGGCTCGGTCCACGCGCGGGCCTGTTGCCGCAGCGCGAGCTGGTAGAAGCCGCGCGACCGCGGGTCGTACGTGTTGACCTCGGTCTTCGTGAGTCGCAGCGAGCCGGCCTCGACGGCAAACCGGTGGACCTCGCGCGTGTCGAGCCGTGACTCCTGCACCTCGAGGTGGCGCTCCGGGTTCAAGTACGCGCCGCGAAACGTGCCGTCGGGGAACGAGATCGACATGTACGCGACTCCCGGCCGCCCGACGATCAGGTCGTACATGCGCGGCAGCACGTCCTCGATCGGCCGCTGCGGATCGGCGAGCACGCGCAGGCGCTCGAGCAACGGGTCGGCCTGGTCGAGCGCGAACGCGACGTCATCCTGCACGTTGACGGCCTGCTCGGCGAGCTGATGCCGCGCGACCGACATCGCCGACGATCGCGTCGCATCGCGCCCGACGAGCAGGATGCCGATGCCGACCGCGACGACGAGCAGCGGCACGCTGATGAGCACGCCGATCGGAGACGCGAGCGCGCGCGCGATCCGCACGCCGGAACGGCGATCGGTGACGAACGTGCTAGCCACGCGTTTCGTACACGTGTTTCGCGGGCAGCTCGAACGCGGTCAGAAACCCGCCCTTGCCACACGCCGTGTCGAGCCCGATGCATGCCGGACCGGCCCACAGGTCGGTCGGATCGTCGGGCGTGTGCGTCGAGAGCTCGTTCGGCAGCGTGCGCGTGGTCGTGTGGCCGAACACGACGAGCTTGCCGCGATAGTTCTCGAAGAAGTCGCGATCGCGCAGCCACAGCAGCGCCTTCTTCGGCTCGACGTCGCGCGGATGCGGAAACCCATCGCCGTCGCGCTTGATCCCCGCGTGCACGTAGATCGCGTGCTCGTCCTCGTAGAAGAACGGCAGCTCGCGCATCCACGCGATGACATCGGGCGGCAGAAACTCCGCCGAGAACATCTCCTCGAGCTCGTCGCTCGTCGGCACCTCGTCCTCGGTGGGCACGGGGCGACCGGTGAACGAGCGCAGCGACTCGAGGCAGCCGTTGCCGCGCGGGAACACGAACTCGGGCCAGCCCCAGTCGACGACCTGCAGCCACGCATCCTCGTGGTTGCCGCGCAGCGCGACGACCTTCGCCGGCGATTTCGCCATGAAGTCGCGCACCCACGCGACGACTCCCGCCGAGTCGGGCCCGCGGTCGATGTAGTCGCCGAGGAACACGACGGTGTCCTCGGAGGTCAGCGCCGGGAGGCGCTCGAACAGCAGCCGCAAGGCCGCGAGATCACCGTGGATGTCACCGACGGCAAAGGTCCGGCCTGCCACCCCCCGATAGTAGTGTAGGAACCGGCGACGATCTGTTGGTTCTGGCCACGATCTCGCACACGCGATTTCGCTGGCTTGCCGTGGCACGCGGCGTGGAAAATACGAGGCCATGAAGCTCCTCGCGATCGCCGCCGTGATCCTCGCCTCCGCGAGCGCGTATGCGCAGGCCCCGGGAGAGGTGCCGATGGGACCACCTCCTGGCGAGACCCCGTGCGCGTACAGCGGCGGCGGAGCCCAGGTTGCCGTGATGGCGAATCGCTGGGCCGTCGGCCTGTCGGCCGGGTCGCTGTCGATCGCGCCGAAGGACTCGCCCGACAACAAGACCGAGTTCGCGATCGGCGAGCTCTCGATCCGTTACCGCGCGACCTATCACCTCGAGGTCGAGCTCGCGCTCGCCGGCGGTCAACAGAAGCTGCAGGACGGCACGCAGGGTGATCTCGAGGTCAACAGCGGCCAGCTCGGCCTGCGCTATCGCTTCGCGGCCGACCGCCACTGGAACTGGTGGCTCGGCGGCGGCCTCGGTGGGATCAGCGTGACGTCGGTCGGCGCGACCGATCAGGAGAAGAAGGACGCGCAGCGCCCGCTCGGCTCGCTGTCGATCGGCCTCGAGCACCGGTGGTCGCAGTTCGCGCTGCATGCCGAGCTGCGCGGCTTCGGCGTCGGCCAGCGGCAGCAAGATGCGGCTCCGCCGAAGGCGATGCCCGTCTCGACGACCGGCGGCGGCGCGCCGAACGGCGGCATGACGACGCCGCAGTCGTATCCGCCGGAGCAGCCCGCGTCGCCGGATCTCTCCGGCGGCATGCTGACGATCGGCGCCAGCTACTACTTCTGATCGACGACGGCCTGGATCGCGGCCTGCGCGATCGTGCCGAATCGTGCGCGCGCCGCCGCGTCGAACTCCGTCGTGTACGGCAGGTGGATGAAGCCCGCGCGCTTGCCGGTCATCGCGCCGATATCGGCGAACATGACGTTGTTGCAGATGTAGCGGCCCGGATCGCGGCTGTGCTGCGGCGTCTCGCCGATCGCGACGAGCGCGGTCTCGATCGCGTCGAGCGGCAGCAGCGTGTCGCGCGTCGCGGGCGCTGCCGGATCGATCGGCACGGCCGCGCGCACGATGCCGCGGTTGTCGGGCACGCCGCCGGCGACCTCGCCGGTGTCCTGCAGGTTGTACGCGACCTCCTCGAGCGCGATCGCGTCGCCGCCCTGGCCGAAGCTGATCACGATGTCGGGCTCGCAGCGCGCGATCGCATCGGCGACCTCAGCGGCCGCGCGGTCGTACTCGACGGGCATCACGAGGCGCATCACGCGCGCGCCGCGCACGGCCGTGGGATCGAGGGACTGCACGGCGACCGCCGAGACGTTCTCGTGCGACGCATCGGCGGGGAACGGCTGGAAGCCGGTGACGAGGACCTTGACGTCGCCGGTGCCTTCGAAGTTGCACGCCGGCGCGGCCGCGCGGAGCTCGAGGCGGGCCGCCTGCGCACCGGCGTGGACGCGCAGGTCCGTGACGTCACCGCGCATCGGCAGCAGATCCGCGACGCCGACATCGACGAGCGTCCGGAACGTCGTGGTCGTCTTCTTCGCGGCGCCGCTGGCGAGCAGCGCATCGAGGCGATCCGTGATGTCGGTGCCGTCGGCGGTGATCTTGTCGACGTGGTGGCTGCGCGGCAGCTCGAACGTCAGGCGCGCGTCGCTGCCGACGACGCCCGAGCCCGGCGACAGCACGAGCCCGAAGCGCTCGGGGAACACCTCGACGTAGTCGACGTCGATCACCGCGCCTTGCGCCGGCGTGATGCGCAGCTCGACGGGTGCGCCGTTGCTGTTCCACGTCAGCGGCAGATCGATCCACGTCGAGTGGCGCAGCCGCTGGGTCGTCAGCGTGTCGTTCGCGAGGAACTTCTCGCCGGGTGCGACGACCGCGATCGACACGACATCGCCGCTCGCCGCGTGCGCCTTGACGCTGATGCGCGCGCTGACGACGAGGTCGCCGGACTGCTCGGCGCCGGGCAGGTTGCCGACGCACGTCGCATCGAGCCGGATCGCGCCGTCGTGCGGCGAGCCCGCGGTCGGGCACAGCGTCTCCGCTTCGGTGACGCGCGCGTTGAGCGGATGGCCCGCGGAGTCGAACTTGCCGTCGAGGAAGTCGCGGAGCAGGCCCGCATTGGGGTCGGCCGGGTCGCTCGAGGCGGGCGCCGCATTCGTGGCGCAGCCAGTCATCATGATCGTGGCCGCGACGGCGGCGAGACCGGCGAGCGCGGCGAGGATGCAGCCCGAAAGCGACTTCACGCCCGAACGAACAGCAGCCTCTGTGCCACGGCAACTGCGCGAGCTTGCGCAATACGCACTGGCTAGCGCGCTTGCCAGGCCACCGCGTCGGCGGGTGCGCCAAAGCCCCGCTGGGGACGCTTTCGCACTTCACCACCCACGGTTTCAAACGATCGTCCGTACTTAGATGGGGACGCTTTCGCACTTCGCTACCCAAGCGCGGTCAGTCGCGAGGCCTGCGGCCGCAGACGAAGCGGGACGGTAGCGAAGTGCGAAAGCGTCCCCAGTTAACCCTTCGACAAGATTCGGATCCGACGGTAGCGAAGTGCGAAAGCGTCCCCACTCACAGCGTCAGGCTGCCGGACCCGAGCTCGATGACGCTGCCGGTCACGAACACGCGGCGCTGCTCGTCGACGTTCAGCTCGAGCCGCGACGGCCGGTGCACGGCTTCGCCTTGCCGCAGCTTCAGCTGGAGCGGCAGCTGATGCCCGCGCGCGAGGAACCAGCCGCCGAGGTTCGCGCACGCGCTGCCGGTCGCCGGATCCTCGATCACCGCGCCGTGCTGCGTGAAGAAGAACCGCACGGTGCCGTCGGGCGCCCACAGATACGCCATCGCTTCATCGCGCGCATCGGAGAAGCCGTGCTTGATGACCAGCTCGGGCACCGGTCGCGCCGCGCGCACGAGCTCCGCGCTGCGGATCGGGATCACGAGCTGTTCGGCGCCGGTGTTGACCCACAGCGGCTCGTCGCACACGGCGTCGTCGGGCAGGCCAACCATCCGCGCGAGCTCGGCGCGCGATGCGGCGACCGGCTTCGTCAGCGGAGCCTTCGCCGCCTGCAGCGTCCACGTGTCGCCGCGCGATGTCACGGGCACGATGCCGGCCTTCATCTCGAACGTGACGCGGTCGCCGCCGCGCAGCGCGCGCACGACGTGGGCCGTGCCGAGGGTGGGATGACCGGCGAACGGCATCTCGAACCCCGGCGTGAAAATTCGTACGTGAGCGGTCGCGCGCTCGCTGGGGAGCACGAACGTCGTTTCACTGAGGTTGAACTGCCGGGCGAGCGCCTGCATCTGCTCGCTCGACAGGCCGCGCGCGTCCTCGAACACGCACAGCGGATTCCCCGACAGCCGATCTCCGTCGACGGTGAAGACGTTGACGATGCGGAAGCGCCGAGTGTCCATGGCCATCTGTACCGCACATCGCGAATCTCGCACCTACACAGAGGTGCAGCGTTCACAGGTTCACAGTGTCCCGATCCGGTCGACCCCTCGGGCGTGAAGCTGTACCTGAAGCTGTACGTCATCTGTCTCGTGATGGCCGCGTGTCACCCGCAGCTCGCCGCCGGCTACGAGACGACGTCGCACGTATCGGGTCCGGTCACGAACATCGTCACGCCGATCGCGCGCGCGCCGATCACGGCCACCGACACGCCCGCGCCGCCGCCAAAGTCATTCTCGGTGTGGCTCGGCGGTGGCTCGCGTTACGCGTCGATCGATGCGGGCCTGCACATGCACGACATCGACTCGCGGGTCTCGATGCTCGCGACGGCGTCGATCGATCTCCGCATCACGATCCCGTTTTACAATCACTTCGCGATCGGCGGTCACCTCGGCCCGGCCGCCGGCGCCGTCGTCGATCGCACGAGCGGCGACCACGCGTTCGGCGAGGGCGTGCGATTCGGCGGGCTCGTCTCCGTCAACGCCGGCTCGTTCGGCGTGTTCGCGGATGTCTACGAGACCGAGATGCTGTTCGTCGGCGGCTCGGCCCAGGGCGTCAGCAAGCTGACCGGCCTGCTCGTCGGTGTTGCGCTAAGATAGCGGGGTGCCCGCGACCGTCGTCGATGCGGTGAAGACGCCGTACGCGTGTGCGTGCCGGTGTCACGAGGCGCTGTCGCTCGAGCAGCGCACGCAGGGCATCGAGGCGCTCTATCGCTTCGAAGATGCGATGCGCGGGTGGGGCCAGACCGTGATCTGGGATCTCGCGGCGCCGGCATTGTGGCGCGTGCAGCAGCAGCTCGGCGAGGTGAAGTGGGTCGCCGTGCGCGACACCGGATGCATTCACGCGCGCCTGCTCGGCTTCTGCGTGCACGAGCTGATTCACGCGCTCAACGGCGATCCGACGGCGCCGAACTGGGGTACGCCGGTCGGGCTTCCGTATGGCGTGCCCGAGAGCGTCGCGCCCGCCGACGAGGCCGCGTACCTCCATCGCTACAACCAGCACGAGGCGCGCGCGTGGGTCGGGCTCGCCGCGGTCGCGTACAAGCTGTTCGGCATCGAGTGGACGCTGCTGCCCGCGCGCGACGTCGGCACGTACGGGTTCGTCGGCGGTAACGCGGTCGTCGACGTTCCGCCCGGCTATCGCCAGGTGCCGCACTTCGATTCGATGCATCACACGCGGCGCTACTACGCGCTCGCCCGCAAGCTCGAGGACGAGGCCCGCGACTGGTTCACCGAGGAGCAGCTCGGCGAGATGGACGCGCGGTTTCGCGAGGCCGAGGCGAGGGGGCGCGACATGCGTACCACCGCGTATCCGCCCGCGCGCGAGATGGCGCGGCTCAAGCCGAAGAAGCCGGGTCGCAACGACCTTTGTGTGTGCGGATCGATGCGCAAGTGGAAACAGTGCTGCGGCGCCTCCGTCGACTGAGCTAGGCTCCGCGCATGCGAATGCTCGCGCTCGTCGCGCTGCTCGCGGCGTGTCCTGCCCGGACCGTACCGCCGGCCGCACCTGCTCCCCAGCCCGTTGCCGTCACTCCGGCGCCCGCGCCTGCTCCGGCGCCCACGCCCGCTCCGGCACCGCCCGCGAGCGACATGCCGACGCTGCGGCTGCCGCGGATCTTCAAGCCGACCGGCTACACCGCGAAGCTCGTGATCGATCCGAGCAAGCCGACGTTCTCCGGCTCGATCCAAATCGCGGGCGAGGTCAGCGAGAAGACGAACGTGATCTGGCTGCACGGCCGCCACATCACGATCACGAACGCGGGCCCGACGACGGTCACGCCGCGCGGCGACGATCTGCTCGAGGTGCGCGGCGACTTTTCGCCCGGCCCGCTGACGCTGTCGTTCGAGTACACGGGCGAGGTCGACGAGGTCAACACGACGGGCATGTTCCGCGAGACCGTCGGCAAGCAGACGTACGTGTACTCGCAGTTCGAGGCGATCTACGCGCGGCGCGTGTTCCCGTGCATCGACGAGCCGGACTCGAAGGTCCCGTGGCAGCTGACGATCGAGGCGCCGAAGGACACGATCGCGGTCAGCAACACGAAGACCGACAAGGTCAGCGACTTGCCGAGCGGCGGGCATCGCTACGAGTTCGCGCGCACGCGGCCGCTGCCGTCGTATCTGATCGCGTTCGGCGTCGGGCCATTCGAGATCGTCGATGCCGGCAAGACGAAGAGCGGCGTGCCGGTGCGCATCGTGTCGCTCGCGGGCCACAAGGATGATGCGGCGTGGGCGGCGA
>JAFAOG010000394.1 GCA_019237945.1 Deltaproteobacteria bacterium | reverse complement strand
CGAGGAAGCGACCGGCGGGACGCTCTTTCTCGACGAGATCGGCGAGATCAGCCCCAAGATGCAGGTGCAGCTCCTGCGCGTGCTGCAGGAGAGCGAGATCCGCCGGGTCGGCGCGGCCGAGACGATCAAGGTCGACGTGCGCGTCGTCGCGGCGACGAACAAGGACCTCCACGCCGAGATCGCAGCCGGACGGTTTCGTGAGGACCTCTACTACCGGCTCGCGGTCGTGCCGATCGAGCTGCCGCCGCTGCGCGCTCGCCGCGAGGACATCGCCGTGCTCGTCGATCACTTCCTCGAAGCGGTGTGCGCCGACAACGATCGCCGCACGAAGAAGGTCGCCTCCGGCGCGATGACGATGCTGATGCAGCACGACTGGCCGGGCAACGTGCGCGAGCTCAAGAACGTCGTCGAGCGGCTCGCGATCCTCACCGGCGATGCCGATGTGATCACGGAGGCGGATGTCGCGGAGGCGCTGCCGCGCGTCAAGGCGGTCAAGGCGGACTTCGCCCGTGGCACGCCGTTCAAGGACCTCGTCGCGGCCGCCGAGCGCGACATCATCGTCGCGGCGCTCGATGCGAACGAGCACCACGTGTCGAACACGGCCCGCGAGCTGCAGCTCGAGCGCAGCCACCTGTACAAGAAGATGCGCGCGCTCGGCATCGACCACCGCGCGCAAGGTGAAGACGAAGCCGAATAGCTACTGTGGGTAGATGATCCGCGCGCGCACGGCGGAGCCCTGCGTATCCGGCGCGACGTGGCTGGTGTCGTTCCACGCGACCGCGAAGCCCATCGGCAGGCCGACGACCGACGGCGACGTCTGATCGCCCTGCGTCGTCGTCGGGATCATGAACGTCTCTCCGTGCATCGTGCCGTCGCTGTTCGCGAGCCGGCCGAACACGTCGCAGGTGCTGCCCGAGCTGTCGCAGACGTGCCACGCGATCAGCGTCAGGCTCTGTCCGTTCGTGCCGATGCCGAATGACTGCTCGCCCGACGCGAAGTCCGAGAGGCTCTGGTCGGTGACGAGCTGTGCCGAGCCGACGAGCTGACCGGCCGACGACACCTGGAACAACTCGATCTTGCCGGGGCCGCCGCCGGCGGTGCTGATCCAGCGCGCGGCGAGCGCGAAGCCGGTGCCCATCGGCGCGACGCGCACCGCCTCGACATCCTGCGTCGCCGTGTGCGTGATCAGCGTCGTGTCGTTGCCAGAGACCAACGCGTTCGTGCCGGTGCGGATGTGGACGTCGCCGTCCTGGAGCCACGCGTAGAGCACGACGTTGCCGTTCGACGCGACATGCGAGCGATGCGGACCGCTCGTCGCGCCGACGGTCGTCGAGACAGATCCGACGTTGCCGAGCGCGGTGCAGTCCGGCTTGACGATCACGTAGCGGATCGCGTTGCTCGGCGTGTAGATCTGCCAGGTCACCGCGACGTTGTTGTTCGACAGCTGCGTCGCCGTCACCGTATCGGCCTCGTCGGTGGCGACCGCGAGCTGGCCCGACGTCAGGTTGCCGCTCGCGTCGAGCGCGCGACACGCGACGCCGTGCCCGGTGCCGGTGGTGTCGTAGTAGTCCCAGAACGCGAGCACGCTGGTGCCGCTCGCGGCGACGGCGGGCATCGCCTGCTGCGTCGTCAACGTCGAGCTGAACGCGAACGAGTTCGTGCCGGCCGCGGCGACCGTGCTCGCGGGCACACCGTTCTGATCGAACGATCGGCCGTACACCGTGCACGCGCCCTGGTTGCACGAGTCGCGGAACGCAGCGGTCCAGTGGCCGTTGTTCGTCGCGGCGAGCTGCAGGCCGTTCGCCTCGTAGTCCTGCGCGAGGAACTGGTCCATCGCGTAGTCGGTGTTGACGACGAAGTCCGCGGTGTCGAGCATGACGTTCGCCGTCGCGTCGCCGATCATCGCCGAGCCGCTGCCGACGCCGACGTCGATCCCGTCGCTCGTCTGCGCTTCGACCTTGATGTCGAGATCGCCGGCGCGTCCCGGCGCCGACACGCTGAACGTCACCGGGAAGCCGTGGCTGCCGAGCGGTAGCTTGTCCATGCGCGACGTGCCGCCGTTCGACAGCGTGACGACGAGCTGCGATGCGCCGGTCACCGCGGGCCGTGCGTCGACGGTGATCACCGTGTACTTGTCGCCCGCGCAACCGACGACGAGCAGCATCGTGAGCAGCGCGCGCTTCATTTGGTGAACGTGATGTTCCCGAGCGTCGTGCCGGGAGCACCGCCCTTGGTCGCCTCGTACACGCCGACGCCGGTTCCGGCGCCGACGACGGCGACGCCCGTCCAGAACCACCACTTCTTGTAGAACGGCGTGCTCTCCGCGGCCGGCGGCGGTGGCGGCGGTGGTTCTTTTTCCGTCTTGCCGACCAGGCGCTGACCCTCGCCGCGCTCCTGTTTCTCCTCGAGCTCGTCGATCAGCTTCTCGACCTTCTCCTTGTCGGACGCGTCCGGCTCCAGCTTCAGGTACTTCTTGAAGCTGAAGATCGCCTGCTGGTAGTCACCGAGATTTCGGTAGCACTGGCCGATGTTGAACAGGAAGTCCGGGATCGGCTTGGCGTCGAACGCCTTCTGATACTCGTCGAGCGCCTCGTCGAACTTGCCGAGCGCGAACAGCTTCTCGCCGCGATCGAAGTGACGCTTGGACGCACGTGTCGCCGGGTCGTCGGCGAGCGCGATGCGCGGAGTCATCGCGAACAACAGCGCGAACAGCGCGAGGATGCGGATCATGGTCAGTGACGGCGGAACGGGTCGTGCGTGTCGGCCGGATCGATCTTGTCGTCGGGCTTCTTCGTCGGCGTCGGGTCGGCCGCCGGCTTCTCGAGGTTCGTATCGGGCTTTGTCTCCGGCGGCTTCGTCTCCGCCGGCTTGTCCTCAGGCTTGGTCTCCGGCTTGACGTCGACCTTCGTGCTGGGCCGGTGCGCGCCGTGCGCGACGCCGCCGGGATGCGTCTTCTTGTTCGTCGTCGTCGGCTCGGGGTCGCTTGCGATGGCCGTCTCCGGCTCGCGCTCGAGCGTCACCGAGAACTCGCGCTTGTCGCCGGTGAGATCGAGCTCGATCGGCTTGTCGCGATAGCCAGCGGCACGGACGACGAGCGTGCGCTTGACGCCGTCCTTGACGTCGAACGTGTAGTTGCACGGCGTGTGACACAGCTCGGCGGAGTGACCATCGGCGAACACGCCGGCCGCCGGCAGCGAATCGAACCGCAGCTCGACGAGCTGAGGCCCGGCGGGTTGCGTCGGCTCGATCGGAGCGGCCGTCGGGGCGGTGGGCGCCGCGGGCGTCGTCGTCGCCATCTGCTCCTGCGCCGGTGCGGCGGGCGCGTCGTTCGAGTCGCGGTTCGCGAACCACAGCGCGCCGCCGATGCCGCCGCCGATCGCGATCGCAGCGCCGAGCAGCCACAGCCACATCGGCGTCTTCGTCGGCTCCGGCGCGACCGGCTGCTGCGTGTACTGGCTGTACAAGAGCGCGGGATTGCCCTGGCTGACCATTGCGGACATGTGCTGCGGCGGCGTGGGCACCGTCGTCGCCATCGCGGGCGCCGGCAGCGGCAGCATGTGCGGCGGCAGCTGCGTCGTCATCACGGCGGGACGGATCGCCGACTGCGCGAGCGACGCGTAGCCCGGCGGATGCGTCTCGATGCCGCCGAGCATGTGGAGCAGTCCGTCGCGCAGCTCGAGGATGTGGTTGAAGCGCTCGTTCGGATCCTTCGCGAGCGACTTCAGGATCAGCGCTTCGAGACGCTCGTCGAGGTGCGCACCACCCTGCGTCTGGCGCGGCGGCACCGGCATCTCGGTCAGATGCTTGCGCACGTACTCGCCGAAGCTGCGGCCGCGGAACATCGGCTGGCCGGTGAACAGCTCGTACATGATCGCGCCGAGCGAGTAGATATCGCTGCGATGATCGACGGCCATGCCGCCCGCCTGCTCCGGCGACATGTACGCGGGCGTGCCGATCACGCTGCCGGCCGCGGTCTGGAATCCGACGTCCTCGTCGTCGCGGTTGACGAGCTTGGCGACGCCGAAGTCGAGGAGCTTGACCATCTCGGCGCCGTCGCTGGTCGGCACGACGATCACGTTGTCGGGCTTGAGATCGCGGTGCACGACGCCGACCGCGTGCGCAGCGCCGAGCCCATCGCAGATCTGCACGAGCACGGCGAGCGCGCGCGGCAGATCGATCCCGGTGCGCGCCCACTTGCCGAGGCTCTGGCCGCGCAGGAACTCCATGATGATGAACGTCGTGCCGTCGTCGAGCTCGACGAAGTCGGTGACGTCGACGATGTTGCGATGGCGAACGCGATTGACGGTCTTCGCTTCCTGGAAGAACCGCAGCACGGCATCGCGCCGGCGTGCGTAGTCGCCGCGCAGCAGCTTGAGCGCGACCTCGCGGCCGAGCTTGACGTGCTCCGCGCGATACACGTAGCCCATGCCGCCCTTGCCGAGCAGCTCGGCGAGCCGGTACGTGCCGAGCACCGCACCGATCCGGGTCTCCGGATCCTCGCCGGCGCGATCGGGGACCGGCGGCGGCTTCGTGCCCGCCTTCGGATCGCGCGGCTGCGGCGTCTTGTTGCGGCCGCTCGGTGATTCGATCTTCGTGCTCGGCGAATCGCTCGTGCCGACCGCGAGCGACGGATGCGAGTCGCGCGGCTCCGCGTCATCGATCTCGATCTGCAGCGATTGCGTCCGTTCCCGGACTCCGCCCTGGTCGGGCGCGCCGGGCGGACGGGATCGCGGATCGCGGGTCGTCATAACTACCCCACGCCCCTACGTCCAACGCAGGGATCACGCCGAGGTAGCAGCAATTGTACGATCGCGACCCCCACCCCCGCAAACCAAGGTTTCCGCGCCCTTGTGCGCTAGTTAACAAGGCAATAGTTCGGCTGACTGAGGATCCGGAGCGTCTCTGAAATCACGAGCTTGACCTGATCGGTCGACTCGTTCTGGTAGCGAACGCGCAGGTCGTTGATCGCCTGGCAGTTTCGGAGGTCTGCGAGGGCGCGGGCGGTCGCGGCCCGGATGTCCCGGCTGGGGTGGTTGAGCATCGCGACGAGCAGGGGCTTGTCCCCCGGGACCTCGAGCGGCCCGAGCGACTCGATCGCCGCCCGCAGCACCAGCAGATCCGCCCCCGCATGCGCCGCCTCGTTCGCGCCGATCAGCGACGCCAGCGTGTCGTGCGCGGGGCTCGCGTCGGGACACGAGACGCCCTGCGTCGTGCAGTACACCGCGAGCCCGTGGATCGCGCGCAGCCGCACCGCCGGCTCGAACTTCATCTCGGTGTTTGCCGCGATCGTGATCAGGTCATCGGGCACGACGAGCTCGTGACCCTGCAGCTGCGACCACGTCGGGACGATGTCGATCGTCGTCAGCGCGGACTGCTGCGTCGCATTGAACATCGTGACGTCGCCGGTGGCGACCGCCGCGAGAAGCGCGAGCAAGGCGATGACGACGAGCTTTCTCATCGCAGCACCGGGCTCCGCGTGAGGATGTCGCGCTGGCCGGGCGACAGATCGGTGCCGCCGAGCTCGCTGAAGTACATCAGGTTCGAGCTCGAGATGTCGCTGTCGCGGATCGGATCGCGGCGCGGGCTCGCGTCGGAATCGTCGATCTCGACGTTGTCATAGAGGCCCATGTAGCGCGCGAGCTCGTGCGCCGTCAGCCGCGCGACATCGGGCCAGCTCCGGTAGCACAGCGTATCGGCGCCGATCACGATGCCCGAGCCGCGCGTACCGGCGAGCCCGGCGGGGCCCGGCGCGGGACCGAGCGCCTGCAGGCCGACGGGCGACAGCGTCCGCACGAAGAACACGTTGATGCCGACGGCGTGCGCACCGAGCGAGAACAGCGAGCCGGCGTTGGCCGCGTTGAGCCCGTCGAGGTCGGGATGGTTGCGCAGGTCCTCGTAGGTGCTCGTGCCGAGCGCGACGCCGGCGTGCGCGAACACGCTGCGCAGCTGGCCGAGGTAGTCGGTCTGGAAGAACGCCTTCGACCGCGCGGTCGCTGCATCGAGCTGGCCGCCGAACGACTCGAGGCACGGATGCTCGTCGAAGTTGAGGAAGTAGAAGTGCAGATCGAGGATCACGCTCGAGTTGACGGTCGAGTCGAGCTTGAGCACCGCGATCGCGCTCGGCGTCGCGCTGCCCGCCGTCTGCGTGACCGTCTGCGACGCGACGGACATCTCGTACACACCGGGCAACAGCGGCGCCTCCGGCGACGACGGCATCGCGAGCACCGACTGCCCGAGCGCGAGCTGATGGCGAACGGGATCGCTCCAGTGCACCGGATCGCCGTAGCCCTGCTGCGTGACGACGGTGGTGCCATCGGGTGCGGTGACGCGCGTCGCGCCGACCGCCTGGCTCGGATCCTCGACGGAGAACGTGACCGCGACCGAGCGCGCCGAATCGGGAATCGGCAGCGCGACGAAGTCACTGGGCCCGTGCACCGGCAGCGGGAACACGAGCGAGCCGTGCGCCTGCAGACACCCGGCGAACATCGCGCCCGTCGCCTCGACGCGCGGGATCAGCGCGCACGCCGTGCCCTCGCCGCAGTCCCGCGTATCGGCGCACAGGTCGATGCAGTGACCGAGCGCGCAGGTGCCGTTGCGGCAGTCGCCGTCGTGCACGCAGAGGTCGCCGGCCGGCCGCCCGGCGTTCTGCATCACGCAGCTCGCGGCGAGGTGCCCCTGGGGATCGGTCGCCGTGCCCTCGAGCTCGCAGGCCAGCCCGGCGGCGCAGTCGACCTCGCTCGAACACGAGTCACCGAGCTGGCCGGTCGCCGCGTGACAGATGCCGTCCTTGTCACAGGAGTACCCGTCGCCGCAGTCCGGGGCGCGCTGGCACTTCGGAACGCACGTCGAATCAACGCACTGGAGCGAGCTGGCGCAGTCCCCCCGGTCGCCACAGTGATCACCGATCCCGGCCGCACCGGGGCAGCCGGCGAGCAGGACGAGGGCGAACAGTGTGCGAAGCCGCATGGGACGAACGTTTCCAGCGTGGAAATCTTCGGACTTCCGTCGCGAAGTATATTATGACCGCAGCCCGGGGGAACCATGCGTTTTGGCTTGAGCTTGGTAGCGCTGCTGGCCGGTTCGTCGCTCGCTCACGCGGGTGCAGCACTCGACGACGACAAGAAGCCCACGAGAACTACTGACGCGAATGCGTCTCCCGACACCCTGACGACCTCGCAGGACAAGGTCGACTACGGCGTCGACCTGCGAATCCGGTCGACCTGGGTCCCGCAATCGCTGATCAATTTGTTCGTCGAGCGGTCGCAGGGCGGCATCCAGAACTGGGGCTGGGGCTTCGACCTCGTCCGCCGGCGCGGCAACCTCGAGCTGCAGCTCGGCTTCGAGCACGAGAATCTGCCACCGCCCGAAGGCGTCTGGATCAACAAGGGCGACACGGTCCCCGGCAACAACGCGGACTACATCCTGTCTCCGGATCACGCTCCTGGCGGCTCGACGCTCGGCTGGTACACGCTCGAGTTCACGTTCATGAACCACGCGCCGATCAACAAGTACGTATCGTTCCGGTACGGCGGCGGCGCGGGGCTCGGCATCATCAGCGGCGATCTCTATCGCTGGGACGTCGCATGCGCGGCATCGGCGACGAACGCGAACCCGGCGCCGGGCTGCGTCCCGGGCGACCAGGTCTCCGGCGGCCAGGGTCACACGTCGTCGGACGGCAACGGCGCGCCTGAAACGACGCCCGTGAAGTACAACCTTCCGCCCGTGTTCCCGGTGGTCAACGCGATCATCGGCTTCCAGATCAAGCCGACCGAGAAGGCCGTCATCAACATCGAGGGCGGCATCCGCACGTTCCCGTTCTTCGGGTTCTCCGGCGGCTATTTTTTCTGAGGCGCACGTAGCCGGCGGACCTCGCCGACGCGCAGCGTGAGCTTCTCGCCGTCGAAGTACTCGGCGAGCGGGATCGTGAACTTCCGGCTCGCGCCGGTCAGCTCCTTCCACTGCTGCGCGTCGATCGTGCCGTGCTGCTCGAGGAACGCGACGAGCCGCTCGCGCACGCCATCGACGACCTTCGCGTGCATGAAGAGGTCGGGCTTCACCTTCACCGCGAGCTTGGCCGCGACGAGCTTGGCGAGCGCCGCGTTGACGGCGGGCTCGCTCGCCCCGACGAGCGGCGGCAGCTCCTTGGGCCGCGGCGGCTCGACGCCGGTCGCCTCGAGCTTAGCGAGGATCGCCGCCTCGTGCGCCGACAGCGCCGCCGTCTTCGGCTGCGACGACTTGCGCACGCGATCGCCGTCGCTCGCGAGCACGCCGCGCCGCTCGAGCCCCGCGACGATCGCGTCGTACGCCTTCACGGGCAGCGCGGCCGGCAGCTGCGTGCGCAGCTCCTCGCGCGAGATCCCATCGCCACCGACGAGCCCACCGATCTTCTGCTCGAGCTCCGCGACCGCCTGCGCATGAAGATAGTGCTCGCCGATGCCGAGCAGCTCGCCGCTCGCGACCAGCCCGCCGAGTGCATCCGCGAGCGCGCTCGCCGGCAGCCCCAGCCGCCGCACCAGCTCGTCGATCCCGAGCCCGGCCGCCGCCGACCCGCGGACCTCGAGCGCGAGCCGCTGGTCGAGCTTGGCCGCCGCCAGCGCCCCGACCGCCGCCGCATGCTGCGCGCCCTTGCGGGCCTTTGGCGCGAGCACGCGAATGATCCGGCCGCCACCGATCGTCGATCCGGCCGCCGCGCTCGTTACGAACCCACGCACGATGAAGTGATCGCCGGGCAACGCACCGATCGGCGTCTCCTGATCGAGTCGCAGCTGCGCGAGCGCCGTCTCGCCGGGCGCGATCTCCTTCCGCTCGACCAGCACGAGCGTCGCCATCAGCTGCGCGGTCGCATGATGCACGAGCACCTTGCTGCGCGCCGGCAGCGGCCCGCTCGCCGACCGCAGATACCGCAGCTCGACGTCGAGAATGTGCGACCCGGCCACGCGCCCCGGATGCACGAGCATCTCGCCGCGCGCCAGATCCTCGACGGCAACCCCACCAAGATTGAGCGCCGCGCGATGCCCGGCGACCGCCGCCTCGACCGCCGCCCCATGAACCTCGATGCCGCGCACGCGCGCCGTGAGCGCGCTCGGGATCACGCTCAGCTCGTCACCCAGCCCCACGCGCCCGCCGAGCACGGTCCCCGTCACGATCGTTCCGAACCCCTTCACGGTGAACACGCGATCGATCGGCAGCCGGAACACGCCGGCCGCCTCGCGCGGCGGCAACCCATCGATCACCCCCGCGATCACGCGCTTCAGCTCGTCGATCCCGTCGCCCGTCTTCGTCGAGCACGCGACGATCGGCGCCTCCGCCAGAAACGTCCCCGCCACCGCCGCCCGCATATCCCCGCTCACCATCCCGATCCACTCCTCATCAACCAGGTCGCGCTTCGTCAGCACGACCAATCCGCGCCGCACCCCCAGCAGATCGCAAATATCCAGATGCTCGCGCGTCTGCGGCATCACGCCCTCGTCGGCCGCGATCACCAGCATCACGACATCGATGCCGCTCGCGCCGGCGACCATCGACTTCACGAACCGCTCGTGCCCGGGCACATCGACCACTGCCACCCGCCGCTCGCCAAGATCCAGCCGCGCAAACCCGAGCTCCGTCGTGATGCCGCGCGCCTTCTCGACCGGCAGCCGGTCCGTATCGATGCCGGTCAGCGCGCGGACGAGCGACGTCTTGCCGTGGTCGATGTGCCCGGCCGTCCCGAGAACGATCGGAAAGCTCACCCTCCGAGTTCTAGCGCTGCGTTTGCTCGAGACGAAGAGGGATTAGCCCCAAAGAACCCAAAGCACCCAAAGGTCAGAGAAGGGGAACGACGCGGCGAATTCCATCCTTCATCAGCGCTGAGTCAAAGTTGAGGATGAGTCCAAGAGGAAAGGCGCCCGCCTTGAGGTAGGAGAGAACCTGCGCGACGTGCACATCATGATTGCGGGCGGCCGACTTGAGCTCAATGACGAGCTCACCGCAGACGAGCAAGTCGAGTCTGTGTGTTCCGACGAGGACCCCGCGGTATTCGATCGGCAGCACGACTTGGCGCTCGAACGCGATGCCTCTCTCTCGAAGCTCGACGGCAAGCGCCGCTTCGTAGATCGATTCCAGGAATCCACGGCCGAGCGCGCGATGGACTTCAATCGCTGCGCCGATGACTTGGGTGGCATATTCCTCGACGCGGACAGGGACGTCGTTCGGCTTGTACATGCGGCATCTATCGGCCGCAGGCTATTTTGGTTTCTTCCCTTTGGGCCCTTTGGGTTCTTTGGGGCCCAAACCTCTGGAACGGTCGCCAGTTAGCGGTTAGCCACGCGGAAGATGTTTCCATCCGGATCGATCGCATCGAAGCCGGTGCGGTCATCGAACGTCTGGATCGGGCGCACGCGGACGCTCGCGGCGGTGAGGCGGGCGTGGGCGGCCGCGACGTCGTCCGTGAGGAAGACTGGCTTCCAGGCGGTGTCCTGGCGCGGCGTGCCGTCAGAGGCGGCGGGTTGGGCGAAGTGGAGCATCAGGCCGTCGAAGCGGACGAGGTCCGGGTGCTCCCACTGGAGCGTCAGGCCGACGGTATCGCGGTAGAAGGCGACGAGGGCGGGGAGGTTTGCGGTGAACAGGATCGCGTAGCCGGGCTTCATGCGATCTCCCGGAGCTCGCGCTTGAGGATCTTGCCCGTGGGATTGCGCGGCAGCTCTTTCATGAACGTGATCTTGCGCGGGCGCTTGAAGTCGGCAAGCTCCTTGCGGCAGTAGTCGATGATTTCGGTTTCGGAGAGCGTCATGCCGTCGCGAAGGACGATGAAGGCGCGGAGGGTCTCGCCCCATTCGGGATCGGGGATGCCGATCACCGCGCACTCGAGGACGGATGGGTGCGTCGAGAGGTGGTCCTCGATCTCGCGCGGGTAGATGTTCACGCCGCCCGAGATGACCATGTCGGACTTGCGCGACTCGAGGTAGTAGTAGCCGTCGTCGTCGACGCGGCCGCAGTCGCCGACGGAGAAGAAGCCCTCGCGCTGGGCCTGGGAGGTGGCTTCGGCGTTGCCGTGATAGCCGGAGATCAGGGTCGGGTTGCGGGCGTAGAGCTCGCCGACCTGGCCGGTCGGGACGTCGCGGCCGGCGTCGTCGAGCAGGCGGATGTCGTTGCCGCGGAGCGCGCGGCCGATCGTGCCCGGGCGGGAGAGGTGATCGCGCGGGCCGGCGAGCGTGACGAGGCCGGTCTCGGTCGCGCCGTAGAAGTTCCACAGGACGGGGCCGAACGTGTCCATGAAGCGGCGCGCGGCCTCGGTGGTGAGCGGGGCGGCGGCGGACATCACCCAGCGCAGCGAGGACGTGTTGTAGCGGCGGATCGTCTCGCGCGGCAGCGCGCACATCCGGATCATCATCGTCGGCACCATCAGCGTGCAGGTGATGCGTTCCTTCTGAATGATGTCGAGCGCGGCCTCGGGCTCGTAGTGGTTCTGGAGGACGATCGTCGCGCCGAGCGACTGCATGATCGCGACGAACGCGGGTGCGGCGGAGTGGTAGAGCGGGCAGACGACGAGGTGGCGGTCGTCCGAGCGCATGCCGACCTGGTAGATCATGTCGGCGACCGACTCGAAGCCGGTCTTGCGCCAGCTGCGTGTCGCGCCCTTCGGCTTGCCGGTCGTGCCGCTCGTGTAGACGATCACGCCTCCTCCGTCGCCGCCGCGCACGCGCGGAGGAACCTCGGGAGATGCGGCGGCCAGCGCGCGATCCCAGTCCTCGGCCTCGCCGAGGTCGCCGCCGCCGGCGATCGCGATCATCGCGCCGCCCTTGCCGGCCTGGGCGCGGGCCTCGCGCATCGCGGGCAGGTACTCGGCGTGGACGAGCGTTGCGACGGGCTCCGCGTTGCTGAGGATGTACGCGATCTCGGATGGCTTGAGGCGATAGCCGATCTGGACGGCGAGGCCGCCGAGGCGCGCGAGTGCTTGCTGCGCGATCAGATACTCGACGCCATTCGGCAGCATCAGCGCGACGCGCGATCCGCCCTTGACGCCGCGTGCGATCAGCGCGTGCGCGAGCCGATTGACGAGCGCGTCGAGCTCGCCCCACGTGTAGCGACGGACGCCGCGATCGCCGTACTCGACGATCGCTTCCTTATCGGGGTGCGCGGCGCCGTGATACATGACCGCGAGGTGCGGGCCGAGGCGCGATTGCCGCGCGTCGCGCACGAACTGGGCGACCCGCGACGGCCGCACCGGTTGAACGACCTTGCTCGCGCGGATGACGTTCGCGAAGAAGACCGCGCGATCGAGACGAGACCTCAGGCGCTCCAGCACGCGCGCAGGATAGCTCAGGGGACGCTCTTGAGCGTCGTCGCGAGGGCCTGTTGCGCCGTCGTGTAATGAGCTTGATCCTTGGGGTGCCGGTCGACGTACTTCTGCCACGCGCGCTTCTGACCCGACTCGTCGTGCAGGAGCTGGTACTGGTCGCCGAGCGTGTAGAACGCTTCGGTCAGCCAGTCGATCGGCCGGCCCTTGGCCTCTTCCTCGACGGCGAGCCGCGTCGCCTTGTCGAGCGCGCCGACGACCTTGAGGTTGTCGCCGGGTCGGTTCGAGTCTCGGTAGAGCTCGCCGAGCGCATACCAGGCATCTGCATTCTTCGGATCGAGGCGCGTGCTCGTCTCGAGCCACTGGATCGCGGTCGGCTTGGGACCGAGCGTCGCGTAGGCGAGGCCGAAGTTGTACGCGACGCCCGCGTCTTCCTTGATCTTGTACGCGTGGGCGAGCTCGTCGATCGACTTGGTGAACTCGCGGCGCTGCACGTGCGCGCGGCCGAGGCCCGCCCACGGGTTGAACCACGTCGGATCGACCTCGGTCGCCTGCGTGTACGACTGGATCGCGAGCTCCTGGAACTTCGTGTCGTTGGTCGCGGCGAAGCTCGCCTCGGCAGCGCGGCCGAGCGCATCGAAGTACTGCACGTCGCGCTCCGCCGATGATGCCCGCGTCAGCTCGGTGCGCGCCTCGTCGAGCTTGCCGTCGGCGAGCAGGCCTTCGCCGCGCAGGTAGTGACCGGCCGGATTCTCCGGATCGATGCCGAGGATCGGGTCCGCGAGGATCTTCGCATCCTTGATGTCGCCGATCCGCGCGTAGAACTTGCCGGCGTACGTGCGCGCGATCAGCGGCGCGTCATCGCGGTGGACGAGCCGGTCGTACGCGGCCTTCGCGTCGTCCTTGCGGTTCGCCTCCTCGAGCGTGCGCGCGAGCTCGAGGCCGATGTCGGTGCGCATCGGATCCACCTTCTGCGCCTCGGTCAGCTGCGCGACCGCATCGTCGGTCTTGCCTTCCTTCGCGTAGGCCTTGCCGAGCTGCAGCTTCGCGTCGGGATCGTTCGGGCGCATCTCGACCGCGCGGCGCAGCAGGTTCTCCGCCTTCGCCGGATCGCCGGCCTGCAGGTACGCGACGCCGAGCGTCAGCGCGAGCTGCGGATCGTCCTGCGCGCGCTCGGCGAGCGCCTGCAGCAGATCATCGGCGCGGTGGCGGTACTCCTCGGCCTTCTTGTCGTCGTGCGCGTCGGCCGCCTTCTTCGCGAGTGACGAGAGCAGCTCGACCGCCGCCATCGTAGGCGACAGATCGAGATCGCCGGCGAGCTTCGCGCCCTGCACGTACGAATCGATCGCATCCTCGTTCTGGCCTTGCGCCTCGAGCAGGCGGCCCTTCACGAGCATCAGATGCGCTTGCTGGAGCGTCGGCAGCGGCGGTTGGTGCGCCTCGAGCTTCTTGATCGTCGCGAGCGCGTCGGGGAGTCGTCCCTGCTTGATCGCGATCTCGGCCGCGACGAGCTGGGCGTCGACGTTCTCGGCGTTCGCGGCGAGCGCCTTCGTGATCTGATCCTGCGCGGCCGCGAGCTTGCCGTCGCGGAGCTCGACTGCGGCACTGCCGGTGAGCGCGGCGGCATCGGTGCCGTTGATCGCGAGCGCCTTGCTGTAGCGATCGCGCGCGACATCGAGGCGGCCGCCTTGCCGCGCGACATCCGCGGCGAGCGTCCACGCCTGCACGACGGCGCGCGGGTCGGCGTCCTTGATGTCCTTTTCGTTCGCGAGCAGCGCCATCAGCTCGGCTTCCATCTGCGAGGCCTGCTGCGGCGGATGGGTCGCGGTCAGGCCGACCTGCGCGGGAATGTTTTTCGGATCGGCCTGGAGGATCCCGGCGAAGTCCGCCTTCGCGCCCTCGATGTCGGCCATCAGGAGCTTCGCCTGGCCGTGACCGTAGAGCGCGGCGGACTTCGTCGCCGGCGCCTGCGCGACCGCCGCATCGAACGCCTTGATCGCGGCTGTTGCATCGCCCTTCGCGAGCTGCGCCCAGCCCATGTAGAGCTGCAGGAAGCCGTCCTTGGGATTCGCGGCGATCAGCTGCTGGAGCTTGCCGATCGCGCGGTCCGGCTGATTCGCGGCGATCGCAGCGACGGCCTGCGCGCGATCGAGCTCGGGCCCGGTGACGCTCGCCTCCTGCGCCTTGCTGATCAGCATCCGGCCCTGGCCGATCCGCGCGGGACCGTTCTTGCCCTCGTCGAGCGCGCCGGCGATCAGCGCCTCGGCGCCGATGCCGTAGCCGGCCGCGTTGTGCGCGTCCAGATCGACGACCGCCCGCGCCGCGGTTGCGGCCTTCGTCCAGTGGTTCGGCGTCGCTGCCTCGAGCGACTGCCGCGCGACGGTCAGCTTCTCGTTGAGCTCGTCGGCGCGCCGCGCGGCGGCCGCATGCCGTTGATAGAAGTAGTAGCCGCCGCTGCCGACGAGCGCGAGGCCGAGCACGCCCGCGAGCACGCGCTGCGTCTGCTTCTTCTTCCGCGCCGCCGCGGCGGCCGCTTCCTCGGCGCGCTGCTTCTTGGGCTGCAGCGCCTGCGTCGTCTTCGCCTTGACCTGGTTGTGGGGCTCTTCTTCGAGCGCGAGCTCGAGGCCCGCGTCCTTGCCCTTCGTCGACGGCAGCGGCGAAGCGATCGACGTCTTCGGCGTCGCGCCGTCGGCCTTCGCCTTGATCTTGATCGGCGACTCGCTGACCTTCGGCGCGACCTTCGACGGCTCCGCGAGCTCGAGATCCTTGAATCCCCCGCCGCCGAGATCGAACGTGCCGCTCTGGCTGCGATCGCCGAGCGCGGGGCCCGCGCTGTCGCCGAGCTCGAGCGGCTTGCCCCCCGACAGCGACGGCGAATCGAGCTCCAGCGCATCGAGATCCATCGCCGGTACGTTTTTGCTCGGCTCCGGTAGATCGTCGAACACGCCCCCCTTCGCGCCTCCGCCCTTCGCGGGCTGCGGTAGATCGTCGAAGAAGCCCTTGGGCGCCGGGAGGTCGGGCTTGTTGGCGGCCGCACCTCCGCCCTTCGCGGGCTGCGGAAGATCGTCGAAGAAGCCCTTGGGCGCGGGCAGATCGATTGCACCGCCCCCCTTCGCACCGCCGCCCTTTGCGGGCTGCGGGAGATCGTCGAAGAAGCCCTTGGGCGCGGGCAGGTCATTGTTCGCACCGGGCTTGGGCGCCGGCAGATCCGTGATGCCCTTCGGCGTCGGCAGGTCGACGATCTCGTTCGGCATCTTCGGCGTCGGCAGATCGACGATGCCGGCGGACGCGGCCTTCGGCGTCGGCAGGTCGACGATCTCGTTCGACGGGCCCTTGGGCTTGGGTAGGTCGAGGATGTCGTCGTCGAGCGCGTTCCCGGGCGGCGGCTTCGGACCCGACTTCGCTTTCGGCGCGGGCAGATCGGCGATGCCGACATCGGCCGCAGGCGCGGGCGGACGCGGCACCGGGCCGGTCGGCGTGCGCGGCGGCGTCTTCGCCTTCGGCGCGGGGAGATCCGCCGGCATGATGTCGTCGAGATCCATCGGCGCGCCGCCGGGCTTCGCCTGCGTCTTCGGCGCGGGCAGATCGGCATCGGCGAGCGCGGAGCGCGGAGCGGGCTTGCTCGGCGTTTCGAGCGTCGCGAGCGGGCTCGTGCGCTTGGGCGCGGGCAGATCCGCGAGGTCGATGCTGCCCGTCTGCTTCGCACCGACCGACGGGATCGGCGGCGGAATCTTCGGGATCGCTCCGCTCGGGATCGGCGGAACCTTCGGAACGGCTCCCGTTGGCGCCTTCATCGGCAGCGCGACGCGTGACTTGCAGCTCGTGCACGTCACGAACTTCGTCCCCGGCGAGACGTCGCCTTCGGCGATGCGGTTCAGCGCCCCGCACGCCGCGCAAGTCACCTCGATCATGAGCGGACATGATACCGCGCCCGCCCGCGGATTGCCTATTTCGCCCGCGGTCCCTTCGGTGCCGGCAGGTCATCGTCGTCGTCATCGCGTCCGTACGGGTTTTCGAGGACCTCGCCTTTGCCCGCCTTGCGTGGACCCGGGCCGCCCTTGAGCGCCCGCTGCAGCTGGTTCTGGATGCGCCGCTCGAACTCGGGCAGCACGACGAGCAGCCGCGCGGTCTGCGCCGGCGTGAGGATCTTTCGCAGCTCGGCGACGCGACGTTCCTGCGAGTCCCAGAACGCTTTCTGGTTCGCGACCGCCTCGTCGATCAGCTTGTCGAGCGCACGCGGGTCCTTGATGTCGGCCGCGCCCTTGAGGCGGCGCTCGATATCGGCGCGCTGCTGGAGCAGGCGGTCGAGCTCGTCGTCGTACTTCGCGAGCGTCGGGAACAGCTTGCCGGCGGTCGTCTCGTCGAGCTGCAGCTCCTCGGTCAGCGTGTACGCCCGCATCGCGCGGATCTTCTTCTTGATCTTCTCGCGCTTGTCCGCCGCCCCGGGGCCGAGGCCGGGCTGCGCGAGCACGGGCGTCACGGTGACGACTGCGAGCAGGAACACGAGGATGCGGATCACGACTTCTTCCTCTCGAGCCAGCGATCGAGGTTGTCGAGCGCCTTGTCGTCGAGCTCGTCGACGGTCAGCGTATCGTCGGCGACAGCATCGGGCACGTCGAGGTCATCGAACAGCGCCTCCGGATCCGCATCGCCGACATCGACGATCTGTCCGTCGAGCCACAGCTCGGTCGGCTGGGCTTGCGGCACGGGCACGGCGGCCGCGTCGATCACGGGTGCCTTCGCGGTGGCGATCGGCGCGGGCGCGCGCGCGGGCTGATCGTCGTGCCGCATCGTCACCAGCAGCAGCGCCGCCCCGACGATCACGACGAGCCCACCGACTGGCACGAACCACCGCCGCCACCACGGGCGCGGCGCATCGTCGACGGCCTTCGCGATCCGCGCCTGCAGCGCTCGCCAGTCGGGCTCGGTGCCCTCGGGCGGCAGCGCACGCAGCTGCTGGATCATGTCGCGCGTGCCGGCGACGTCTAGCTCGTCGAGCCGCCCCTCGATGCGCTTGCGCTCCTCGGGCGTCAGCTCGGCCACACCGTCGACGTACGCGGCAAGCAGCTCGTCGTCGTTAGCCGCCATGGCTACCTCCGAGGATGTCACGGAGCTTCTTCACCGCGTAGTGGAAGTTCACCTTTGCGGTGTTCTCGGTGCAATCGGCGAGCTCGGCCACTTCCTTGAACGACAGATCATCGAACACGCGCAGCTCGAGCACGAGCTTCTGCTTCGGCGGCAGCTGCGTGATCGCCGCTCGCAGCCGCGCGCTGTCCTCGCCCGACGCGAGCTTGCCCGGCGCGACCGGCGCCTCGACGATCGCATCCTCGGCGATCTCCGCGGGCTGCTCGCGCCGATGATCGCGCAGCCACGACAGCGAGCAGTTGATCGCGATCCGGTACAGCCAGCTGCGGACACTCGCGGTGCCGCGAAACCCGCCGATGCCCTTGAACGCGCGCACGAACACGAGCTGCGTGACATCGGCGGCGTCGGCATCGCGCTTGACGTAGCGCCGCACCAGCCGCCACACGCCCTGCTGATGACGCCGCACGAGCTGATCGAACGCCGCCCGCTCGCCCGCGCGAAACCGCTCGGCAAGCTCCCGGTCAGGATCGAGGACGTCGCTCACGCGTTCCATGAGGAGAGTGGCGGCGGCCTGCACGCGGGTTGGACCCGCGGCTTGCCACCGGTGTTAAGCCCGGGGTAGGTTGCCCCTCCAACCACCCTTCATCATTGGAGTTCTATCATGCTCGACCCTTCCAAAATGGACGAGGTGCTGCGGCGCGGCGAGGCCGTCTCGGCAGCCGTCGACGCATGGAAGACCCTCGACGCCCAGCGCCGCCGCCTGCAAGGCGAGCTCGACGGCCTGCGCCAGCAGCGCAACACGGCCAACGAGAAGATGGCGAAGCTCGACAAGAAGGGACCGGACTTCGCGGCCGCGCGCGACGAGATGAAGGCGCTGTCGACGAAGATCAAGACTGACGAGACCGAGCTGACGAAGGTCGAGGCCGACTGGGAGCAAGCGCTGCTCGGCCTGCCGAACGCGCCGCACACGAGCGTGCCCGCCGGCTCGGACGAGTCCAGCAACCCGGTGCTCCACACGTGGGGCCACAAGCCGACGTTCGCGTTCCAGCCGAAGGCGCACTGGGAGATCGGCGAGCAGCTCGGCATCCTCGACTTCGAGGCGGGCGCGAAGATCACCGGCGCGCGGTTCACGGTGCTGCGCGGCGCGGCGAGCCGGCTGACGCGCGGCCTCATCAACTACATGCTCGATCTGCACGTGCAGGCCGGCTACGACGAGATCTGGCCGCCGGCCGTCGTGCGTCGCGCGTCGCTGCGCGGCACCGGTCAGCTGCCGAAGTTCGAGCAGGATCTGTTCAAGCTCGCGATCCCGACGGGCCCCGATCACGTCGCCGATAACGACCTGTTCCTGTCGCCGACCGCGGAGGTGCAGGTCACCAACCTCTACGCCGATCACATCTTCGAGGCCGGCGAGCTGCCGCGTCGCTACTGCGCGTACTCCGCGTGCTTCCGCGCAGAGGCCGGTGCGCACGGCAAGGACACGCGCGGTCTGATCCGCCAGCACCAGTTCGACAAGGTCGAGCTCGTGAAGTTCGTGCCGCCCGAGTCGAGCTACGGCGAGCTCGAAGCGCTGCGCCAGGATGCCGAGCGCGTGCTCCAGGGCCTGGGCCTGCACTACCGCGTCGTCACGCTGTGCACGGGCGATCTGAGCTTCGCGTCGGCGAAGACGTACGACCTCGAGGTGTGGCTGCCCGGCCAGGACACCTATCGCGAGATCTCGTCGTGCTCGAACTTCGAGGACTTTCAGGCGCGCCGCGCGAAGATCCGCTACCGCGCGCAGACCGGCGAGAAGCCGCGTCCGTGCCACACGCTCAACGGCTCCGGCATCGCGGTCGGCCGCACGATCGTCGCCATCCTGGAGCAGTACCAGCAGGCCGACGGCTCGGTGCTCGTGCCTGCCGCTTTGCGTCCGTATCTCGGGGGTCTAGAGCGCATCACGAAGTAGCCGGGAGCATCGGAAAACCCGAGATCATCCTTTACAAGGGGGCTTCGATCCCTATACTGCCCCCCACCTCTGGGATCGCCTGGAGGAGTGGCCGAGTGGTCGAAGGCAGCGGTCTTGAAAACCGCCGAGCGCAAGCTCCGGGGGTTCGAATCCCTCCTCCTCCGCTGGTTGGCTTGATAACTGAATAGTGTCACGCAAGTGGTTCCGGGCCGGACGCGGCCGTGATCTGGCCCGGGAACTGGTTGTTTCGAGCGTTTGGCATCGGTGAGGCCGCCCGGCCGATCTTCGGTCGCGGCTGCAAGGAGAGATGGCCGAGTGGCTGAAGGCACCGGTTTGCTAAACCGGCGTATGGGGTTTTTCCTGTACCGAGGGTTCGAATCCCTCTCTCTCCGCTCCGCAGTTCGTGTTCGTGTTCGTG
>JAFAOG010000589.1 GCA_019237945.1 Deltaproteobacteria bacterium | reverse complement strand
CCTCCGCCGCGCCCGCCGACGCCGGCCCCGGTCGCCGCCCCGGCCGCGCCCACCGCGCCACCGCTCCACCTCGACGACGACATCCTCGGCGGCGGTGGCGGCACCGGCGCCGGCGCGCCCGCCGGCAGCGGACCCGCCGTCGATCCGTACTTCAAGCAGGTCTACGACCAGTTCGTCAGCGTCAAGCAGAGCTGCGGCGAGCCGACGGCGGGCCTGACCTACCAGAAGTTCAGCGAGAAGCTGATCAAGAACCGCGACGACCTGATGGCGAAGACCGGCTGCAAGGAAGTGCGCTTCACCGTCTACGTCAAGGACGGCAAGGCCGCGCTCAAGGCAACGCCGGTCAAGGAAGAAGCCTAGTTTCGGATCGGAAGCGGATTAACGCGAAAACGCGAAAACGCGAAGTTCCGGAAACGGAAAGCCAGAAGCCCACACGGCGGCTCGGCGTACCGGCGAAGCGCCAGTACCCCTCGCCCACTGGCTCCGAAAACGAGAGCGAGCTGGCCGAGGTCCGGTGGCGCTTCGCCAGCGGACCGAGGCGTCTGGGCTTCGCGCTTCTCTGTTTCGCGTTTTCGCGTTTTCGCGTTAATCCGGGTCTGCTCCGACTACGCAGCGCCGGCCGCGATCAAGCGCTCGCGCAGCCGCTGTGACTCGGCGAGCGCCTGCGCGGTCGTCGGGCGCTTGCTCGGATCCGGATCGCCGATGCGCAGCAGGTGCTGCTGGATGTCGTCCGCGACCGCTTCGCGGCGCAGCGCGATCGGCAGCAGGAAGTCATCGGCCTTGCGCGTGCCGACCATCAGCACCTCGCGCGACCACGGCGTGTGGCCGGTGCACATCTCGTAGAGCACGACGGCGCTCGCATAGACGTCGCTGCCCGGCGTGACCTCGCCGCGCCGCTGCTCGGGGGCCATGTACGCGAGCGTGCCGACCGCCTCGGCGCGCCGGGTGGTCGCGGCGACGGCGCCGCTCGCGTCGGGCAGGTGCGCGACGCCGAAGTCGCCGAGCATCACTTCGACGCCGGGCAGATCGGCGTCGCGGCGGAACATCAAGTTGCCCGGCTTGAGGTCGCAGTGAACGATGCCGCGGCGGTGCGCGGATGCGAGCGCGCTGAGGATCTGGCCGTGGCGTTCGATCGCGCGGCGCAGCGTGCGGGGGCCGCGTTCGCGCAGGACGTCGCGCAGCGTGCCGCCCGCGGCGAGCTCCATGACGATGCGCCGCGATGCCTCGTCCATGTCGAGCACGGCGACGACGTTCGGGTGGCGCAGCGACGCCATCACGCGCGCCTCGTGGAAGAACCGCGACAGCGCGTCGGCACGCTCGGTACCGGCGAGGTGCGGGTGGAGCAGCTTGACCGCGACGTCGCGATCGAGCTCGGCATCGCGCGCGAGGTACACGACGCCGGTCGCGCCGCGCCCGAGCTCGCGCATCAGCCGGTAGCGTGCGCCCGCCTGCACGCCGGCGACGTCGCCCGCCGCGATCGTCTCGCCCGCGACCGGCGCCGACCGCCCCGTGAGCTGGCGCAGCCGCTCGACGCGCACGCGCACGTTCGGATAGTCGACGTCGCGCCCGAGCACCGCCTCGTAATGGCGCAGCGCGCGCTCGTGATCTTCGCGCCGGCGCGCGTGCTCCGCGAGCAGGTAGTGGGCGCGCAGCGCGTACGCCTCCTCGGAGACGAGCTGCTCGAGGTGCGGGATCGCGGCGTCGAGCTCGCCGCGCTGATCGAGCCGCTCGACGAGCTTGCCGCGCAGCGGGGCGAGTGCCGCTCCCGGCACCTCGGGCACGCTGAGCAGCTTCTCCATCCACTCGATCGCGAGCCGCTCGTGGCCGCTCTTCCACAGCGCATCGAGCCGGTTCAGCACGTCGGGGCTGCCGACCTCGTCGCGACGCTTGCCGTCGGCGAGATCCTGCACGAGCTTCGCGAGGAACACTTCCTCCTCGCTCGCGAGGTGCTGCGGCTCGGGCGCGGGCGCGGCGATCGCCGGCGGCTCGGTCTGTCGACCGAACATGCGGCGCCACCACGACTTCTGGGCCATCGCCTGACCTTACCCGACGTCGATCTCGTCGCCATCCGCGACGACGCGATCGCCGCGCACCAGCTGCACGCGGAGCTCGCCGAGCGGCTCGCCGTTGAACGTGACCTCGCGACACGCGCCGCGCCCGAGCAGAGGCCGTCCCTTCTGGAACACGATGTCGAGTGCGACCCCGAGCGGCGTCAGGTCGAGCCGCGCTCCATCCGCGCCCGCGAGCAGCGCGACGCCGCGATCGAGGCCGGTCGCGACGCGCAGGATCAGCTGCCCGTCCCGCGCGTCGAACTCGAGCGACAGCTCGTCGCCGAGCCCGAACCGTCCCTCGCCGACGAGCGGCACCTTGCCAACGAGCGGCAACCCCGCGAGCGATGTCCCGTTGCGCGAATCGAGGTCGCGCAGCTCGTAATGATCGCCGACGCGATCGATCTCCGCGTGCTGCCGCGACACGCCGCCGGCACGCAGCGCCAGGTCACACAGCGCATCGCGCCCGAGGACGATCTTGTCCGCCGCGCACGCGACGATCGCCGGCTTGCCGCGCCGCCGCAGCTCGACCTTGCCTGCCGTCAAGAGCGCCGTATCGAGCTGGTCGAGCAGCCGACGGTACTCGCCCGCCTTGTCTCCCGCGCTCGCGATCGCCCGCGACAGATCCGCGCGCGCATCATCACGCCGCCCGACGCGCATGTGCGTCTCGTACCCCGCGAACGCATCGCTCTCCTCGCGCTGCTTCGACTCGCGCTCGTCTTCCTTCGTCAGCGCCGCTTCCATCTTCTCGACGAGCCCGCCCGCCGAGTACGCCGCGCTCGCCGCCTGCAGATCGCCGATCGACTCGAGCGCCTCGCCCGCGGTTGCATGATCCTCGCCGCGGATCAGCAGCTCGGCCGCCTCGCGGATCTTCGTGCGATCGCGTTCGGTCGCGATGCCCTCCGCCTTCGCGTTCTCCCATAGCGCGCGCCCGAGCGCCTTCGCCGCGCGCTTCTCGAGCTCGCGATCCTCGCCCGCCCACCGCAGCGCATCGCGCAGCGCCGCGATCTCGGCCTGCCGCGTCGGCGCCCGCGCCGCCCGCGCGAGATGCATCCGCACGGCACCCTCGTGCTCGCCGGCGAGCGCATACCGCTCGGCCGCCAGATCGACGTTCCCGGCCGCCTCGGCGGCGACCGCAGCGCGGTAGTCGCTGGAGAACACGCGGCGGAAGAAGCTCACGACCGCAGTATAGCGGCGCGCGCTAGCGCCGGTACGCCGCGCCGAACCCGATCGAACCGTAGCCGGACGTCGACAGGAACGTGCCCTCGACCTGCAGGTACGGACCGAACCGGTGGATACCGCGCGTCAGCAGGTCGACGCCGCCGGTCAGCCCGAAGCTCAGCGCGGCCTCGGTGCCCTGCAGCATCTGCGTCGTGCCGTCGATGCTGTCGACGTGGACGCCGAACGACAGTGCACCCCACAACCGGTCGTATGCGACCGCCTGAAAGAACAGATCACCCTCGATCGCCGAGATCGACATCGGCGTCATCGTCAGCATCATCGGCGTGCCGTACTGGCCGGTCGTGCGCGCGTATGCGAGGTGCAATCCGACCGCGTGCTTCGCATCGAAGCGATAACCGAGCTCGCCGAACAGCGAGTAGCCATCGCAGCAGTCGTAGTGCAGCATCTCGCCCTGTTCAACGGCGCTCGACGCGACCGCGCCGATGCCGAGCGTGATCATGAGCGGGTCGGGCGCCCCCTGCTCGGTGATCGCGGGCTCGAGGTCGGCTATCGTGACCGAGTCTCGCTGCGCGTGATGCGTCGTCGCCGGTGGGGCGGTGGCCGGCTCGTCCCCCGTGTCCGCGTCATGGAAGGTAGGCACCACCGTCGGCGTGCGCCCGAGCACGTCGAAGGCGTGGCGGACGTCTGGCTCGGGGCCACTCAGCAGCACGGAGGCGCGCGACAGATCGAGATCGGCGAGCAGCGGTGCCACGTCCGCGACGGTCAGCGCGCGAGCGGCAGCGGTGGTCTCGATGTCGGCGAGCGGGGCCACATCGATCGCGACCGCGCGCTCGACGCGGGATGCCAGAGCCGCCGCGCTTGTCGCGAGCGAGTCGAGCCGTGAGACGACGCGTCGTCGCGCGATGATGAACGGCGCATCCGGCAACGCACGCAGCTCGGCGAGCCGATCGCGCACGAGCTGCACGGCGTCGGCCGTGCGTGCCGCATCGACCCAGCCTGCGATCGCATACGTGCCCGCGAGCCGCTCCTCCTCGTAGGAGGCGTGCAACCCGTAGCTCGCTCCGAGCTGGTGCCGCACGTCATCCGCGATCTCCTGCAACATCTCGCCGGCGACGAGCCGAGCAGCACGCGATCCGGTGTTCGCGGGCAGCGCGATGTTCAGGCCCACCTGTGCCGTGTCGTGGAACTGCGCGAGCGACGCGCTCGCCGCGCGAGCCTCCGGCGACACGCGCCTCGCCGCATGGCCCTTCCAGTCGCTGAACAGAAAGTCGATCCAGCGGTCGGCGATCGCGGCGTCGAAGCGGCCGGCGATCACGAGCGTCGCGTTATCCGGCGTGTAGTGGGCGGCACGAAAGGCGCGGACCTGGTCGCCGGAGAGGTTTGGCGCGGCACGACGGACGAGCCCGGCCGCGACGTACGGATGATCCTTGCCGTAGAGCGCGCCACGCCAGGCGTCGGTGAGCGTGCCGTTGTCGTCCGCGCGCTTCGCCTGGGTGCGCAGGGCGTCGGCGAGCTCGTCGTCCTCGTAGTAGCCCTCGCGGACCCAGCGACGCAGGCCGGCCAGCAACAGATCGAGGTGCATGTCGACGCCGCGCGCCTCGAACGTCGTCGTATCAGGCTCGACGTCGACGAGCTGGGTGCCACCCGCGCCGGCGAACAGCAGCAGATCGTTGAGGTAGCGGAGATCGAACTGCAGCCCGTAGCCCGCCTCGATCGCCGCGCCTCGCTGATTCGGGTCCTCGTCGGCGGTCCCGGTGGCGAATACGAGGCGGATGTCGATCGCGGGGACGCTGGTCAGCGGCAGCAAGACGACCGTCATGCCGTTCGGAAGCGTGCGCGTATGCGCCGCCGCGAGCGGGCTCGGGGCCGGAGGCAGCGGCTTCTGGGCCTCGCTCGGATCAGGAACGTCGCGACGCAGTCCTGCATCATGCACGGGCGCCGCGAGCGCTACCGTATGCCCGCTCTTCTTGCCGGATGGTTGGAGCTCGACGAGCGTCGCGTGATCGAACGCGAAGCGCGTGCGGGCGATGTCCGACGCGGACTCGGGCGTCAGCTCGCGCAGACCCGTGAACGTCGCGGCGAGGACCTGTTGCGGATCATCGCCGTCGAGCACCGCTTGTGCGAGCTCGGCATCGCGCGTGGCCGGCGACTCGAGCGCGTCGTACTCGCGGTAGATCGCGCTCTGCTGCATCATGTCGAAGGCGAGGTCGCCGA
>JAFAOG010000388.1 GCA_019237945.1 Deltaproteobacteria bacterium | reverse complement strand
GCTCAAGCTCAAGGAGGCGATTACCAGCCGCGTCAAGATCATGGCGCGCCTCGACATCGCCGAGAAGCGGCTGCCGCAGGACGGACGCATCAAGATCAAGACCAAGATCTCCGGCAAGGCCAAGGACCTCGACTACCGCGTCTCGGTGCTGCCCACGTTGTTCGGCGAGAAGATCGTGATGCGGCTCCTCGACAAGGACAAACTGATGCTCGACATGACGCGGCTCGGGTTCGAGCCGGAGTCGCTCGCCAGGTTCGAGGCGGCGATCCAGCGTCCGTGGGGCATGGTGCTGGTGACGGGGCCGACCGGCAGCGGCAAGACCAACACGCTGTACTCCTCGATCGCGAAGATCAACACGCCCGAGACCAACATCATGACCGCCGAGGATCCGGTCGAGTTCAACCTCGCCGGCGTGAACCAGGTCCAGGTCCGCGAGAACATCGGGCTCAACTTCGCCGCGGCGCTCCGCTCCTTCCTGCGCCAGGATCCGAACATCATCCTCGTCGGAGAAATCCGCGATTTCGAGACGGCGGAGATCGCCGTCAAGGCAGCATTGACGGGCCACCTCGTTCTCTCGACGCTGCACACGAACGACGCGCCTTCGACCGTCACGCGACTCCTCAACATGGGTGTCGAGCCGTTCCTCGTGACGGCTTCGATCAACCTCATCCTGGCGCAGCGACTGCACGCCCTGCCGGATCATCTCGGTCTTGATCTCGGCGGCCGACGCGCCCTGGAGCACAAGCTCCTTGAGCGGATCGAAGAACGGCATGACTTCGTAGAGCGCGACGCGGCCCTTGTAGCCGGTGTTGTTGCAGGTCGCGCAGCCCTTGCCCTTCATGATCTTCGCGCCGCGGATCTGCTCGTCGCTCATGCCCATCTTCTGCAGCGCCTCGGGATGCTTCTCGCCGGGGACCTTGCAGTCGTTGCAGATGCGGCGCGCGAGACGTTGCGCGAGCACGAGGTTGACCGAGGCCGTCACGAGGAACGGCTCGATGCCCATGTTCAGAAGGCGCGACACCGTCGACGGTGCGTCGTTGGTGTGCAGTGTCGACAGCACGAGGTGGCCCGTGAGCGCAGCCTTCACCGCGATCTCGGCGGTCTCGAAGTCGCGAATCTCGCCGACCATGATGATGTTCGGGTCCTGCCGCAGGAACGCGCGCAGGGCGGTCGCGAAGTTCAGGCCGATGTCCTCGTGCATCTGCACCTGGTTGATGCCGTGCAGGTTGAACTCGACCGGATCCTCGGCGGTGGAGATGTTGCGATCGATCGTGTTGAGCTCGGACAGCGCCGAGTACAGCGTGGTCGTCTTGCCCGAACCGGTCGGGCCCGTGACGAGCACCATGCCGTAGGGCTTCTTGATCGCGTACTTGAAGTCGTCGAGCGGCTTGATGTCGAAGCCGAGCTTCGTCATGTCGAGCTGCAGCGTCGACTTGTCGAGCAGTCGCATGACGATCTTCTCGCCGTACAGCGTCGGGAGTACGCTGACGCGGAAGTCCATCTCGCGATTGCCGCCGATCTTGAGCTTGATGCGACCGTCCTGCGGCAGACGGCGCTCGGCGATATCGAGCGACGCCATGATCTTAAGGCGCGACGTGATCGCGTTGCGGAGCTTCAGCGGCGGCCGCATCTCTTCCTGGAGGATGCCGTCGATGCGGAACCGCACGCGGAAGCTCTTCTCGTACGGCTCGATGTGGATATCGGAGGCCTTCTTCTTGATCGCGGAGAGCAGGATCGCGTTGCAGAGCTTGACGACGGGCGCCTCGCCGGCCTGGTTCTCGAGGTCGACGACGTTGACGTTCTCGTCGGTGACCGCCGCGTAGTCGACGTTGTCGATGTCGCCGAGCTCGCCGACCATCTGGTCGAGGTCGGGTCCCTTGTCGTAGTAGCGCGAGAGGGCGGCCTCGATGCCGGCCTCGCTCGAGACGACCGGATCGATGTTGTACTGGGTGAGGAACTTGAGCTCGTCGATCGCGTAGATGTTCGACGGGTCCGCCATCGCGACGACCAGCGTCGGGCCGTTGCGGCGGATCGGGATGACCTGATGCTTCTCGCAGATCTCGCGCGGCACGAGCTTGAGCACGGCCTGGTCGATCTCGAGCTCGCTCAGGTTGATCGACGGCAGGCTGTACTGCTTGGCGACGAAGCTCGTCAGCGCCTGGTCGTTGACGTAGCCGAGGCGCGCGAGCGTGGCGCCCAGTCGCTTACCGGTGCGCTTGGCTTCGTCCTGCGCCTGCTGCAGCTGCTGGAGCGAGAGCATCTTCTCGCGGACCAGCAGCTCTCCGATGCGGCTCATTGACCAGAGTCCCCCAGGAAAAAACTTCGGACTTTCGACAAGGTAACCCGGGGTTGGGGTAGGCGTCAAACCGCGGACCCCCCGGGCGGGCCATGAAATGTTTTGCCCGCTCAGACGTCAGAAAAGTTGCGAACGCTGATCACCGCCCCGAAGGTGACGCTGGGAGGCTTCATGAGCTACGCAGACGCCAAGGAAATCGCGCTTCTCAGGCTGGAGCTGCGGAAGTGCTGGGAGCAGGACGATCGCAGCGGCGCCATGTCGGCGCTTTCCCGCCTGACCCAACGGGCAGGGAACGATAACGAGCTCGCCGCCGAGGTCCGGCGGTGGTCGTTCAAGCTCGCCGTCGCGGCCTAAGGGCCGGTGACGTTGATCGTCAGGTTGTAGTTGTTCGTCGCGGGCGTGCCGGAGTTCGGGCCGAACACCTGCGCGTAGTACGTGCCGACGGGCAGGTTCGCGACGTAGGCGCGGATGTGACCCGGCGAGCCGGTGATCGGCATCGCGTTTTGGATGGCGGTGCCGCCGGCGTTGAGGATCGCGCCCTGGAGCGCGGCGCCCGAGACGTCGAAGTCGATCAGGACCTCGACGTTCTCGTTCGCGACCGTGATGGCCATCGAGTACGTGTCCTTGTCGCCGGCCGGGCAGATCGCGAGCATCGTCAGCGGGAAGTTCTTCCGCGTGTCGACCGGCGTCTGCCACGCCATCGTGATCGAGTCGTTCGGCTCGAGCGTGTGGTCATCGGCGCAGTTGCTCGGCGTGCCGTCGACCGGAACACCGCTGCCGCCGTTCTTCGTGCACACGCCGCCGCTGCCGCCGCCCATGTTGCACGAGTAGCCGTCGGGGCACACCGGCGCCGCGCTGCCGCAGAGGAACGGAGCCGCGCCGAGGTCGGGCGAGTAGGGCGAGCAAGCAGCCGCCGCGAGAAAGCAAAGAGCGAGTGCGCGCATGACTAGAACTCCACCGCCGCGGCCGCGCCAACGCCCGACGGGCTGCCGGTCGGGATCACGACCCACGTCGTCTCGGGCGACGCGTTCTTGTTCGACATCTTCAGCTCGCCGTGCTGCTTCGCCGTCAGCTGGCGGTACCACAGGTATCCGGAGACGGCCGCCGCGCCGACGCCGAACACGAACGTCACGTTCGACAGCGTCGTGTAGCGCTGGCCGGCATCCTGCCAGGCCTGATCGAAGTCGTGGTCGTACGCGCGGCAGGGAGGGTTTCCGCACGACTTGCTGTCCGCGATGATGTTATCGGCCTGCTTGCTCGCGAGCAGATAGAACGTCAGCGAGCCGGCGAGCAGCGCGCCCGCCGTGCCGGTCGAGATCCACTTCGCCTTCTCGAACTTGCTCGAGCCGACGTCGTTCCAGGCGGTACCCGGCGTCGCCGGCTGATCGTGCGGCTGGATGTCGACGTTGTCGGTGTTCTGCGCGACCTGCTTGTGCTGGCCGGGGTGCAGCGGATCCTCGTCCTCGGCCTGCGTGTTCTTGACGGTCGTCGCGCCGCCGGTGCCGGCGTCGCCTTCGTCGCTCCAGTCGGGATAGAAGCGCGGCGAGGCGCTCGCCTCGACGTCGACGAGGTTCGGGCTCGTCGGCTTGCCCGAGCTCGCGACCTTCGTGCCGGCCTGATCCTTGACCTCGATGAAGTACTGGATCGAGTTGCCGTTGATCTTGTTCGCGGGGATGCGCGCGACGAGCTCCTTGTAGCGCCACTTCATCTTCTTCATCGTGAACGTCGGGTCGCCAGCGGCGCGGTACGCGAGCGTGACCGTCCAGCCGGAGTCCTCGGGAACGAACGCGGTGATGTCGAGCGGCTTGCCCGGAGGCGCCGTGTCGATGATCTGGTGCTGGAAGTCCTTCTCGCTGTACGTGCCCGCCGGCTTGATCTTCGTCGGCTCGACGTGCTCGGGCTTCGTCTCGACCGGCTTGGTGTCGGTCGGCTTGGTGTCGGTCGGCTTGCCGCTGAGGTCGGCGTCGAGCTTCTCCTTCTCGATCGCCTTCACCCGATCCTCGACCGTCTTGCGCTGCGTGGCGTTCGCGGGCGCGTCGGACAGGAACTTGCGGTAGTAGAGGAGCGCGTTGTCCTTCTGACCCGCCTCGTCGAGCGTGAACCCGATGTTGTAGAGCAGCAGCGGGTTCTGGCTGAGTCGATACGACTCTTTGAACTTCTCGACGGCCTCGGGCAGCTTGCCCTGATCGTGGAGCGACTTGCCTTCGGCAAAGGCTGCCTTTGCCTGCTCCAACTGTTCCTTCGTGGGCTCCGCCCATGCCGTCGCGGCGAACGCCGCGAGCACGAAGCTGATAGCAACGATGATGCGTTTCACGTGAGTGGCCTCCGAGCGACCGCTGCAATATCGCGTCACTCCGACAGTTGCAACGCCAAAGCATCACGCCTCGTCAGCAGACGTTGGCACCCTTCGCGCGGCCGTTCGTCTGCGTCGGCCAGCCTCGCAGCGGCAGCTCGCGCGATCCCTTCGTTGCCGCGCCCTCGCGGTCCGTCCGGACCGCTTCGGGGCGGCGCCTCGGCCTCGCGCGATCTGCTCCGCGATTCAAGGCCGCCACAGACGAACGACCGCGCGACTAACCGAGCGCCGGCCCATCGTTGGAGCGGCGCTCAGTTTCGTTAGCTCGCGAACGAATCAGAAGGGGTCGACGATCCCGCCACCCTTCGCGCCGCCCTTCTTGGGCGCGGCCTTCTTCGGCGCAGGCGCCGCCTCGCCACCGAACGGGTCGGCGATGCCGCCACCGGCGGCCTTCGTCGTCGTCGCGGCGTGGTGCGCGGGTGCGGTCTTCGTGGCCGGCGCGGCCTTCGCGGCGGGCGCGGCCTTCTTCGCGGACGCCTCGGCGGCGGCCTTCTCGGCGAGCGCCTTCTTCTGCGCGACATCGGCGGCGGCCTGGTCGGCGGCAGCCTTCTCGGCGGCGGCCTTCTCGGCGGCGAGCTTCGCGGCATCGTCCTGCGCGGGGGCTGGCGCGGTGGCTGCCGGCGCGGTCGCAGCGGGCGCCGTCGGCGCCGGTGCAGCAGCGGCCTGGTCGGCCGGGGCGGCGGCGGGCGCCTTGTCATCTTCGATCGGCGTGACGATCGGCTTCGACGGGGCCGCGGGCGCGGGCGCCGCAGCAGGCTGCGTGGTCGTCGCGGCGGCGGCGGGCTGGGCCGCGGGCGCGTCGCTCTTGTCCGTCTTGAGGACGAACTTCGTGACGCCGAACATCACGGCGGCGCCGACGACGAGCGCACCGAGCACGAGGGCCCAGTTGGTGCCCTTGGGCTGCTCGAGGCTCGGGACGACAAGGCCGCTCTCGATCGCGGCGATGTCGGCGGGGTTGACGGTGAGGCCGGCGGACGCGGCCTTCGCGGCAGCGATCGCCTTCTGCGCCTTCGCCTCGGCGACGCGCACGCGCTCCTGCAGCTCTTCATTCTCGTAGCTCGGCAGCGAGTCGCGAACGGCGGGCGCCGCCGCGGCCTGCGACTTCGCGTTCGTCAGCTCGATCGTGAGCTCTTCGGCGCGGCGCTGTGCCTGCTGCGCCTGACCCTCGGCCGAGCGGAGCTTCTCCTCCATCTTCTGGAGGCGGATCTTGAGGTCGGCGACGACGCCGTCCTGGCTCGAGCCGGTCGTCGCGACGGCGGCGCGGGCCTCGGCCTCGGCGAGGCGGCCCTGCAGACCGTCGAGCTGGCGGCGCAGCGACGTCTCGCGCACCTCGGCCTCGCGGAGCTGATGCTCGGCGGCCTTCCAGCGCAGCGCGTCCTGCTCGCGGCGCTGCTCGTCCTCTTCGGCCTGCTTGACGGCTTCCGCCTGCCACTGGGCCGGGTCGGTCATCGTCTGGTTCGCGCGGGCGATGAACTCGTCGAGCGAGCTTTCCACCGACGGAAGCGACGACTGGATCTGCATCAGCGACGAGCTGCGCTTGCGCGGCTTGCCCTTGACCGCGGCGGTCGCGGCGGCCATGCCGGTCAGCGTCTGCGCGGGGCCGGTGCCGGCCGCGGTCGGGACGCCGGTGAGCGTCGCGCCGGGGTTCGCGGTCGTCGGGGGAGTAGCACCCTTGTTCGTTTCGACTGCCATCGTCATGGGTCTCCGTGAGCCGGGGCGAGAGTGTACCAAGCGGTGCGGCGGCTTACCGCAGTAAAATCACAGGGCGGCGCGGTAGGGCGGAGGGATGGTCGTCGCCTCCGAGCGCGGAATGACTTCAATGATGTCGAGGTCGTCGTGGAACGCGCGGGCCTCGGCCTCGACGATCTCGGGCTCGAGGAAGCCCCACTCGATGATCGTGGTGCCGATCCGGCGGTGGCGTCCCGCAATCGCGCCCGACCAGTGGTCGGCGAGCGCCGCGATCCACTGCTCGTCGGTGATCAGGTTGCGGGCGAGCAAGAACTCGCCGAACCGCACCGGCTCGAGAGTGGCTACTGGATTCCCTTCAGTCATTCCCGGGAAGCGGAATACCCCACGGGTACGACGTCTGTCTACCAGAAACGATTCGTGTATAAACCCCGTCAATGTCTGCTGTTCGCCGGCCACGACGACCCCTGCGCGGTGCCCCGATCGTTCGCAAGAACACCGTGCGCCTGCCGGGAGACGTCGCGCACCGGATCCGGGCGGGGCATCCGTGGGTCTACCGCGAGGCGCTCGGCCCGCGTCCGATCGCGCCCGAGCCGGGCACGCCGATCGATCTCATCGATCCGGACGGCGAGTTCGTCGGCCGCGGCCTCTACGACGGCGACAGCGCGATCGCGGTCCGCGTGTTCGTCCGGAATCCGGACGTCACGATCGATGGCGAGCTGATCAAGGAGCGCGTGCGCGCGGCGATCGCGCTGCGCCACAAGTACGTCGCGATCGACAAGCTGCAGTGCATCCGCCTGATCAACGGCGAGAGCGACGGTCTGCCGGGCATCGTCGTCGAGCGCTACGCCGACTACCTCGTGTGCCAGCTCTACACGAGCGCGGTCGCGAACCTGCGCGACGATCTCTACGACGCGCTCGTCGAGCAGACGCAGTGCAAGGCGATCTACGAGCAGCGTCGCTATCGCTCGCTCGGCGGCGAGGCACCACGCCAGGCCGCGGCCGAGCTCGTGCGCGGTGCACCGGCGCCCGTCGAGCTCGAGGTCAAGGAAGACGATCTGACGTTCGTCGTCGACGTCACCGCGCCGCTCTCGACGGGCCTGTTCGCCGATCTGCGCGAAGGGCGCCGCGCGGTCCGCCACTGGGCGACCGGCCGCCGCGTGCTCAACCTCTTCTCGTACACGGGCGCGATCAGCGTCTACGCGCAGGCCGGCGGCGCGACCGAGGTCTGCGCGATCGACGTCGCCGCGAAGGCGCACGCGCGTGCACGCCGCAACTTCTCCGCGTCGGGCTTCGATCCCGAGAAGCCGGAGCACATCGTCGGCGACGTGTTCAAGGTGCTCGCGCGGTTCGTCGAGCGCAAGCGCACGTTCGACATGGTCGTCGTCGATCCGCCGGCGTTCGCGAGCGCGGCCGCGCGCGGCGGCAAGCCGTGGAGCGCGATGCGCGACTACTCCGAGCTGATCACGGCGTCGCTCGACGTGCTCGCCCCCGGCGGCCTGCTCGCCGCCGCGTCGTCGACGCACAAGATGACGATCGAGGAGTTCGAGCGCGCGATCGCCGACGGCGCGATGGGCGCGGGCACGCGCCTGCAGATCGTCGATCGCCGCGGGCTGCCGACCGACTTCCCGACGGTGCCCGGCTTCCCCGAGGGCAACTACCTCAAGTTCATCGTCGCCGCACGCGGTTGATCGGCACGTCGGGCGCCGCAATGCGCGGCGGCTGGTCCGGCATCGGCTCGAGCGTGTCGATCTGATACTTCATCGCGGCGAGCACGCGGGCATCGCTCGTCGAAACCAGCACGTTGCACGCCTCCGCGATCGGCGGCAGGGCGATCGCCATGTCGACGAGGCCTTCGGCGACCAGCTCGACGATGCGGCTGACCGCGAGCGCGAGCGCGGAGCCTTGCTGCTCGAGGCCGGTGCGCAGCGCGGCGATCGTGTCGGGATCGAGATCGGGCGCCTGCTGGACGAGATCGGTCGCGAGCGCGTCGATCACGTCGTTCAGCTCTTGGTGCCTTCGGGATCGGCGACCGCTTCGTTCTCGCGCGTCTCCTTCGCGAGCGCCTCGGCCGAGCGCGCCTTCAAGAACTCGAGGAACGCGATTGCGGTCGGCAGCTCGATCGCGGGGATCGTCTCGATCAGATCGCGAGCCTGGCGGCGCAGCGCCTCGCCCGGCGCCTCCGTGCCGTGGACGACGGGCCGGCCGACCGCGGGCAATTCCTGCGGCGCTTGCACCGCGCCCCACGGCGG
>JAFAOG010000536.1 GCA_019237945.1 Deltaproteobacteria bacterium | reverse complement strand
GCCAACCTGGCCGTCTACCTCGCGTTCCTGAAGCCGGGTGACAAGGTGATGGGCCTGGCGCTGCCGATGGGCGGTCACCTGACGCACGGCTGGAACGTCTCGATCACCGGCTCGTACTTCCGCCCCGTGCAGTACGGCGTGCGCAAGGACACGCTGCGCGTCGACATGGACGAGGTCCGCGAGCTCGCGCGCAAGGAGAAGCCGAAGCTGATCTTCTGCGGCGGCACCGCGATCCCGCGCACGATCGACTTTGCCGCGTTCGGCGAGATCGCGAAGGAGGTCGGCGCGCTGCTCGTCGCCGATATCGCGCATATCGCCGGTCTCGTCGCCGGTGGCGCGCACCCGTCGCCGGTCGCGGTCGCCGATGTCGTATCGACGACGACGCACAAGACGCTGCGCGGCCCGCGCGGCGGCATGCTGATGTGCAAGACCGAGCACCAGAAGGCGATCGATCGCGCGGTGTTCCCGGGGCTGCAGGGCGGCCCGCACAACCACACGACGGCCGGCATCGCGGTCGCGCTTCACGAGGCGAAGACCGAAACGTTCCGCCGCTACGCACACCAGATCGTCGCGAACAGCAAGGCACTCGCGGCGGCGCTCGTCGAGCGCGGGTTCTCGCTCGTCACCGGCGGCAGCGACAACCACCTGGTCCTCGCCGACCTGACGAGCAAGAACGTGCCCGGCAAGGTCGCGGCGAAGGCGCTGGATGCGGCCGGCATCGAGCTCAACTACAACAGCGTGCCGTTCGATCCGCGCAAGCCGTTCGATCCGTCGGGCATCCGTCTCGGCACGCCGAGCATCACGAGCCGCGGCATGCGCGAGACCGAGATGAAGCAGATCGCGACGTGGATGGCGCAGGTCGTCGAGGCGCCGAGCGACGCCGCGCTGCACGCGAAGATCGCCGGCGAGGTCCGCGAGATGTGCACGAAGTTCCCGGCGCCGGGCATCCTGGTGTAGTGCCGCAGCTGCGGCGCCCGGTCTCGCGCGGTCAGCAGCCGCCAATGGGTTGAGGCCTGCTCACGGTTCAAACCCTGAAGATGCGGATCGCGTGGGCGCTCGTCGTCGTCGGTTGTTCCAGCTCGCCGTCGCAGATGGCGATGCCCGATGCGCCGCCCGCCGGCTGTCAGGACGGCGTCGCGGGCACGCAGCACGGTTTATCGATCGACGTCTCCGGCGAGCAGCGCTTCTACTGGCTGCACGTGCCGGCGAGCGTGCATTGCACGGCCCCGGCGCCGCTGCTCGTCGACTTTCACGGTACGGCCGGTGGCGACGCGCCCGAGGAGGCGTACCAGACCCACGCGTTGATCGCGTTTGCGGATGCGCACGGCGTGATCGTCGCGCGGCCGCGCTCGCGATCGTCGCTGTTCAACGGCGCGCCGATCTATCGCTGGGACGAGAACGCCGGCGACCTCGACAAGAACCGCGCGTTCGCGAAGCAGCTCGTCGGCGCGCTCGAGCAGCAGTACACGATCGATCCCGCGCGCGTGTATGCGTCGGGGTTCTCGTCGGGCTCGAACATGACGGCGCAGTTCCTGATCGATCCGTCCTCGCCGTTCAAGGGCATCGCGCCGATCGCGGGCGGGCGATGGACCACCGACGCGCTGCCTGCGCTCGCGAACGGACCGCGCATCTACATGTCGACGGGCTATCGCGACTACCTGTGGCCGACCGCGCGCGATCTGATCGATCAGGTCACCGCCGCCGGGCTGCCGGCCGATGCGCTCACGGTGCGGCACACCGGCGGCGGCCACGATCTCTACGCGTGGCACTTCGACGAGCTGTGGCAGTGGCTCGACGGCCGGCGCGGCTTCGGCGACGGCGCGATCGCGGCACCGTGGACGACCGAGACGCTCCCCTCGCCTGCCGATATCAACGCGCTCGCATTCGATGGCACGACGCTCGTCGCCGCCGGCGCGCACGGCCGCACCTGGAGGCATGGCGTGAGCGGCTGGACGCTCGATCTCGATCGCGGCACCGCCGACTACACGGCGCTGTGCTTCGGCGCATCCGTCGGCGCGGTCGGCGGGGACTACACGGTCGTGCCGCGCGCCGGCTCGGCATGGGGCGCCGACATGATGATCCCCGATTACGGCCAGCAGCTCGGCGCGGGCTGGGCGAACGCGGCCGCGTGTCGCGACGACGGCACGCTCGCGGTCGTCGGCTACTGGTCGGCCGCGATCCGCACCGGCACGACGTGGTCGAAGCTCGATCCGCAGACGATGTTCGGCTTCGCGGGCCAGATGGCCGGCGCGGCCGCGGCGCCGGGCGGCGCGACGATCGTCGCTGGCTACTACGACTACCTCGGCCGCGCGGCTCACGGCTCGGCGACCGCGGCGCCCGTCGATCACCCGCTCGCCCCCGAGTGGTGGAACGCGGTGACCGAGGCCGGTGGGCACTTCTGGGTCGTCGGCGACGGCGGCGCGATGATGACCTCGGCCGACGACGGCGTGACGTGGGCCGCGCAGACGAGCGGCACGACCGAGAACCTCTATGCAGTCGCGTTTGCCGATGCGCAGCACGGCGTGGCGGTCGGCCGGCGCGGCACCGTGATCGTCACCGCGGATGGCGGCGCCACGTGGACCGCGCGCCCGCTCGGCCGCGATGTCTATCTCGGCGCGGCCGCGATCGACGCGACGACGATCACGGTCGCCGGTGAGGGCGGTCTGGTGGCGTCGAGCGCGCGCTAGCGCTGTTATGCTGATCGGGTGAGGCAGCTCGCGCTCGTCGTTGCGCTGTGCGGCTGCGACCGCGTGCTCGGCCTCGACACCGTGCGCATCCCGGCCGACGCGACGGCCGACGTGAACTGCGCAGCGCTCGTCGACTTCGATCACGATTGCGTCGCCGACGACGTCGATAACTGCCCCGCCGATCCGAACACCGACCAGGCCGATAGCGGCGACGGAGATGGCGTCGGCGATGTGTGCGATCCGCATCCGCGGCGCGCCGGCGACTCGATCCAGTTCTTCACGTCGTTCCGCGATCCGGCGGCGGAGCGGCTCGCGTGGATGCCCGTGAAGCTGTCGCAGTGGACGTTCCTGCCGGGCGCCGCGGCCCACAGCGATGACACGGATGCGGTCGGGCTGATCCAGCGCACGACCGCCGACAAGGGCGCGGGGTTCACGCTCGAGGCTGGCTTCACGTTCCACTCGTTCGCGACGATCGACGACGAGAGCCGCCTCGCGGTGTGGATCGATCAGACGCTCGGCGCCGAGGACGGCCAGGGCTGCTGGCCGACGCCGTTCAACAACAACGGCAGCACCACGGATCTCGACTCGCTGAACCTGCAGGAGGAGCAGGAGCTCGGCGGCGTGACGCGGCGAACCGACCTGACGGCGCTCGTCGCCGGCGATACGGTCGTCGTCCGGCTGACGCGCGACCTGCGCCACCTGACGTGCATCGCGACGGTCGACGGCAGCCTCGCCGCGCTCGACACGCTGACGACGACAGTGCCGTGGCGCACCGGCGGTCACATCGCGCTCGAGGTGCCGCGCGCGATCGCCGACGTCACTTACGTCGTGGCTTACGCGACGTCGAATCCGCCGTGAGCATCGCGACGACCTTGTCGAGGATGCGATGCGCGACCTCGGACTTGCTCGCCGGCGGCACATCGACCACTTCGTTCTGATCGACGAGCTGCACGTGGTTCGTGTCGACGGAGAATCCCGCGTTCGGCTCGCCGACGTCGTTCGCGACGATCAGATCGCACTTCTTCGCCGAGAGCTTCTTGCGCGCGTTCGCGATCACGTCCTCGGTCTCGGCGGCGAATCCGACGAGCAGCGGTGACTTGCCCTTGCGCTTGGTGCCGAGCTCCGCGAGGACGTCGGGGTTCGCGACGAGCGCGACGCTCATCTTCGAGCCGAGCTCGCCGCGCTTGAGCTTCTCCTTCGCTTCCTTCGCCGGGCGGTAGTCGGCGACCGCCGCCGTCATGATCACGGCATCGGCGCCCTTCACCGCATCACCGAGTGCCCACTGCAGCTGCGCGGCGGTCTCGACGTTACGCGTCTGCACGCCGACGGGCGGCGGCACCGCACTGGGGCCGAGCACGAGCGTCACGTCGGCTCCGCGGCGTTGCGCGGCGGCGGCGAGCGCGATGCCCATCTTGCCGGAGCTGCGGTTGCCGACGAAGCGCACTGGATCGATCGCTTCGTACGTGGGGCCTGCGCTGACGACGAGCTTCTTGCCGGCGAGATCCTGCGGCGACAGCAGGTGCGCGGCCGCCTCGACGATATCGGCGGGCTCCGCGAGCCGCCCCGGTCCCGTCCACCGGCACGCGAGGAAGCCATCGCCCGGCCCGACGACGCGATAGCCGGCAACATCGGCGAGGCGCCGGATGTTCTGCTGCGTCACCGGGTGGTTCCACATGTTGACGTTCATCGACGGCGCGAGCAGCACCGGCGCGCGCGTCGCGAGCACGATCGCCGAGACGGCGTCGTCCGCCATGCCGGCCGCGAGCCGCGCGATCACATTCGCCGTCGCAGGCGCGACGATCACGAGGTCGGCGCGGTCGGCGAGCTGGATGTGGCCGATCTGGCCCTCGTCGGCGAGCGAGAACAGATCCGTGAACACCGGGCGGCGCGTCAGCGCCTGGAACGTCATCGGGCCGATGAACTTCTGCGCGCGCGACGTCATCGCGACCTCGACATGCGCGCCCGCCTTGTCGAGCAGTCTCACGAGCTCGGCGGCCTTGTACGCGGCGATGCCCCCGCCGACGGCGACGACGATCTTCGCGCGGGCGAGCGGCAACGCGGGATCCCGAGGACTACGATCGAGGCGCGGACCTTCCATCTCGCGCCACTGTACCCCGGCGCCTCAGCCGATGCGCGTCGCGAGGTACTTGAGGTGCGTGTAGTCCTCGATGCCGTGGCGCGAGCCCTCGCGGCCGACGCCAGACTGCTTGATGCCGCCGAACGGCGCCTGCGCCGTCGACACGAGCCCGTCGTTGACACCGACCAT
>JAFAOG010000490.1 GCA_019237945.1 Deltaproteobacteria bacterium | reverse complement strand
GTCCTGGCCTCCACTATCAACGAACGAGACACCCGAACGGTTGATTCCATTGCAGGCGTTTTCAATTCCAACTACCGTTCGAGGCGTGCGGAGGATCCGATGAGCTTTATGGATTTCTCGTCCTGGCCCCGTGAGCAGGAGCAGGCGTTTGTCGTCTACGAGCAACGCGCCAGCGAGTCGTCGAAGAAGGCGTTCACGCTGGGCCTCGTGGCAGCCATCGGCTTCTTCTTTGTCGCCGTCGGCATCTACGCCGGCGTCGAGCCCGACCACAAGGACATGACGAAGGACATGAACATGTCCAACCTGTCCAAGAAGTCGAAGGCGGAAGCTCCCGCTCCGACCCCCGCGCCTGCGGCGGCTCCGGCGGCTGCGCCCGCGGCGGCTCCGGCAGCTGCGCCCGCGGCGACCGACAAGAAGTAAGTTGAGAGCAGCTCCGGCGGTCCTCGCGATCGCCGCGTGCGGCGGCCATGCACCGCCGCCAACGCCTGCGCCGCCTGCGATCACGATCGTCGTCGCGGAGGTCGGCGCGCTCGGCGCGAAGCTCGTCGTGCTCGACGAGCATGGTGATCGCCGCGGCGACTTGTTCGCGGCCACCGACGCGAAGGTCGTCGACAAGACGCCGGCGATCTCGCCCGACGGCGCGCAGATCGTGTTCGAGTCGAATCGCGGCGGCGGGACGAGCCTGTGGATCGCGCCGCTGACGTACGACGCGGTGCCCGTGCAGCTGACGAGCGGCGCGACCGATGCGCACCCGGTGTGGACACACGACGGCAAGGCGATCGTGTTCGAGCGCGCGACCGCGCAGCACTTCGATCTGTACCGGCTGACCCTCGCCGATCACCACCTCGAGCCGCTGACGAGCGCGCCCGGCGACGAGGTCACTCCGACGGTCGCGCGCGACGGCACGATCTACTACTGCGCGATGACCGAGCACGAGGCGCATCTCGAGCGACGTACGCCGGATGGTACGGTCACGCGGCTGACCGACGGGCCGGCCGATACGGCGCCCGCGCTGTCGCCCGACGGCAACTGGCTCGCATTCTCGCGGCCCGTCGAGCATCACGGCACGCTCGACGGCGAGCTGTGGCTCTTCGAGCTCGCGAGCGGCAAGGCGACGCCGCTCGTCGACGTTCCCGTCGCCGACGAGAGCGGACCGGTGTGGTCGCCCGATGGCGCGTATCTGTTCGCGACGAGCGTCGTGCGCAGCATCGAGAGCGGCGCGACGCTGTTCTCCAACGTGATCGTCGTCGACCTCGCGATGCGACATCCAGTGCTGCTCCAAGACCGCAGCGGTTACATCCCGCGGTTGACGCCTGCCATCGCACCGCGGCCGCTCGATCGCGCTGCGCTCGCCTCCGATCCAGAGTACGTTCCGGCTCTCGCGCGACTCGTCAGCAAGGCGATCGCCGCGCAGCAACGATGAAACGGATCGCGTTCGCTCTCCTCGCAGGTTGTTCGGCACCGGCCGTGACGCATCCGCAGAGCGCGTCCGCGCCGCTGTCGACCGCCGCCGATCAGCAGATGCTCGCGATCCCCGCCGGTCAGTACATCGCCGGCTCGACGCCCGAGGAGCGCGCGCAGGCGTACGACGACTACACGTCGACCGCACACAACGATGTCGCGCGCGAGCACCAGTGGTTCGACGGCGAGGACGATCGGCACGTCGCGCACTCCGTCGCGTTCCGCATCGATCTGATGCCGGTGACGCAGGCGGAGTACGGCGAGTTCGTCACTGCGACCGGCGCACCGGCGCCCGCGATCGACGAGGCGACGTGGAAGAAGCAGGGCTACATCCAGGACTATGCGACGCAGGTCGCGCGCTTCAACTGGAAGGACGGCGCGCCGCCGCAGGGCCGTGCCGATCATCCGGTCGTGCTCGTCACGTGGGACGAGGCGCGTCGCTACTGCGCGTGGCGCGGCGAGCAGGTCGGGCAACCGCGCCGGCTGGCGAGCGCGGACGAGTACGAGAAGGCGGCGCGCGGCACCGAGGGGCTCGCGTATCCGTGGGGCAACACGTTCGACCCCGATCTGCTCGACAGCGCCGTGAAGGGCCCGGGCGACACCGTGCCGGTCGGCGGCTACGTCAAAGGCGCATCGCCGTTCGGCATGCTCGACGCGGCGGGCAACGTGTTCGAGTGGACGATGACGCCATTCAAGAAGGGCCAGATCATGGTGAAGGGCTCGTCGTGGGAAGACTTCGGGGGCCTCGGGCGCGCGGCGTCGCGGCACGGACGCCCGCCGGAGATCCGGCACGCGATCATCGGATTTCGCTGCGCGGCGGATGCACCGCCGCCGCCATGACCGCGATCGTCGTGCACGGTGGCGCCGGGCTCGTCGCGGCGGAGCGACACGCACGGCTGCGCGATGGCGTGCGCGCGGCCGCGGCGGCGGGCGATGCGATCCTGTCGCGTGGCGGGAGCTCGCTCGATGCGGTCGTCGCCGCCGTGCGCGTGCTCGAGGATGATCCCGAGTTCAACGCGGGATGCGGCTCGGCCCTCACGCGCGACGGCACGGTCGAGACCGATGCGAGCGTGATGGATGGCGCCACGCAGCGGGTCGGCGCGGTCGGCGCGGTGCCCGATCTCGGGTGCGCGATCGCGCTCGCCCGCGCAGTGCTCGATCGCGGTGAGCACGTGCTGCTCGCGGGAAGCTCGGCGTGGGACTTCGCGCGCGAGGTCGGCATCGCGCCGGCGCCGGCGGGAGCATTGATCACCGAGCGCGCACGAATGCGGCTCGCCGACGTGCAGAAGGGCACGGTCGGTGCGGTCGCGCGCGATCGCGATGGCCGCTTCGCAGCGGCGACGTCGACCGGTGGCATCGCGGGCAAGCGGCGCGGGCGCGTCGGCGATTCGCCGATTCCTGGCGCAGGCACCTGGGCCGATGCGCACTGTGCGATCTCGGCGACCGGAGACGGCGAAGCGATCCTGCGTGTCGCGCTCGCGCACTCGATCGCGATGCGTATCGCGAGCGGTACGCCGATCGATCGCGCGGTACGCGAGAGCCTGAGCGAATTGCAGCGCGTGACGAACGGCAGTGCAGGCGTGATCGCGGTGGATCGCAGTGCGTTCAGCGCGCTGCAGCTGTCATCGACGATGCCCGTGGCCGCGATCTCCGACGGCGTGCACGCCGATTCGATGGGCACGCAGATCTAACTGGCTACTCGAGTAGCCATCTGATTTCGCGCGCGGCTCGTTGCTGGTGCTGGCGCGCGTCGTGCTATTTGCCCCGGCGGAGAAAGGTGCCGGAGTTATGAAAACGATTTCTTTGCTTATGGTGTTGAGCGCGTGCTCGATGAGCGCGCCGAACGACGAGCTCGCGGGTGAGACGAGCGCGGATAACGCGGTCGATGGCAAGGCGGACGCCGCCGTCGACGGTTCATATACGTACTTCGAGATCTCGAAGGACCTGCGCAAGTGCGTGTCGCCGATCTGCGGCGGCTTCTACCTCGCGCGCCTCAATCGCTCGTACACGACGTGTGTCGATCATGTCGACCGTGCGTCCTGCTACGTGCCCGCGCTCGACTGGTCGGAGTCCGGCGTGTCGGATGGCCTGCAGCAGAAGCTCTACGACGCGGCGAACATCGACGCGACGACGAGCGGCGTGCACGCGATCGTGCGCGGCCGGTTCGCTCCGCAGCAGTACGCGCAGGGCAACCTCGGCCGCTTCGTCGTGACCGAGGCGTGGGTCGAGGAGGGCGACGCGGTGTCGGAGGGCGTGTTCGTGCGCGCGAAGACGAACAGCATCCAGTGCATCGCGGCGCCGTGCCCGACGATCACCGAGAAGGCGCTCGACAAGAGCACCTCGGCGAACATCGCCGCGATCGACTGGTCGCTCGCCGGCCTGCAGGATCGCGAGATCCAGTCGTTCAACGACGCGCTGTCGACCGATGGCGGCGTGATCCTCGCCGGCGATCGCTACACGTACAGCCAGAACGGCCGCAGCGCGAAGGGTCGCACCGCGACGGCCGCGTACTCGCGCCTCGTCGACGTTCCCGCGAACTAAGGCGTGGTCGGGATGTACGCGAGGTAGCGCCGCACACTCGTGCGGCCCCACTGCGCGAGTCCGTACTCGATCAGCCGCTGCGTCATCGACGTGTCGCTGTTCGCGATCAGGCGCATCAATGCGAGCGCGAGGTCCGCGTCTGCGATGCACCAGTCGTCGAACAGCGTCGTCTTGCCCGGCGCGACCAGCTGCTCGGCGATGCGCACGAGCTCGGAGGCGTCCTGTCGACCCTTCTCGCTCATCGGCTTGGTGACCGGGCGCTGAAAGACAGATGACGTCGGGCGATCCTCGCGGAGCGCGTGCAGGCTCGTGCGCAGCCACGACATCACCTGACGCGCGCGGGCGCGCTGCTTCGGATCGGCGGGCATGATCCGCGGGTACTGCGGCGGCGCGAACGCCTCGCCGAGGTACTCGCTGATCGCTGCGGATTCGGTCAGCCAGAAGTCGCCGTGCACGAGGCATGGCACCTTGCCGAGGAACGCGTGCTCCTGGATGCGATGACGCTCGTCGACCGAGAGCGGCAGCTTCTTCGCCTCGACCTTGTATTTGAGGCCGAGCTCCTCGAGCGCGACCATCGCGTGGAAGACCCACGGGCTCTGCCAGGCCGAATCGGCGTATAGCGTCAGGTCCATAAAGTTGCCTCTCGCGATCCCAGGGCGATGATCCCGTGAGGGGGCAGCCATGTTCAAGAAATCGATGATCGTGATCGCGCTCGGCGCAGGAACTGCCGCCGCGCAAGGCACCGAACCGGCCACGCCGGCGCCTGCGAGCCCGGCGCCGATGCCCGCCGGCGGCACCGATGCCGTGTTCGCCAAGGGCACGCTCGGTGTGACGTTTGGCCTCAACCTCTCGGCGCAGCTCGGACCGGCGACGCTCGGCGAGACCGTGCCGACGATCGGCCTGATGTACTTCCTCAGCGACAAGGCCGCGCTGCGCCTGACCGGCGGTCTCAACCTCCACAAGGAGCAGACCGTCGACAACAGCGTCCCGCCGATGGCGAAGGACACGACGCTGTTCGGCTTCGCACTCGGCGCCGGCTATCGGATGTACAAGCCGGTGAGCGTCGGGCGCGTGCATCCGTACCTCGAGCCGGAGGCGCATCTGTACTGGCCGGATACGAGCCAGAGCGCGTCGGTGCTGCTCGGCGTCAGCGGTCAGTTCGGCGTCGAGTGCATGCTCGGCGACTGGTTCTCGCTGAGCGGCGGCATCGGCGCGGGCGTCGACTTCACGAACTCGTTCAAGGACATCAAGCTCGCGACGACGGGCCGCCTCGCGGCGAATCTGTACTGGCGGTGACCGCGCTTGCGATCGCGGCGACGAGGCCATCGGGATCGATCGGCTTGCCGAGGTGCAGCTGGAAGCCGGCGTCGCTCGACGCGCGGATGTCCTCGGGACGCGCGTAGGCGGTCAGCGCGATCAGCGTCGTCGGGCGTCCGGTGGCGCGCAGCCGGCGCGCGAGCGAGTAGCCGTCCTCACCGGGCATGCCGATGTCGCTGACGACGACGTCATGGGGTTGCGCCGTGAACAGCGCGAACGCCTCCGGCGCCGACGGCGCGGTCTCGACGCGCGCGCCCGCCTCGCTCAGCGCTTCGCCGACGAGCCAGCGTCCGTCCGGATCGTCGTCGACGACGAGGATGCGCAGCCCCGCGAGCGTGCCGGCCGGCGTGCGGGGCGCGTCGCGAGCGGCCTCGGCGGCCGTGCGGACGGGTAGGGTCACCGTGAACACGGCACCGCGATCGACGCCCTCGCTCGCCGCGGTCACCGTTCCGCCGTGCGCCTCGACGAGGTAGCGGACGATCGCGAGGCCGAGGCCGAGCCCGCCGTGATGGCGCGTCGCGGAGCTGTCGACCTGGCGGAACCGCTCGAAGATCAGGCCGAGGTTCTCGGGCGCGATGCCGACGCCCGTATCGCGAACGACAATGCGCGTCGTCGAGGGATCGCGGATCGCGGAGATCTCGATCCGCCCCCCGTCGCCGGTGAACTTGACCGCGTTGCTGACGAGGTTCCACACGATCTGCTGCAGGCGATCGGCGTCGGCATCGATCGCGCCGAGCTCCGGCGACAGCTGCTCGACGAGCTCGATCCGCTTCGCGCTCGCGGCCGGCCGGATCGCATCGAGCGCGGAGCGAATCACCGACGCGAGGTCGACGCGCGCGACCTGCAGGCGCAGCTTGCCCGAGATGATGCGCGACACGTCGAGGATGTCGTCGATTAGCCGTGCCTGCGCAGTTGCATTGCGGAGCACGGAGTCGATCGCGGCGGCTGGATCGCGCGTGCCGCGCTTGAGCATCGACGCCCAGCCGAGGATCGCCTGCAGCGGCGTCCGGAGCTCGTGGCTGACGGTCGCGAGGAACTCGTCCTTCGCGCGGTTCGCCTGCTCGGCGTCCTCCTGCGCCTTGCGGCGCTCGATGATGATCGCAGCGCGGCGTGCGAGATCCTCGGCGAACGCGAGGTCGGCCTGGTCGTAACGACGATCGGACTGCGCGTAGATGAACGTGATCGCGCCGAACACGTGCTCGCGTCCGCGCAGCGGCACGACCATGCCCGACCGCAGATCGAGCTCGCGGATGATCCGACGATGCTCGTCGTCGACGGCGGCGCGCTCGAGCAGCTCGCGCGGGATCTCGGTGTAGAGCTCCGACGTGCCGGTGCGGATCACGCGGTACACGCCGGAGTCGCCGTTCGGATCGGGCGGATAGCGGCGGTTGAGCTCGCGCGCGTAGTCGACCTTCGACGGATCGACGTGGGCGACCGCGACCTGCTCGAGGACGCCATTCTCGAGGATCTCGACGGAGCACCAGTCGCCGAGCCGCGGCACGATCAGCTGCGCCACCCGCGCGAGCGAATCGCGATAGTTCGTCGATGCCATCAGCTCGTCGCTCGCCTGGGCGAGATACTGCCGGCGGACCAGCTCGCGCTTCTCGGCGCTGACATCGCGGAACACGAGCACGACGCCGTCGAGCGTGCCGTCGTTGCTGGCGCGGATCGGGGCGGCGCTGTCGTCGATCGCGCGCTCGCTGCCGTCGCGCCGGACGAGCACGGTGTGGTTCGCGAGGCCGACGGTCTTGCCCTCGCGCAGCACCTTGTCGACCGGGTTCTCGACCTCCGCGCGCGTCTCTTCATTGAAGATCGGAAACACCTCGCGGAGCGAGCGGCCCGCTGCATCCTGCGCGGTCCATCCCGTCAACGACTCCGCGACCGCGTTGAGGAAGCGCACGCGGCCGTCGGCTTCCGTCGCGATCACGCCATCGCCGATGCTGGACAGCGTCGTTCGCCACCACGCTTCCGCGCGCGCACGCTCCGCCTCGGCCTGCTTGCGCGCCGAGATGTCGAACGTCACGCCGAACCACTCGCGCACGCTACCGTCGGCCTGGAGCAGCGGAATCGCGCGGCACGCCATCCACACGTACACGCCATCGTGCCGCCGCATGCGGAACTCGGCCTCGAACGGCTGCTTCGCGTCGCGCGCGGCGGGCCACGATACGCGGAGCACGGGCAAGTCCTCCGGATGCACCGGATCCCAGCCCTTGAGCCCGAGCCATTCGGCCTCGCTCTGGCCAGTGAACGCGCGCCAGCTCGGCGAGTCCGCGTTCGCGCGCCCGAGCGCATCTGCCGTCCACACGATCGCGTTGGTCGCCTCGACGAACGTGCGGTAGACGCGGTCGGTGAGGTCGCGCGTGATCTTCGCGAACCCGACGTGCTTGGTGCCTTCGTAGAGCGGCGTCACGACGACATTGGCCCAGAACTGGCTGCCGTCCTTGCGCACGCGCCAGCCCGCGTCCTCGACCCGCCCGTCGCTGACGGCGCGCCACAGCTCCTGCTCGGGCTTGCCCGCCGCGCGGTCCTCGGGCCGGTAGAACGTGCTGAAGTGCTTGCCGATGATCTCGTCCGCCCGGTACCCCTTGATCCGCTCGGCGCCGGCGTTCCAGCTCTGCACGTTGCCGTCGCAGTCGAGCAAGAAGATCGCGTAGTCCTTGACGCTCTCGACGAGCAACCGGAACTGCGCGTCCCCTGGCGTCTCCACCATGCAGGGCCATCATACGCTAGCCTGCAACCGGCGATGGTGTTCCTGGTCTCGCCCGCGCGCACGAACGGCCTCCGCGCCGACCAGCTCGCCGTGTCTCGCTCGCCGATGGGCGAGGCACTCCGCGCCGGCCGCGCGCCGCTCGGCGACGTCTTCACGTGGCTCTCCGCGCTCTACTTCCGCGGCAAGCTGACCTACGCCCACGCGTTCGCGGAGCGCAGCACGTACATCATGGCGCCGGGCCTCGGCCTCGTACCGGCCGCTCATCCGATCGGCGTCGCGGAGCTGCGCGCGATGGCCGCGATCGACATCGAGTCCGACGCATTCGCGGAGCCGCTGCGCCGCGATGCCACGCGGCTGCGCCACCGCGGTCACGTCGTGCTGCTCGGCTCGATCGCGACCGGCAAGTACGTCGACACGCTGCTCGACGTGTTCGGCGCGCGCCTCGTGTTCCCCGCGTCGTTCGTCGGCCGCGGAGACATGTCGCGCGGTGGCCTCTTGCTCCGCGCGGCGCGCGCCGGCACGCAGCTCGAGTACACGCCGGTGCAGGGCGCGGTCCGGCACGGCAAGCGGCCGCCGAGGCTGCCGCGCGTGGCGTCTACTGAGCCTCGGCGATCTGCACGGCAGGGATGACGAGCTCCGCATCCGCCTCCGGCGGCGCGATGCCGTGGATGCCGCCGGTCTGCTCGGGATACGCCGAGCCGCCGTGCTCGTGGATGTCGAGGCCCTCGAGCTCGCCTTGCTTCGACACGCGCAGCGTTCCGGTGCGCTTGACCGCGTACATCAGCAGCATGCCGACCGCGAACGTCGCCACGGTGACGGCCGCGCTCCCCTTGGCCTGCGCGATCAGCTGGTCCCAGCCGCCGCCGTAGAACAGGCCCTTCACCGTCGTCGAGACGTCGGCGCCCGTCGGTCCCGGCGCACCGAACTCGCCCGTCGCGAACAGACCGAGCGACAGCGTGCCGAAGATGCCGCAGATGCCGTGGACGGGAACCGCGCCGACGGGATCGTCGATGCGCAGGTGCTCCATCAGATCGACGCCGAGCACGACGACGACGCCGGCGAGCGTGCCGATCAGGATCGCGCCGAGCGGCGAGACCCAGTAGCAGGGGCATGTGATCGCGACGAGACCCGCGAGGAAGCCGTTGACGGTCATGCCGGCGTCCCACACCTTGTGGCGCGGATAGACGAAGAACAGCGCCGAGAGACCGGCGGCGCACGCGGCGAGCGTCGTGTTCGTCGCGACGCGCGCGCAGCCGTCCATGTCCATCGCCGACAGCGTCGAGCCCGGGTTGAAGCCGTACCAGCCGAACCACAGGATCACGCCGCCGACCGCGGCGAGCGTCATGTTGTGGCCGGGTGGGGGAGCGCCGCCGTCGCGCTTGAACTTGCGGCCGAGGCGCGGTCCGAGCGCGATCGCGCCCGCGAGAGCGACCATGCCGCCGATCGTGTGGACGACCGTCGAGCCGGCGAAGTCGTGGAAGGCGACCGGCGAGATCGTGTTGAGCCAGCCGTCGGGGCCCCACGCCCAGTGTCCGATGATCGGATAGATGAACCCGCTGACGCCGAACGAGTAGAGCAAGTCGCCGACGAAGCCGGTGCGCCCGACCATCGCGCCCGACGTGATCGTCGAGCATGTGTCCGCGAACGCGAACTGGAACAGGAAGAACGCGAGCATCGGTACGCCGGTCGATCCGTACGTCGCGGGCGTGCCGTGCAGGAAGAAGTACTCGGTGCCGATGAGCTTGTTGCCCGAGCCGAACATGAACCCGAAGCCGAACGCCCAGAACAGCAGGCCGCACAGGCACGTGTCGACGATGCCTTCGAGCAGGATGTTCACGGTCTCGCGCGTCCGCGAGAAGCCGGCCTCGAGCATCATGAAGCCGGCCTGCATGAAGAACACGAGGAACGCCGCGAGCAGCGTCCACATCGTGTTGAGCGGGTTGATCAGGTCGGTGACGGTCGGGGCGGCGGCCGTATCTGCGCGCGCCTCGGATCCGAAGTACCAGCTGACGCCGGCGATGCCGCCGATCAAGATCAGCGCGCCGATCATCTTGCCGGCGACGATCGCGGTAAACACGCGTCGCGATCCGGGCTCCTTCATTCGGTCGATAAATCGTTTCAGCATGTATTGGCTCCTTGGTTAGAACGCGGCGACCGCGCCGAGGATGAACGTCACCTGTTGCGCCGACGACATCGCCGTCCCCGCCTTGTCGGTGAACGGCTTGAACTCGCCGAAGCCGCGATCGAAGCGCGCCTCGGTGCGAAGCAAGAGGCCGTTCGAGGGTGCGTACGAGAACGTGCCGGTGCCCTCGGCGATGTTGCCTTTCATCGGCAGCGGGATGCCGAGCGTCGGCGACGCGTTGTCGTGGAACAGCTCGCCGCGGCCCGAGAGCGCGATCTTGTCGTTCGCGTGCCAGCGCGCGTAGATCGCGGCGCCGCCGAGGAACGCATCGCTGGGCAGCGTCGCGTCGTACGCGACATCCGAGTTGACTCCGAGCTCGAGCGCGGCGCTCGGCGTGTACGTGGCGACGGTGTCGAACAGGTAGACGGCGTTGTCGAACCGCGTGAGCCCACCCGCATCGCCGGGCGCCTCGTTGAACGCGCTGAAGTTCTGGATCAGCGTGACCTCGCCGGTCGGCTTGTAAATGACCTGTGCGCCGGGACTCTTGAACGCGTTGCCCTCGAACGTGTTGTTGAGGCCGTTGACGACGAACAGCGTCGTCTCGAGCACGTCGCTCGCGACCCAGTCGAGCGCGATGCCGGTCTGCGTGAACGGGATCGCGTACGAGAACAGGAGCGAATGGCTGTAGTTCCAGTTCGACGGCGACTCGATCACCTCGATGCCGTGGTGGGTGACCATCTTTCCGATCTTCAGCGTCACCGTCTTCGACGCGGCCCACGAGACATACGCTTGCTCGAGGTTGCGCGTGATGTCGTGGCCCATGCCGGACGCGGTGTCGGTCGCGTTGACGATGTCGATCGTCTGACCGAAGCCGACGTCGAGCCGGAATCCGACCGGCGCCGCCTTGCGCTCGAGCGCGATCTTCGCGAGCGAGATCGACGCGCCGTTCGCCTGCGTCTCGAACACGTAGAGGTCGTTCGGCGCCGCGTTCGTCGCGCCGCGCGCCGGATTGATCGTCGCGTATGCGTCGAGCAGCCCCGTGATCGTGATCCCGGCGAACGTCAGCGGCCCGGTAGGGGCGGCGGTGGTCGCCGTCGTCTCGCCGCCGTTCGACACCGATGCCTCGGGCGCGGGTGCGGTGCTCGCGATCGCGGCCGGCGGAGCCGCATGCTCGACCTCCGCCGCGGTGACGGCGAGTGTCGGGACGGCGCTCCCTGCTGCTGGCGTCTCCGTCGGTGGCGCGGGCGCCGGCTGCGCGCCAGCTACGCGACTCGATAGCAACAACCCCAGAACGATCGCTCGCATCTGCTCCTCCCTTTCAACGAGGAGCCACGCTACGCGCCGGATGTTTCCAACTCGTATACCGGGCGTTAATTGCGCAATGCGTCAAATGAACCGCACTGCACGACGCGCGGTTTCGCGAACGACGTCGCGACGAAGCAGCGTTCAACGGCGCCAGAAAAAAACGACATCGCATCGCGCACGCGTCGACGTCGGAGGTCTTCGCAGCGCACGAACATTGTTCTCGCCGCTCGCGCAAAGCGGAGCTACACCGGTCGCCAGGGGGAGCCATGCACAACGCTGCGCGCGTGCTTGTCGTCGATGACAATGAAGATGTTGCGGTCATGCTCGGCGACGCGATCGACATGATCGGCTATCGCTCGTACGTCGCCCTCGACGCGACGTCCGCCCTGCAGCTCGCCGAGAGCTTCGCGCCCGACGTCGCGCTGCTCGATCTCGGTCTGCCGGATCTCGATGGCTGCGAGCTCGGCCGCCGGCTTCAGGCGCGCCACGGCAAGCAGCTGTTCCTCGTCGCGGTGACCGCGTGGTCCGACGCCGCGCATCGCAGGGCCGCGCATGCCGCCGGCTTCCACGCGTATCTGGTCAAGCCGGTGAAGATTGCCGACGTCCAGGCCGTCGTGCGTGCGCTGCTCGCATCCGCGCGCGTACCGGAGCGCGACGCCGCGCCCGCGGTCGCCAGCTCGCTCTGAACTGCGGTGTCGACACGCGTGTCATCACGAGTCTGACTCGGCGCGCGTAACGCACGAGAAGCGCGAGTGCGCGCGCATGGCATCAGCGCTGCAACGTCGCTCCGCGTCGCCCGATTTGGCGACGAGGAGAGACTGCACATGAAGAAGCCTGTTCAGACCACCGCGCGTACGAAGACCCAGAACCTGCCGCGTGACCTCGCGGCCGAGCAACTGCTGTTTGTCAGCGGCGGCCAGGCGCACGACTGCGTGACGGCCAGCGGCGACACCTGCGAAGGCGACGACTGCGGCCCGATCCGGGTCGGCTCGCACTGCGGTTGATCCCACTCGCCGATCTCCGGATCGGCTCCCTTTCCCATGATTCTCATCCTGACCAAAGCGGGCGACTCGCACGCGGATCACGTCGCGGCGCTGCTCGCCGAACGCGGCGCGCGGTTCGCTCGCTTCGATCCCGGCGACGTTGCCGCCACCCGCGTGATGGCCGCGCACGCCGCCGGCGGAAACCGGATGACGATCACGACCAGCGCCGGCGAGCTCGATCTCGACGACGTCAGCGTCGCATGGCTGCGGCGGCCGAGCGCACCCCAGGCCGACGCCGCGATCACCGAGCCGGCGATGCGCCGCTACGTCGCGCTCGAGCTCGAGCTCCTGCTCGACGGCCTCTGGGAGGCGCTCGACTGCGCCTGGCTGCCCGGCCGCTACGCCGACGTGCGCCGCGCCGATCACAAGCTGAAGCAGCTCGAGCTCGCCCGCACGATCGGCTTCACGGTCCCGCCGACGCTGATCACCAACGACGCGCGCGAGCTGATGCAGTTCTTCGAGGCCCACGGTGGGCAGCTGATCAGCAAGCTGCCGAGCCCCGCGATCTTCTGGACCGAGCCGCGCGTCGCCGTGCGCTACACGCAGCTCGTCACGCGCGCCGACCTCGGCTACGCGGCCTCGACGCTGCGCTACGCGCCGATGCTGTTCCAGCCGTGCATCGCGAAGGAGCTCGAGATCCGCGTCACGGTCGTCGGCGATCAGGTCTTCGCGGCCGCGATTCACACGCAGCGCAACGCGCGCACCGAGATCGACAGCCGCGCCGACTTCGTGCGCACGCACTACGAGGCGCACGCGTTGCCCGCGTCGGTCGAACGTCACTGCCGCGCGATCACTGCGCGCAGCGGCCTGACCTACGCGACGATCGATCTGATCCTCACACCCGAAGGCGACTACGCCTTCCTCGAGCTCAACCCCAACGGCCAGTACCTGTGGGTCGAACAGCGCACGAACCTCCCGATCACCGCTGCGCTCGTCGACCTGCTGATTGACCACGAGGCCCACCATGACGAACGCCGCTGCGAGCGCGCTGCGCTCTGACCCCGAGGACCTCACCGCCGCGGTCGCCGACGCGTTCACCGCGCTGCTCGAGCTCCAGGCCGCCGCCCCGCAACACGCCCGCCACGCCTGTCGCCAGCTCGAGTCGCGGCACCCCGGCACCACCGTGCTGCTGTCCGCGCAGCGCGAGCGCTGGAGCGGCGCCCATCACTACGATCTCGTCCTCCACAAGCCCGGCCTCGGCGCCGCGACGCTCGCGTTCTGCGCCGACCGCCACGCCCCGTGGATGACGCGCAACGCCTCGCGTCTCGGAGACGACGTCCTCGTCCGCATCGACGGCGTCCCGCTCCGCGTCGACGACGCGATCGACCTCCTCGATCTCGCACACGACGCCGGCCTCCGCGGCAAGCTCGAGACCGCGCTGCTGATCGCCGACGCGCTCGACGACCTCGGCATCGCCGCCCAGCCCGTCGACGACGCCGCCCTCCAGCGCGCGCTCGACGACTGGCGCGTCGCCCACGGCCTGTTCGAGGCAACCGCCTTCGACAGCTGGCTCGACGATCGCGGCCTGACGCTCGTCGTCCTCGAGCGCATGCTCGAACAGCAGGTGCGCGCACGCACGCTCCGCGACCGCGTCACCGCCGATCAGATCGAGCCGTTCTTCGAGGCACACCGCGCCGACCTCGACCGCGCGGTCGCGAGCGTCGCCCGCCTCGCCACCGCCGAGCAGGCCCGCGAGGTCGCCCGCCGAGCGACCACGGAGCGGCTGGCGAGCGTCGTCGAGCAGCTCGCACTGGACCGCGACGTCGACTTTCGCATCCACCGCTGGCGGCGCGCCGAGTGCCCGACCGAGCTGCGCGCCCTCGCGTTCGACGCGCCGCTCGCCACGGTCGGCGTCGTCGGCACGACCGTCCTTCACGTCACCGCCCGCAGCCGCTGCACCGAGCTCGACGACGCGACGCGCCGCTACATCCGCGACCGCCTGTTCGCCGACTGGCTCGCGGCCCGCCGCGCGAAGGCTCGCATCGAGTGGCGTCGCGCGTGACCCCAGACTCAGAGGGACGCGACCCAGCGGCGGAGGTCGCGCTCGATCGTGGGCAGGTTCGTGTGGATCGCAGCGTGCTCGCGCGCGAATCGGATGCCGAGCTGCGTCTCGAGGCGGCGCAGTAGCCCGCCCACGTCGTCGAGTGGCGGGAACGCCGGCAGCAACGCGAAGTCGTCGCGGCCGTGGACGAACGGCACGTCGGTGACGCGGATCCACGACGCGCGTCCCGCGTGACACACGAACACGCCCCACTCCTCGCTGTAGATCGAGAGGTGGAAGCGAGTCTCCGCATGCTCGTCGAAGTCCGTGCTCGGACGAGTGGCCGCGACGCCGAGCAGCACCTCGACGTTCCACCGGTCACTCGTCGGCGGCCTTCGGTCGATCGTCTGTAGACACGCTGCGGTGGCCAGTGCTCCTGCTGTCTTGCTCACGGCACCTCCTTGACTTGCGAGGGGACGCAGCTCTACCGGAAGTAGATCACGCGCGGTCGCGATCGGCGAGCGCGACGTCTCCATCCGTCTATCACAACGCACCGAACGCTTCGCCACCGACGACGACAACGTCGTGGAGTGTCCCGGAAGCGCGCGGCGTGCTCCGGCGCGCATGCAGCTGTGCCGGCCCGCTCTGTGCAAAATCTCTGAATGCATGTCGCTCTCTGCTCCACCGATCCGGATTCTCGTAATCCGCACGTGGACAGAGCTCGCGCCGCTTCGCACCGCGCTCCGCGGCCTCGGCCACCGCGTCTACATGACGAACGTCGACATCGAGCCCGCGCTCAACGCGGCGCTCGCGCGCACGAGCTTCGATGTCGTCGCCTACGATCCGCGGACGCCCGGCATCGCGCGCGAGACGCTCGCCGCACGCATGCGCGAGCACGGTCGCAACATCCCGGTGGTCGAGGTCACGTCCGTCGAACAGGCCGCGCACGAGATCGCGAAGCTGCTCGCGTCGCGCGCGAACTGAGGCGCGGAGTGCTCGCGCGATGTTCTGATCCTGCGACGTGGGCGGAGTGACGGCGTCCCGCACACGTGTGTCGCGATCGCGCGCGAGATCTACGTTGCGCCGTACGTTCTGCCGGCACGCAGCTCGCAGAAGACGCTCTACATGATGCCGTCGGCCCGCAAATGGGTACTTCTCGTCGACGACGACATCGATGCCTGCGACATGCTTGGAGCGATCTTGGAGAAGCGTGGCGTGCGAGCACGATGTCTGTACACCGGCAGCGACGCGATCGCGCTGCTCGATCAGCTGGCGAGCACGCCCGACAACCTTCCCGCGCTCCTCATGACCGACCTGCTGATGCCGGGGATCGGAGGCGCGTCGCTCGTGCGTCACGTCCTGCGGGACCGGCGCCTCGCCGACGTGAGCACCGCGGTGATGACGGCGACGCCGGACTTCGCACCGCAGGGCGCGATCGTGTTCTGCAAGCCGATCAAGATGGCGTGCGTCATGGACTACGTCCTGGCGGAGCTCGACCGCGAGAAGCAGGCGGCGCGCGCGGCGAGCGCGTAGCGGACCCGGGTCGTCCTGCAAAGCGCATGGATGAAGGGGTGATGAATCGAAAAAGGATTCACGACCGTTTCACGTCCGCGTGATACGTCCGCCCCATGATCAAGATTCTCATCGCTCTTGCTGCCACGACCGCGATCGCCCAGGCCGACTGCCCGAAGCCCGTGACGGACGCGATCGCGAAAGCATTCCCCAAGTCCACGATCAACTCGTGCAAGGCCGAGAAGGAGCACGGCCACGAACAGTTCGAAGTGCGGGTCGCCAAGGTCGACGGTGCAAAGGCCGAAGTCGACGTCGCGCCCGACGGAAAGATCCTCCAGGTCGAGGAGAAGATCGCGATCGACAAGGTGCCGGCGACCGTGATGAAGGCGTTCGCGGCGAAGTATCCGAAGGCGAAGGCGACGCGGGCCGAGAAGCAGACCGCCGAGAGCGCGGTGACGTACGAGATCGCCTTCGACCTCGGTGCGGATCACAAGGAAGCGACGTTCGACGAGAGCGGCAAGTTCGTCGAAGAGGAGTAGCGCTCGCGGTCCTTTAGTGGTCTGCTTGGTACTTGAGCGAGGATCTGAACGCCGCGACGAAACTCGCCAACTTGCAACGCAAGTTTGCGGTCCTCGATCGTCCTTCGACAAAGGAGATCGAGTGGCTGCAGTTCGAGGTGGAGATGTCGCGCGTCGTCGTCGCGACGCAGCGCGAGTCGATCGGCCTGCAGCGGAGCGTGGTACGCCGCACCCGCGGAGGGCTCGGAGAAGATGCGTCGCAGGAGGCGGAGCTCCAGCAGCGGCGCACTCAGATCGATCAACTGATCGAGTTGCGGCGGCAGGTGCGGTCCAAGATTGCCGACGCGCGCGCAACCGAGCGCGCCCGCAAGCGGTAGACGAAGCGCGGCCGCGTCGCGCGACCCCGCTCGCTAACGGACGCTGACTGCAACTCTCTGACATCGGCGCGCTTGACGACGTCCCTGGATGGGAACGTCCCGGCCGTCCGGTGCGAGCAGTCTCCGCACCGACGCTTCGCTTCGCGCGCTCGCTGCCGCGCGCGCTGATCCGGTCGATGCACGGTCGGTGCACCGTTGCGCGCATCGCGGCTCGCACGGTTCGCGATCGCGCGGCGGTACATCGATTGCTGAAGGCCGCAGGCCATGAAGCGGATGCTCCTCGTGATGGCGTTGGTCTCGGCATGCACCTCGGACGTCGATGGCTACACCGACGGTGGCGACGCGGTCGCGGGCTCGCAGCTCGGTGATGCCGACAAAGGCTCGGGCGGCGGCGCGGGCATGCTCGCCAAGCGCGCGTGTGCCGCCGGTGCGACGGTCAAAGGCGTCGACGTCTCCTACTACAACAGCCACATCGACTGGACGCAGGTGAAGGCGGCCGGCATTGGCTTCGCCATCGCGCGCGTCTCCGACGGCATGGTGTTCCACGATCCGAAGTTCTCGACGTACTGGGCGGGGGCGAAGCAAGCCGGGCTGGTGCGCGGCGCATATCAGTTCTTTCGCCCGAACCAGAGCGTCACCGCACAAGCCGACCTGATGATCGCGGCGGTCGGTACGCTCGGGCCCGGCGATCTGCCGCCAATCATCGACGTCGAGGTCACCGGCGGCGCGTCGCCGAGCGCGCTTGCATCGAAGGTCCGGACGTGGGTCGCGCGCGTGCAGGCAGCGACTGGCGTCACGCCGATCGTCTACACCGGCAAGTACTTCTGGCGCGATCAGGTAGGCGGCGCGAACCTCGGCACGAACCCGCTCTGGATCGCGCAGTACACGTCGCAATGTCCCGATCTGCCGCTGCCGTGGACGACCTGGGCGTTCTGGCAGAACAGCGAGAGGGGCCGCGTCGCCGGCATCACGGGTGACGTCGACATGAACTACTTCAACGGCTCGCTCGACGAGCTGCGCGCGTTCGCGAACGAGAGCACTTCCGACGGCGGCGGATCCGGCTCCGGCGCCCCGCCGGCGACCACCTGCGCGTCCGCGACGATGGGCCGCGACATCAACGATGGCGAGTGCGTCCAGGCCGCAGCAGACAAGGCCTGGTATCGCTGCGACGCCGGTCAGTGGACCGCGATCACTGCGACCGACACGTGCAGCGCAACGTACGGCTGGTGCGATTCGGCGACGCTCGGCCGATCGGTCGCGCCACGGTCCTGCGTGCAATCCGCCGCCGACAACACGTGGTACCAGTGCGACGGCACGACCTGGACATCGCCCGTCGATTCCAACGCGGGCACGGGCCCGGCGGGCGCATGCTCCGAGATGTACTTCCTCTGAGACTTGGAGCCGCTAGCCCGGTTTGAACGGGCGACCTACGGTTTACGAAACCGTTGCTCTACCCCTGAGCTATAGCGGCGGGTAGGGCGTAACTGGTAACCGAGACGAGGGCCAAAGGCAAGGGATCCGGCTCATCTCGCTGCAAGATCGCAGGCATCGGCGATCAGCTGAGCCAGGTAGCGGGCGTGGTCGGCGCGGCGGGTGGCGAGGACTTGCTGCCAGGTGCCGTCGCCCGCGACCAGCACGACGTGGCGCGCGGGCCGCTGCCGCTCGGCGGGTTCGAATTGCTGGCGGACGGCGCGGAGGCCGGCGCGCGGGATGCGATGCGAGTCGAGCAGGCGGAGTGGGCGGATGCGGTGGATCAGGGCGTCGTGGGTGATCGCGAGCTCGACGTGGTTGAACGTGAAGACGGCCGCGAGATAGCTGTACGCGGCGGTGAACAGCGCGAGTGCGCCCGTCGCGATGCCGATGCCGAACGCGTTGAGGATGACGGCGGTGCCGATGAGCATCGCGATCGCGGACAGGGCGAAGAAGAGGCCGATCCACCACTCGAGGTCCCAGCGTGCGATCACGGCGTCGGGGCGGCGGGCGACGCGGAGGCCGGGCGGCGGATCGGGGAGGGTGTTCGGGCGGTGCGGGCGCTGGAGCTCGTGCGGCTGGAAGGTGAGGCCGCAGGCGGCGCAGGTGAGCAGGGGCGCGTCGGTCGGCGGCGAGGTCGCGCCGCAGCGCGGGCACTCGGCGGCGGGATTCGCGAGCCGGCTCTCCACGTGGCGATGCTAGCGCGGCTGCACGCCGAGGATGTTGGGGAGCCACCAGAAGGCGGAGTTGCCGTCGTTCTCGACGAAGCCGGTCTCGTAGCTGCCGACGCGCTGGAGCGGTGGGTCGCCGTCGACGACGAGCGAGGCTTCGGGGCCGCCTTCCATGAAGAGGGCGCCTGCGAGGTCGAGGGTCGCGAGGGCGGTCGCGAGCTCCGTCATCTTGATCGCGGCGCGGGCGTGCAGAAAGA
>JAFAOG010000438.1 GCA_019237945.1 Deltaproteobacteria bacterium | reverse complement strand
TTCGCCCGCGCTGTCGAGCTCGATGTCCATCGTCTTGTCTTCGCCGGAGCGGACCTCGACGGGACGGAACGAGAAGGCCTTCTGCGAATAGTCCGACGCGGATAGCTGTCCCGGGCCGGCAGGAAGCTCGAGTGTGTAGGCTCCGCGCGCGTCGGTCTTTGTCGCGGGCTGTTCGCCGAAGAACGTTGCCTGCGGCGGTGGCATGTACACGACGTCGGCGCCGGCGACCGCGACGCCTTTTCGCGTGACGCGGCCGTGCATCGTCGCGGGCTTCTTGATGTCGACGCGAACGTCATCGACCTCGGGCCGATCGATTTCGACGTCCGCAGACGCCTCTGCCGAATTGGGCGCCACGAAGAATCTCGTCTTCCCGTAGGGCATCGCATCGAACACGAAGCTGCCGTCCGCTTGCGACACTGTGCCACCAGCCGGTGCAGCGTCATGCACCGCCTGGACGGTGACCCCGATCGCGGGGACGTCTCCCTTGAAAACGTGGCCGCGCACGCGCGCGAGCGGTTTGCGATCGATCACGAGCTGAATCTCGCGCGACGTTGTCGTCGGTCGTGCAAACACCGGAATCGGCGCGGTGCCGCCGCCTTTGGCTCTTGCCACGAGCTGGAATGCGCCGGGTGCGAGTCGGTCGATGCGGAAGCGACCGTCTTTGTCCGAATATGCAAAGCCGCTCGCGACATGGTGCGGAATCTCTTGCGGTTCGGCCTGCGCAACCACGCGCGCGCCCTCGACAGGCTCGCCGCTCTTCAACGTGACTCGCCCGACCAGGACGGCCTCCGGCACGAGCAGGAAGTTGTGGTGCATGTCGCCCACGGCGAGCACGGACTCGTGCGTGGTGCCATAGCCGTCCGCTGCGACGCGCACTTCGACCGTCGGCATGCCGAGCACGACCTTCGGAGCCACGCACACGCGATAGGTTCCATTCGCTTCGGATTCGGTGCCGTCGACACCGTCGACCGTGATCGTGGCCTTCGCGATCGGACCACCCGAGGCATCGGAGACCACGCCGGACAACCGCATCGTGCACGCTCCAAGCCTCACGATCAGGTGGTCGGGAGTCGAGTGAGGGTTCGCGTTGTCGATGACGAGCGCGCCGGTCGAATAGTTATCGGCCGACGCGCTCACGGTGAACGCCATTGCCGGTTGCACGCCGAAGTCGAAGGAGCCATCGGCGGCAGAGTGAACCTCGGCGACGCGTTGCAGGACGCCCATCACCGAGACATCGCTGGATGTGGTGCGCGCGGGGCCGGCCTCGCCAAGAACCTCGAAGCCGAGCGTCACGCGCGCGCCGCCGATCGGCTTGCCCTGAAATACGACGTGGCCTGCGACTCGCCGTGAGGGCGCACCGCTCTGAGCGGCCCATTCGGGGATCTTGGACGTGCGATCAGACCCGTGGTGCTCGGCACCCGATCCTCGTGGGTGAGACAGCTCCGTCGAATCAGTGGCGCCCGCTTCGTCGCGCGCTGATCGGTGACGCACGACCCAGCCGACACCAAGAGCTAGCAGAAGAACGAGCAGGACCATGATTGCAAGTAGCTTCTTCATCGCAACAGCTCCGATCGCGAAGGATGTGGGCGGCGAGGGGGGCGACATCGCAAACGGCACCAGAGCCGCGAGCCAGCCGCGCTGGGGCTGATCGGTCCGTTTGGCGAGCGCCGCACGCAGTTGATCGAGCGCGACTTTCAGACGACGACGTACCGTTCCGTCGGGAATCCCGAGGCGCCGCGAGATCTCTGCGCTGCTGTGGCCGTCGACGAAGTGCAGCAGCACCGTGGAGCGATACGGCTCGGCAAGCGCGAGCACTTCATCGGCGACCGCGCGTTGCAGCTCCACCTGCTCGACGAGCTCCGCGGGGGTTCGTACGGAGCGCCCGTCGTCGAACGCGGCCTCTCGTTGCTTGCGGCGTGCTTCGCTACGGCGGCCTGTGAGCACGAGATTCTTCACGACGCGCGAGAGCCATGGTCGAAGCGGGCGATCCGTGCTCGGCTCGGACTGGGCGGCAACGAGCCAGGTGTCCTGTGCAAGGTCCTCCGCTCGCGCGGCGTCCTTGATCAGCGCGCGCGCGAGGTGACGCACCCAGCCCATTTCGGCAAGCAGCTGCTCGCTGGTTGGAACCCCGGCGTCGTCCATCTACGCCTGTTATCTGTCGCCACAACGGCGATCGTTCGCGGGATTCCGAACGAAAAGAGCGCCGGGGTTGCCGCGCGTTCCAGTGACCCGAACGGTACAGCCTGGCTTCGGTTTCCCGATGGTCGGGGTCACCGGGCCCCGCCCGTAGAAACGGCGGCGGTACGCGTGATACGGTTTGAACTGGAACGTCTCCGGCGTTCCGCACGATGGGGGGGACTGAAGAGAAGCGGCGATCGGTCCGGACGTCCGCCGTGGCGGAGCCGGGGATGTCGCGGCTCGAGACGCTGCCGGATGCGCTGATCGAGAAGCTCCGGCGGCGGGAGTTCGCAATTGGCGAGGTGATCGGCGAGCGCTACCGGCTGAAGTCGCTGCTGGGCATGGGGGCGATGGGGCAGGTGTTCGTGGCGGACAACACCGCGATCGGCGTCGAGGTTGCCGTGAAGCTGCTCAAGGCCGAGCTGATCGCGGATGCGGAGTTTCGCCAGCGGTTCCAGAAGGAGGCCGAGGCGGTCGGGGCGATCGCGCACCAGAATGTCGCGCGGTTCTTCGATCTTGTCGTCGGCGATCCGACGTTCTTGGTGATGGAGCACGTGCGCGGGCCAACGCTCGAGCAGGTGCTCGCGAAGGAGAAGCAGCTGACGCCCGAGCGCGCGATCCGGATCGCGGTGCGGCTGTGCTGGGGGCTTCAGGCGGCGCATGCGCGCGGGATCGTGCACCGCGATTTGAAGCCGGCGAACATCATCTTGAGCTCCGATCCCGAGGTCGGCGAGCAGCCGAAAATCATCGACTTCGGACTGGCGAAGCTCGCGGCGCGTGCGTCGAAGGCGGAGCTGACGCGCACCGGGCAGATCCTCGGCACGCCCGAGTACATGGCGCCCGAGCAGATCGAAGGTGCGCCGATCGACGCGCGCGCCGACGTGTACGCGCTCGGGTGCGTGCTGTTCAAGATGATCGCGGGGCGCACACCGTTTGCCGGCGACGAGGACATCCAGGTCCTGTATCGCCAGATGCACAAGCCGGCGATGCGGCTGAGCGAGCTGGTGCCCGCGGTCACGCCGAAGCTCGACGAGGTCGTCGCTCGTGCGCTCGCGAAGAATCCGGCGGATCGGTATGCCGACACGCGCGAGCTGGCCGAGGCGCTGAGCCGGAGCCATGACCGGCGCAAGGACTCGAGTCCGGCGGTGGCGCAGGCGCCGGCCGCGCACCATCCGCCACTCGCGTTGATGTTGGCGACCGCGCTTGCGGTCGGAGCAGCGGGCGGCGTGCTGTTCGGGCGCACGCTCGGCTCGGGGACCGTCGCGCACGATCACGTCGCCGCGGCGGCGCCCGCGCCTCCGGTGCCCGCGAAGGAGCTCGTCGTCGTGAGCAGCCGTCCGCCGGGCGCGAATGTCGCCGTCGACGGCAAGCCGGTCGCGGAGACGACGCCGACCGCGATTCGCGGCATCTCGCCCGGCGAGCACGTCGTGAAGCTGAGTGCGCCCGGGTTGACCACGGTCGAGCGCAATGTCGTCGTGGCTCGCGATGGGCGCGTCGCGGTGTTCGTCAACTTGCCCGGCGCGCAGCGCAGCGTGCTCGTTCACAGCGTGCCCGACGGCGCGATGGTCTACCTCGATGGGACTCTCGTCGGCCCGACGCCGACGTCGGTCGTGGTCAGCGAAGACGATTTCCATGGCCTGCGGCTCGAGAAGCTCGGCTTTGCGACGGTGACGCGCAAGATCACGCCCGATGATCACGACACCGATCTGACGCTGACGATGGAGCTCGATCCGAACCCGCACTCGGAGATCGCCGTCGATTCGCGGGACGAGGCCGAGATCTGGGTCGACGGCGTCGACACCGGCCTCGCGACTCCGGCGGAGGGCCTGCGCGTCGACCCTGGCCGTCACACGCTCCAGCTGAAGGACTCGAGCGGTGCGACGAGCAGGCCCACGACGATCACGATCAAGGCCGGTGAAACGCAACACGTCGTGATGAACCTGTGAAGGAGGCCGTCATGTCTCGCCACGTTCGCCTGCTTGCTGCCGCTCTGCTGCTCGTGTGGATGCCGGCGCGACATGCATCCGCCGACGAGCCGAAGCACAAGCTACGCATCGCCACCGCTGCGCCCGACGACACGAGCTGGGCCCACGCGTTCCATCAGTTCGCCCGCATGGTCTCCGAGGGGACGCACGGCGAGGTCGAGATCAAGTTCTACTACGGTGGGATCGCGGGCGACGAAGCGGAGACGCATCGGCTGATGGATGCGGGCAAGCTCGACGGCGTCGTCTCGGGAGGCCCGCTCTGCGACGACGTCATCCCGTCGATGCGCGCGCTCGGCATCGTCGGCCTGTTCCAGAGCCAGGACGAGGCGACGTACGTGCTCAACCAGCTGCGCCCCGCGATCGACAAGGAGGCGCACGCGTCCGGCTACCTGCTGCTGACGACGGGAAGCATCGGCCCCGTGATCATGTTCACGCGCGAGCCGATCACGTCGATGGCGGAGCTGCAGAAGACCAAGCTGTGGTCGTGGGATCTCAACAAGATCTTCCTCAAGGAGGTCACCGAGCTCAATCTCTCCGTCGAGAAGACGTCGATCGAGACCGCGCAAAAGGCGTTCGACACCAAGCGCATCGACGGCTACCTCACGACGCCCGTCGCCGCGCTCGCATTCCAGTGGTACGTCGGCACGAAGTACATCACCGACCTGCGGACCGGCTACCTGATGGGCTGCTTCCTGCTTCGCGAGAGCGCCGTCGACGAGCTGACGCCCGAGCAGCAGGCGGTCGTGCGCAAGGCCGGCACGAAGCTCGGCATCAAGATCGAGAGCGACAACCGCGAGCAGGACGCGAAGCTCCTCGGCGGCGTCTACGCGAGCCGCGGGCTCAAGCTCGTTCCCGTGAGCAAGAAGTTCCGCGCGGAGTTCTTCGAGGCGGCGCGGTCGGCCCGCCAGCGGCTCGGCGAGGCGCTCCTGCCACGCGGTCTCTACGAGCAGGTCGTGCAGCTGCTCGCCGATTACCGTGCCGAGCACGGCTGAACCGCCGTCTAGCCGGCGATCGTCAGTCCCATCTGCGCGCGGATCGCGAAGTACTCGCGGCTGATCGAGAACAGCACCAGCTCCTTCACCTTCTGCTTCGCCGTCGGGCCGCCGACGACGACCGGCTCTCCCGCGACCGTGCGCGCCGCGACGCCGAGGTCCCCGCACGTCACGAAGCCCGCGCGGTGCGAGGCCGAGTCGACCGCGTGGCCCCAGGCGGCCGTGTCGATCGCGGGCGTCGCCTCGATGAAGCGCTGGGCGAGGGTGCCGAGCTGCTCGAGCGCGTGGGGCGGCATGCGCTTCTGCATCTTGGGGAGGTACTGCTGGATCGTCGTGACCATGTTCGGCGGCACCGGGAAGCGCGGCTGCACCATCACGATCGCGGAGAGGAGCGCGACCTTGAGCTCCGTGTTCGTCGGCAGCAGCATGCGCAGGTAGTACTCGGGGCGCATGAACGTCAGCCGGCGGGCGGCGAGGAATGCGACCTCGCGCTCGGTCTTGCCTTGCAGCAAGTGCGGGCGCACGACGAACGACGGGCACAGCTCGTTCTTCTCGATCGCGTTGGCGAGCTGGATGTCGGCGGCCTTGCTGTCGGCGATCAGATAGACGTCGGGCAGCGGGACGTCGAGCGTGCGCGCGACGTAGACGAGCAGCTTGCTGAACATCAGCTGATCGGTCTGGAGCGGGACGCGGTCCTCGCGCTTGACGCCGAAATCCTTGTGCGGGAACGCGTTCATCGCCGCGACGCCCTGCCAGCACGCGCCGAGGATCGCCGAGATGTAGCGGTTCTCGTCGGAATGCGCGAGCTTGCTCCAGCTGTCGGAGCTCATCGGGCTGCGCGCCTTGACGAGGCCGCGCGGCTTGTACTGCTCGTAGAACGCGTGCTCGTCGGCATCGGCCTTGCGCAGGAACGCGAGCGTGCTGCAGACGCACCAGTACTTGTCGTACTGCTTCGTCTCGAGATAGACGCGCGCGAGCGCCTTGTACGAGTCGTACTTGAACGGCTCCTTGCGCAGCATGCGCGTGTGCTGCTCGATCGCCTTGTCTGCGTGATCGGTGCCCGCGAGCACGTAGAGCTCGGCGAGGATCTCGGCGCGATCGGCAACGAGCGGGCGGAGCGCGTTGTCGGGATCCATGTGCTGTGCGAGCTCGAATACCTGGCTCGCCTCGACGAACTGCTTGAGGCGCGAGCGATAGATCTCGCCCAGGCCGTCGAGCAGGCCGACCTGCAGCTTGTGAAAGCGCGGGGTTTCGGACGGCAGCCGCTTGAGCATGTCGCGATACGCACGCTCCTGTCGCTTCCAGTCGCGCGTCGACGTCAGGATCGCGTCGATCGCCTGGAACGACATCAGCGCGCGCGCGAGCGTGACCTCGTCGAGGGCGGTCGGGTCGGCGAAGAAGCTGTCGAGCGCGCAGTCGTAGTAGTCGACCGCCTCGTCGACCGACTTCAGCTCGTCGCGGCACAGAGTCGCGGCGGCGTGGAAGTAGAGGCCCTTGCGGAACGCGTCCTTCTCGATCGCGACGAACCGCTCGATCGTCTCGACGGCCTGCTTCCAGTGCTTGTTGTCGATGTAGAGGTCGAGCAGCTTCTGCAGCAGCTGGTGCGATTCAGGGGCGAGCTCGAGCGCCTCGATGTACGCGGTCGCCGCTTTCGGCGGGCTCTGGAGTCGCGTCTGGTACAGCGCACCGACCTCCTCGAGCAGCTTGACCTTCTCGCGGTCGTCCACGGTCTCGGCCAGGGTGCGCTTCGCACGCACCACCGCATCCCAGTTCGCCTCGG
>JAFAOG010000546.1 GCA_019237945.1 Deltaproteobacteria bacterium | reverse complement strand
CAGAACGGCTTCGACCGAGTGCGCTTCGATCCGAGAGGTGAGCTGATGGTCGCGCGCGGCGGGCTCACCGCCGTGATCACGAAGACCGCCGATCCGCAGCACGAGCCGCTCGCGCGACTCGATCACGACGGCAAGGTGATGGACGTCGAGTGGAGTGCGCACGGCGACTTCCTCGTCAGCGCGAGCATCGACGGCAAGGTGCGCGTGTGGGATCGCGCCGGACACCTGCTCGTCGCGCTCGGCGACGGTCACTCGGCGTGGTGGCGCGCGCGGTTCTCCCCCGACGACCGCTACATCATCTCGGCGAGCGCCAACGGCGTGCAGATCTGGGAGCTCCCGCGGTTCGGCGGCTCGTACGAGCAGCTCGTTCGCTGTCGCCAGTACGACCTGGACGGCACGCAGCTCCGCCCAGCCCGCCGGCCGCCTGATTGCACTTAAAGGACCGTTTTGCACTTCAATGTGCGCACTGAAGTGCAAACTGCTGGCGTATTGTAGTATCCATTACACGCAACACGTGGCCTAGACCGTGCTTATGGAGACACACCATGAAGAAACAGTTCAAGACGCAGAAGCTCCAGGTCAAGACCGAGACGATCCGCAGCCTCACCGAGGGGCAGCTCGAGAACGTCGCCGGTGGCGCTGGCAGCAGCGTCGTCACGGCGAGCCAGACGAACAACACGGCCCGCTGCAACCAGCTCAGCGCCAGCGGCTGCGGCCAGCAGTAGTCGCTACTTCTTGCGCGGCCGCGGGATCCCGTACTCGGCGAGTCGGTTGATCAGCGTGCGGCGCGATACTCCGAGCAGCTCGGCGGCCTTCTTCTGATTGCCGCCGGCACGCACGAGCGCATCGACGATGCGATCGCGTTCGGAGGCGTTGTCGGGTTTGGCGGGTGACGCCGGCGGTGGCGCGTTCGGCCGGAGCGTGACGGCGAGTGGGTCGGGCTGCGGCGCCGATGGTAGCGGCGGTGGAATCGTCGGCGGTTTCGGCGTGACGATAGCGCGGGTTGCGGCCCGCATCTTCTCGATCGGCAGGTGGTCGACATCGATCGTGCCGCCGCTTCCGGCGAGCAGGACGGCGCGCTCGATGACGTTGCGAAGCTCGCGGATGTTGCCGGGCCACGTGTACTCGCAGAGCATCGTCAGCGCGTCGCGCGTGATGCCGGGCGGTGTGACGACGCCGTTGCGCTCGGAGGCTTGCTTGACGAATGCGACCGCGAGGTCGGGAATCTCGCTCGTGCGCTCGCGCAGCGGCGGGATGACGAGCGTGATGCCGTTGAGACGGAAGTAGAGGTCCTGGCGGAACGTGCCCTTCTGGATCTCGACCTCGAGATCGCGATTCGTCGCGGCGACGAAGCGGACATCGATGAAGCGCGGCTTGAGCGCGCCGACGCGCAGCACCTGGCGCTCCTCGAGGACGCGCAGCAGCTTGACCTGGATCGTCATCGGCAGCTCGCCGATCTCGTCGAGGAACACGGTGCCGCCGTCCGCGGTCTCGAGCAGGCCGGCCTTGGTTTGTACGGCGCCCGTGAACGCGCCCTTCTCGTGACCGAACAGCTCGCTCTCGAGCAGCGACTCGCTGAGGGCGGCGCAGTTGAGGCGCAGGAATGGTTTGTCGGCTCGGCGCGAGAGGCGATGGATGCGCTCGGCGAGCACTTCCTTGCCGACGCCCGTCTCGCCGGTGACGAGCACGCTGATCGTGCCGCCCGCGATGCGGTGGACGATGCGATCGAGGTTCTGGATCGCGGCGTTCGCGATCACGAGCGACGTGTGGTCCTTGGCCTGCGGTCTCTGGCCCATCGCGGAGGCGGAGGCGCGCGCGAGCAGCTCGTAGGGATTGCGGGCGTCGGTCGGGAACATCGCGAGGCCGATGCTCGACGGCGCGCCGGCGGCCTCGAGCGCCTCGCCGAGCTTGGTCACGATGCTCGCGACTTCCTCGCGCGTGATGTCGACGAGCAGGACCTCGTGCTCCGACGGGCCGTAGTAGCCGATCACGTCCATCGGGCGCAGCTGCTCGCCGAGCGTCTGCTCGACCGTGCGGCTCGCGTCGCGCTTGCGGCAATGGATGCGAATGACCGCGAAGATCGAGCTCGATGCCTGCGCGCGCGCGCATTCTTCCTCGAGGCGCGCCTCGAAGTAGCCGTGCGCCCAGATGTGGCGCTGCTGCGCGGGCTGGCTGCGCTGCTGGACGACGACCATCACGCTGCCGACGTCGATCGGCTCGCCGAGTGCGACCTCGGCGCTCGCGCCCGCCTGCAGCCAGCGATCGCGGATGCGCGTGCCGTTCGCGCTGCCGGAGTCCGCGATCACGAGCTGGTTGCCGATCGTCAGCAGCGCGTGGCTGCGCGAGACCGACGGGTGATCGATGCGGATGTCGCACTCGGGTGCGCGGCCGATGCTGACCTTGCCGCCGTCGGGGAGCGGGTGCGTCGCGTCGAGGCCCTCGCCGATGACGACGAGACAGAGCCGGCCGCTCGGCGTCCCACCCAGGCGCTGGCGCCGGGCGGTGCTCGATTCGGTCAGCGTCGCGGCGGGATCCGTCACGTCGCCTCCACGTACCACGCCTGCTTGACGCGAAGCACGCGCTCGGGAGGCAACGCGGCGGCCGTGCGCTCGTCGACGCGGATCGCGCCCGCGGGACGGCTCGACTTCGCGAACACCATCACCATCGCCTCGCGCGCGAGCGCCGCGACCGTATCGTCGACGAGCGCGCCGACGGTCGTGACGACCGGATCACCGTCGGCGATCTCGCCGGTCGCGATCGCGATCAGCGCGTCGGGCATGGCGCGGCGCACGGCCGCGGCACATGCGACGGCACGCTCGGCAAGCTCGCGACGACCACCGGAATCGGCGAGCACGGCGACCAGCGAGCCGTCGCGCAGCACCTCCCAGCGCAGTGCGCCGTCGACGAGCGCCGCGATCCGTTCGCGATCACCGGACCACGCGCCATCGCCGGGCAGCTCGGTGCCGGCCGCGACCTCCGCCGGCGTCGCGACGACGATGCTCGCGATCTTGCCGCGCGCGTCGTTGCGCACGGTCTCCGCGGGCGCGGCCGGTCTCGCGACGCGTGGTCCCGGCGCGGTATCGATCGCCGCGAGCAACCGCTCGACCTCGGCGCCATCGCGCGGGCGCGCCGCCGGATCCTTCGCGAGCATCGTCTGCACGGCCTCGGCGAGCGCGGCCGGCACGCCCTGCACCGGCGGCGGATCCCATAGCACGACCTTCGCGACGAGCGCGAGCACGTGCTTGCCCTCGAACGCGCGCCGCCCGGTGAGGCACTCGTAGAGCACGCAGCCGAGCGCGAACACGTCGACGGCCGGCGACAACCCGCGCTCGCCGCGCGCCTGCTCGGGCGCCATGTACGCCGGCGTGCCGACGAGCGCGCCCGTCTCGGTGAGCCCGCCCGTCGCCGCGCGCCGCGCGACACCGAAATCGAGGATCGCGACGCGCGCGAGGTCGCGCCCCGGCAAGATGATGTTCGCGGGCTTCATGTCGCGATGGAGCACGCCTCGCGCATGCGCATACCCGAGCGCGCCCGCGATTCGCCGCCCGAGCTCGACGGTCTCGGCGACCGACAGTCCCGTGCGCGCGAGCCGCGCATCGAGCGTCTCGCCGTCGACCCAGTCCATCGCGAGGTACGGCGTGCCATCGGCGGCGACGCCATGCGCGATGTAGCGCACGATGCCCGGATGCTCGAGCTGCGCGAGGATCGCCGCCTCGCGCTCGAAGCGCAGCACGTCCTCGCGTGCGCGCGTGTGCAGCACCTTCAAGGCAACGTGCGCCCCGCTCGCCTTCTCGCGCGCCTCGTAGACGACGCCCATGCCGCCGACGGCCGCCTGCCGCAGCCGCTCGAACCGGTCGTCGAGCGCCTCGCTCACCACCTCATCTTAGTGCGCCGCGACCCAGCGCTGCAGCATGCCGATCGCCTCGCGCTGCGATTTCGGCGTGCCACCGCAGGTCTTCCAGCGCTGCGAGCCCGCTTCGATGATCGCCCAGGACAGCGTCATCTTGCGAGGAATCCCTGCAAACAGCCAGGTGTCCTTCGTGTGGTCGTGTACCGCCCGGGACTCCCCCGCGGCGATCGTACCGCGCTTCATCCCGAGCGGGCCGCGCAGCACCCACGTGCCGTCGTCGTGCATCTCGACGACGCGGACCGCACGCAGCTCGTGCCCGATGCTCGCCGCCCACCACACGACGAACGCCGCGAATACCGCGTACAGCACCCACGTCCCCGGATCGCCCTTGATCTGGCCGGTCGCGAGCGCCGCTCCGACGCCGACGACGCCGAGCACGCCGAACACGAGGAACAGCGACAGCACCACGATGCCGATTCCGGCCTCGGCACCGGCGAAACGTGCGCGTTGCATGCGCCTATTCTACTCGCGTCTACTCGTGCGCGGCGCTCTCGCGAATCGCACGGTGCTTGGCGGCCCACGCCAGCAGGGCCCCCCACTTCGCCTGACGCTTCTGCTGCAGCTGCGCCGACGTCTGCTGGGCCTCGTTGCCCTTCGCCGTCGCCGACTGCGCGACTTCGGTCGCCTGTGCCGAGGCGCCCGCCGCCGACGACGCGTCCTGCGTCATCTTGCCGTGCAGCTGGTTACCGGCCTGCACGCCGCCCGCGTTCGCGGCCGCGGCTTCCTGCTGCTGCTGACCGCGCTGCGCGACCGCGCCCTGCGTCTGCGCCTGCGTCTTCTGCTGCTCGCCCGGCGCGCCCGTGATCTGGTCCATGCCGACGACGAACTTGTGGACGTTGTTCTTCGTGCCGCTGATGTCGAAGAACTTGTTCGACGGGACGCGCTGCAGGATGCCGTCGACCACGCGCGCCGACGACGCGATCCCACCGAGCACACCGGCGCCGCGCTGCGTGCCGCCCGCGGTCGTGCCGTGGGCCTGCGCCGTCTTCGCCTGCATGTCCTGGGTCTGCGCGGTGACCTGCGCCTGCTTCTGCGCGCCGCGCTGCTGCTCGCCCTGCACTTTCGCCTGCACGCCGGCCGCGGCGTTCGTCAGGCCCGACTGAACGGTCTTGGCCTGCGTCGCGGTCTGCTTCGCGTCGGTCGCGGTCTTCTTCGCCGCGTCCTCCTGCTTGCGAAGGTTCTCGATCTCCTTGTCCATCTCCTCGAGCTCCTTCAGCGAGCCGGGCGGCTCGGGCAGCTCGATGTGGCCCTTGGCATTCTTCGTCGGCTCGACGGGCTCCTGGCCCTCGCGCAGCTCGTTG
>JAFAOG010000439.1 GCA_019237945.1 Deltaproteobacteria bacterium | reverse complement strand
CCGCCGCCGCCGCCACCACCGCCGTTGCCGTCGCCGCCGTTCGTGCCGCTCGTGCCGTTGCTCGTCGTGTATGTCGGGCCGTTGAAGACGCCCGCCGACTGACCGGCCGAGCCGTTGCCGCCGGAGCCGCCGCTCAGACCATCGGCGCCGGGGAAACCGTCGCCCGCGGTGCGATTGCCGCCGTTGCAGATGCCGCCGCTGTGCCCGCCGCCTCCGCCACCCGCACCACCCGACGTGCCGTTGATCCCGACGCCGCCCGTCGCGCCGCCGCCGTTGCCGTTGCCCGGATCGCCGCCGCGCCCACCGGGATGGCCGCACACCGATCCGCCGCCTCCTCCGCCCGAGGGAGCGGTATCGCCGCTGCAGAACAGCGCCGTCGACGTCTCGCGGCCCTGCCCGCCTCCGCCGCCGTCGTTGCCACCCGCGCCGCCGACGCCATCGCCGGCATCGGTTCCCTTCGCGCCGGCGCCCGCCAGCACGGTGCAGCTCTCGAGCGTGATCATCTTGCTGCCGCCGCTGACGAGCACCGCGATCGAGCTCGCGCCCGCGCCGGTCGCATCGGCGCTCTTGATCGTGACGTGATGCAGCGCGGTCGCCACCGTGATGCCGTCGACGGTCACCGCGCCACCTGCCGGTCCGACGATCGTCGTCGCGCCCGACGCCGCCATCATCCACGACGTGTCGTAGCCGCCGAACACGTCGACGCCCGCCTTCATGGCGACCTGCTCGCTGTAGTCGCCGACCTGCACGTAGACGCCGACCGCCGGCACGTGCATCGACGCCTTCGTGATCCCAGCGCCGATCGTCTTGAGCGGATCGCTGCGCGTGCCGGTCGCGGTGTCCTTTCCGTTCGGCGCGACATAGATCGCCTCGCACGGCAGCCCGCCGCACGTGTTGTCGCTGTCCTGGCCGGCCGGTGCATCGGCCGGAGCGGCATCCGTGCCGTTGCCTTCGTTGCCGTGTGCGCACGCGACCAGGGCCAGAAGCCCGAGCGAGGCCAACCTCATCGGTGAAATTGTACCGCGGCGAGCACGAACGGCGATGGGATTCGGATCACGTCCGCCGCGACGCATCGACGGTCGGCGGCTCTCCGCTGACACTCTGCAGGTACATCGCCTGCGAGCCGTACGCGACGAGCTTGCCGCTGTCATCCCACACCTCGGCATCGGCAATCGCATACCCCGCGCGTGCGCGCCGGCATGTAACAGCTACGAGAAGCCACTCGCGGTCGGTGTCGTCGACGGAGTAGACCGTCAGGTCGAGGCTCGGCGCGTAGAACCGGTAGGCCCCCGGGCCGATCGCACGATGCAGTGCGGTCGGCATCGTGTCGATCAGCGGCGGCAGCGCGAGCCGATCAAAGTGCCCGTCCGCGGTGCGCTGCGGTACGCGATAGCGAAGCCACCTCGCGTAGCGCGCCGGTCCTGCCTCGAAGTCGGGTGACCAGAACGCGGGCCCATCGGCGAGCTTGCAGTCGAGCTGCTGGTAGAAGCGAAACCGCGTGTGCGGGTTGTTCGCGGCGCCGTCCTCGACGGGCAGCGCGTCGGCGAGCGACTTCACGGGTGGAAACGCGACGCCGATGACATCGGCTCCCTTGCGATCGCGCATGAACGTCGCGACGAGCTCGAGGCCGGGCTCGCCGTTCTTCTCCTGCGCATGACGCAAGATCACACGCACCTGCGCCGTCGCATGACCGCGACGGATCACGTGGACGTCCGCGATCAGCGCGCCGGGATGGATCGGCGACGCGAAGATCGTCGTCGCGGACGCGAGCTGCAGCGCCGGATCCCCGAGGTGCGCCTCCGCGGCGCGCAGCGCGCACGTCATCACGACGCCGCCCGACGGCAGCAGGTAGTCCCAGTGGTTCGCGAGGTCCAGGTGATAGCGCCCGGGGATCGCCGCATCGGCGGTGACGCGGGTGTCGGCGGCAAGATCGGCGGTCAAGCGCGTACCATCCTGCCATGATCTACGTGCCGTACTGCGCGATCCTCGCGGCGTTCCTGCTGATCTACATCCCGCGGCAGGTCGTCTCGGCGGAAATGAAGAAGCAGGAGGGCGGCTACAACAACAACGAGCCGCGCGTGCAACAGGCGCGCCTCGAAGGGCTCGGCCGGCGCGCGATGGGTGCGCACAACAACGCGTTCGAGGCGTTCGCGCCGTTTGCGGCCGGCGTGCTCGCGGCGATGCAGCGCAGCCCGCAGCGCACCGTGATCGTCGCGACGTGCATCGCGTTTGTCGTCGCGCGCACGATCTACATGGTCGCGTATCTCGCCGACCGCGCGAACCTGCGGTCCGGAATGTGGGGCCTGGGGATGCTCGCGATCGCGACGCTGATGACGCTCGCGATCATCGGGTGACCGCGAGCCGCAGCGACTTCGCCAGCCTCTCGAGAAGCTGCGCCGCCTGCGCCGCCTGCGGATCGCTGCCGCCGCGCGCGCGCAGCTCGGGCAGCCGCGCGAGCAGCCGCCACGTCGCGTTCTGCGCGAACCACAGATCGACCGAGCTCTTCATCCGGCTCGCGACCTCGGCGGCGCGCGCGACGACATCGAGCGCGAGCGGATCGGGCCCCGCGGAACCCGTGCTGACCTCCGCGAGGTGCTCGATCAGCCGGCGCAGGCCTTCGCTCGCGGCGAGCGCGATCTCCGGCGTGTCGAGGCTGACCTGCACCTCGGCCGCCTCCGCGAGGTGCTGGCGCAGCTGCTGGAAGCTCGCCGCATCGGCGGTCAGGTTCGCGAGCACGCGGCGGCGCAGCGCGGTCTCGGCGACCGTGTGCAGCACGTCGGGCACCGGCAGGTCGTGTGCGACGAGCCAGCGGATCAGCGGCGCGTGCTCGTCGAACGTATCGCCGATGTGCTCCTCGGCGTGACGGATCGGCTCGCCGAGCACCGCCGCCAGCACGCGCTCGCGACTGCCCGGCAACAGCGCGCCGAGCGAGAGCTGCACGCCGGGGAAGTGATGATCGATCAGGCGCTGCGCGGCGAACACGTCGCCGGTCTTGAGCGCCGCTGTCAGCTCCTCGACGATCTTCGCCCACTCGGTCGGTCCCGGCGTCGGGCGCACGCCGCCGGTGACGTGCTGCTCGCCGAGGTAGAGGCCGGCGAAGCACAGCGGCGTCGCCGCTTCGGTCAGCACGGAGCGCACGATCACCTGCGCGGCGACCATCCGCGCGCGTCCGCTGCGGCGGTCGATGCGATCGACGAGCTCGCACGAGAACCCGTGGAGATCGACGGTGCGTCCCGTCTCGGGCTCGACGAGCGCGTGCACCGCGACGTGCGCCGCGACCTTGCCCGAATCGATCTTCGCGGGGCGGACGCGTCGCTGCCAGACCTGGCGGCCGTTGCCCTCGTCGGCGATGTTCGACTGCGCGGCGCTGAGCCGATCGACGAATTCGTCCTCGACCGGCGAGCCGCCGACCGCCTCGATGAGCTCCGCGACGCGCGCCGCATACTGCATGCACTGCACGGTCTCGATGCCGCTGAGCTCGTCGAAGAACCACCCGCAGCTCGTGAACATCAGCATCGCGTGGCGCGCCATCTCCATCATCGACAGCGCGCGCACGCGCTCGTGAGGCGCCAGCGGGTGGCTCACATGCTTCGCGAAGAACTCGTCGCGCGAGCCGCCGAGCAATACGTCGATGTACGCGTCGCGCGCCGCCCACGGATCCTTGAACAGCGCCGCGCCCGCATGGTCGAGCGTCGCCGCGACCTGATCGCGCAGCCAGTCGAGCGCGTCGCGCAGCGGCCGCCGCCACTTCTGGTTCCAGCCCGGGTGGCCGCCGCTGTTGCAGCCGCAGTCCTCGCGCCATCGCGAGATCCCGTGCGCGCAGCTCCACGACGAGTCCTCGTGGATCTTCACTTCCCACGTCGCGGGGACCTTCGCGCGGAACTCGGCGTAGTTCGTCAGCCGCGTACCCTGCCAGCCCTGCTCGACCTGCGATAGCGCCCACGCGAGCGCCATGTCGCCGTAGCGATGGTGGTGGCCGTACGTCTCGCCGTCGGTCGCGATGTGACACAGCGTCGGTTCGCCACCCTCGGCGCGCGGGCGCGCGATCATGCGCGCGATGATCTGGTGGCCATCGCTGAGCAGCCGCTCGAACGCGACCGCCTGCGCGGTCTGGCCGTCGTAGAAGAACAGATCGATCGACCGCCCGCTCGGCAGCTTGCACTTGTACGCGCGGCCCGGATCGACCGCCTCCGTGCGCCACTCGCCACCCGGCGACCGCCACGACTTCGCCTGGTGCGGCGCGAGCACGGCGAACGCGATGCCCTCCGCCGCGAGCGCCTCGAGGCTCGGCGTATCGACCGCGCACTCGGGCAGCCACATGCCTTCGGGCGCGCGCTTGAAGCGGTGCACGAAGTCGGCGATGCCCCACTTGACCTGGGTCGCGCGATCGCGTGGCGACGCCAGCGGCATGATCATGTGGTTGTAGGCCTGCGCCATCGCGCTGCCGTGCCCGCCGAACCGCTCGCGGCTCGCGCGATCCGCCGCGACGACGGCCGCATGAACATCGGGCGCGTGATCCTCGAGCCACGACAGCAGCGTCGGCCCGAAGTTGAAGCTCATCCGCTCGTAGTTGTCGACGATCTGGATGATCTGCCCCTCGCCGTCGATCACGCGCGCGGCGGTGTTCGGGCGATAGCACTCGGCCGTGATCCGAGCGTTCCAGTCGCGATACGGATGCGCGCTCGGCTGCGGCTCGATCGCCTCGAGCCACGGGTTCTCGCGCGGCGGCTGGTAGAAGTGGCCGTGGATGCAGACCCACTTGTCGCTCACCTACGTCATGTTGCCACGAACATCACGAGCGCGAGCGGCGGCAGGGTCACGACGATCGAGTGATCTTTGCCGTGACACCAGACATTTTCTGCATGCACGCCGCCGTGGTTGCCCATTCCGCTGCCGTAGTAGACGCCGGCGTCACTGTTGAGGATCTCCTTCCAGTAGCCACCGCGCGGCACGCCGATGCGGTAGCCCTGACGCGGCACCGGCGTCGCGTTCATCGCGACGAGCACCGGCGGATCGCCCTCCTCGCCGGTCCGGAGGAACGCGAACGAGCTCGCATCGCGATCGTCGCCGATGACCCACTGGAAGCCGACCGGATCGCAGTCGCGCGCGTGCAGCGCACGATGCCCGCGATACACGCGGTTGAGGTCCCCGAGCAGCCGCGCGATGCCCGCGTGGGCCGGGTGATGGCCAACGGCCCAGTCGAGCTGGTGGTCGTGGTTCCACTCGTTCCACACGCCGAGCTCGCCGCCCATGAACAACAGCTTCTTGCCCGGCGTCGCCCACTGGTATGCGAGCAGCAGGCGCAGGTTCGCGTACTTCTGCCAGGGATCGCCAGGCATCTTCGACAGCAGCGAGCCCTTCCCGTGCACGACCTCGTCGTGCGACAGCGGCAGCACGTAGTTCTCGCTGTTCGCGTAGATCGACCGGAACGTCAGCTGATCGTGATGCCAGCGGCGATGGACCGGATCGTTCTCCATGTACTTCAGCGTGTCGTGCATCCAGCCGAGGTCCCACTTGTAACCAAAGCCGAGGCCGCCCCACTCCGGCGGACGCGACACGCCGCCCCACGCCGTCGACTCCTCCGCCATCGTCTGGACGTCGGGGAACGCGGTGTACACGGCGCGGTTGAAGTCCTGCAGGAACGTGATCGCATCGCGATCGTGGTTGCTGCCGTCCTCGTTCGCGACCCACTCTCCCGCCTTGCGCGAGTAGTCGCGATACAGCATCGAGGCGACCCCGTCGACGCGGAGCCCATCGACGTGATAGCGGTCGAGCCAGCTGATCGCGGAGCTGATCAAGAACGCGCGCACCTCGTGGCGCCCGTAGTTGAAGATGTAGCTGCGCCAGTCGGGATGGAATCCGCGCCGCGGATCCGCGTGCTCGAACAGGTGCGTGCCGTCGAACTCGCCCAGGCCGTGCTGATCGGTCGGGAAGTGCGCGGGCACCCAGTCGAGGATCACCCCGATGCCGCGCTGGTGCAGCTCGTCGATCATGCACATCAGATCGTCGGGCGCGCCGTAACGCGTCGTCGGCGCGAAGTAGCCGGTGACCTGGTAGCCCCACGATCCGTAGAACGGGTGCTCCATGATCGGCAGCAGCTCGACGTGCGTGAACCCGAGCTGGCTGCAGTGATGCGCGAGCTGCCGCCCGATCTCGCGATAGCCCATCACGCTGCCGTGCTCGCGCCGCCAGCTGCCGAGATGGCACTCGTAGATCGACATCGGCGACTCGCGCCGCATCCGCTCGGCGCGCGACTTCATCCACTCGCTGTCATTCCACTGGTGCTGCGGCTTCCACACGATGCTCGCCGTCGTCGGCGGGTGCTCGCAGCGCGTCGCGAACGGATCCGCCTTGTCGAACGTGCGCCCATCGGGCCCGACGATCGAGAACTTGTAGCGCGTGCCATGCCCGACGCCCTTCACGACGCCTTCCCAGATCCCGCTCGACTCGCGCGCACGCAGCTGATCGCCGCCATGCCGCCACCCGTTCCAGTCGCCGATCACACTGACCTGCCGCGCATTGGGCGCCCACACCGCGAAGTACGTCGCGCCGTCGAGCACGTGCGCGCCCAGCTTCTCGTAGAGCCGGTAGTGCTTGCCCTCGTTGAACAGATACAGGTCGTCTGCGGTCAGCAGACTGAACGACTGCTCGGTACGACGCGCTTGCGTGGTGCTCACGAACGAGCCTTACCACCGCCGGACCGCTCCCGACATCGGTGAGGCACCGTCTCATCCTCCCGCAGGCCGCCGAGCGCCGCTGCCACGATCCGTCGCTCCAACCGCTCGCGTCTTCGTTCGCGATCTCGGCCACTTGCAACGTCACGCAACCGCCGCGAGGTCCGGCCGATAGGGGGCGGCATGGAGGCAACGACGATGCGCAAGATGATGATGGCGATGATGTTCACGGCGGCCTGTGGCTCGGTGATGACACCGCCAAACGGCAACAACGGCTCGGGCTCCGATCAGGGCTCGGACATGGGCTCCGATATGGGCTCGGGCTCCGACGCAGGCTCGGGCTCCGGCTCCGGATCCGGATCGGGCTCCGGCTCCGGCATGGTCGGCACCGCATGCACGAGCGCGGCGGCGTGCGGGACGAACGGCGCGTGTGATCTGACGCAGCAGCTGTGCGTCGCGCCGGTGTTCGCGTTCGATCACACGGGCTTCATCGATGACGGCACGCGCTGGTGGACGAACCGATCGAACCCGACGATCCGCGGCTCGATCACGAACGCGGCCGGTCAGACGCTGACGGCGTACATCAACAACGCGGCGGTCGGTGTCGCGACGGTCAGTGGCACGAGCTGGTCGCTCACGCTGCCGACGAGCTCGATCGCGGAGACCGGCACGACGGTGGCGGTCCGACTGAGCTCGGCCGGCGGCGACACGATCGAGCAGACGCAGCTCT
>JAFAOG010000208.1 GCA_019237945.1 Deltaproteobacteria bacterium | reverse complement strand
GAGAAGAACGTCGAGTCGTCGAACAGCGGGATCAGGCCGGCGCCCGGGACGTTGAGCACGGCGCGCGAGATGTCGGGGTTCGTGCCGAGGAAGACCGCGCCCATGATCCCGCCGAGCGACTGACCGGCGTAGTAGATGTGCGAGGTGTCGATCGGGCGGCCCGTGAGCTGCTGCCAGTTGCCGAGGCGCAGCGAGCGGTCGAGCGCGCCGAGATCGATCAGCGCCTGCTGGAAGTGATCCTTGCTGTTCGCGATGTGATCGATCTCGAGGAACCGCGCGCCCGAGGCGACCGGCATGTTGATCACGCCCCACGTCGCGAGGTGATTGCCGTTGCCCTGCGCGTCGACGCACTTGCCCTGGTCGTTGCAGGTCGAGCCCGACGCACACGGGTTCAGCGAGGCGAGGCTGCCGTCCATCGGGTTGACGACGCTGATCGGACCGCCGGTCGCGCAGTACGTGCGATCGCCGTGATACGGGAAGTCGATCGAGATCGCGGCGTAGCCCTTCGCGGCGAGCGCGTCGCCGACGGCGAGCACGAAGCGGCGCTCGGTGACGAGCCCGTGCCCGAAGATCACGACCGGCATCGGGCCGGTGGCGTTCTTCGGGACCGTCATCGTGAACTTGATGTCCTCGGTCGTGTGCGAGCCGTCGGTGCGCCACGCGCGCGTGGTCGGATCGAGGTAGTTCGCGGTCTGGATCGTGCCGTAGTAGACCTTGCCGACGTTGACGATCGAGCCGATGCCGAACGGGAAGTCGAGCAGCGCGTCGCCCGGCGTCTTCATCGACGTGTTCGCCGGATCGGGCGACAGCGACAGCGTCGTCGCCTTCTCGCGCATCGCGACGAGCGGCTCCGCGACGCTCATCGTCGTGAACGGCCACGCGCCGAGCACGTGATCGCGGCCGAGCGCGTCGAGCGCGCCGGTCAGCTCGGTGCGCGAGATCTCGAGCTTCTTCGCGTCCGCATCCGCGATCGCCGACACCTGCGATTCGTCGCCGACCTCGATCGCCGACTGGCTCTTGAGGAAGTGGCCGATCGGCATCACGACGGGCTTGTTGCCGTCGGTGTCGCGCACGGCATCGTTGACGACGACCGCGTAGCGCGTCTTCTCGGCGAGCCGGCCCGCCTTCGGCGTGACGACGAGGTGGACCTTGTCGGTCAGCAACTCGACGGTCGCGGGCACGGGCACCGGCATCTTCGCCGCCGAGTCGAGCTGGTAGAGCTGCACGCTCGTCTCGTTGATCGTCGTCGGGTCGAGCGGCTCGGTGAACTCGAACAATTGGCTGCCCGACAGGCCTGCGCCGTCGAAGTCCGACAGCCGGCCCTTCGCCTCGGCCTCGGTCGCCGAGTCCCACGGCGCCGCCGGCGCGTTGATCTTGCCGGTCGCCGGATCGATCAGCAGATCGATCGGCAGCGGGATGCGCTGCGACGGTTGATCCATCGCGAGCTCGGTCTTCTTCGTCACCGTGAACGCCCACAGCGCGGCGACGTCGCTGCGCGGCGTGCCGTTCGCCTCGAGGAAGTCGAACGCGGGCGCGAGGTCCTCGCGGATCTTCTCGAGCTTGTGTGCGTTCGCCATCCGCTCGTCGTGCGTGACGCCGGGGAACGCGTGCTCGTGCTGGGGCGTGTCGAGCTGTTGCGTCTGGCGCAGGAAGTAGAACGCCGCGTCGCACTCGACGCGCTCGCCGGCCATGCCCTTGACGCCGTGATCGCCGCCGCGCACGAACATCACGTAGCGATCGCCGCGCTGCCAGCCCTCGCGCGGAGGATCGATCGCGAGCTTCGAGTGGCCGGTCTTCGTCATCGTCCAGCTCGGGCGCACGTCCATCACGCGCTCGGGGACGTCGCCCCAGTGCCAGACCTCGAGGTTGCCGTCGAGCGACGTCGGATCGACCGGCCCCGTGAACTCGAGCGACCCCGACATCAGCGTCGACCAGCCGTCGAGCGTCTCGAGATAGTCGTAGAACTCCTTCTCGGCCGGCGTCAGCTTCGCGAGGTCGTCCGCCGTGTCGTTCGGCAGGTCGAGACGCCCGAGCGAGGCGTCGCGAAGGACGTCCGTCGGCATCGGGATCACCCGCGCATCCGGGTCAAACCGCGCGTGGACCAGCTTTTTTGGCGGGTCCAGTGACAGGTCAGTACATCCGACCAATAGCAGCAGCGCGACGTAGCGCACGGTGATCCCTCCTCCGTGGTGCGCAGCTGTTCTCCTTCATTTGCTGACCCCGAGTCAACAGTCTATTGAGTTTCGGTCAATGACTGAAGCTGACAACTGACCCGCAGATGAGTCATTATCGGGATGTGACTCAGCCTCGCTCGACCCCGCTATCTCGGCTGCTGACCTCGACTCCCGACAAGAAGGTCACGCCGCTCGATGCGTTTCGCCTCGCGCGAAATCACTGGCTGGCCGGCGAGCGTCTCGACATCGGAAAGATCGCCTCCGAGCTCGGCGTCGGCCGGGCCACCGTGTTCCGCTGGGTCGGCACGCGCGAGAACCTCTACGCCGAGATCTGTTCGCAGCTGTTCAAGAAGACGCTCGAGCAAGCAGAGGCGCAGGCGAAGGGGCACGGCGTCGAGAAGCTGATCGATATCCTCGAGCACCTGCTGCGCACGCTCGCGCACGCGGCGCCGCTGCGGTACTTCGTCGAGCAGGATCCCGAGTTCGCACTGCGGGTGCTGACGTCGCGCGCGAGCACGGTGCAGTTCCGCTGCGTGCAGCATGTCCGCGAGCTGGTGTTCGCGCTCGTCGACGAGCCCGCGCTCCCCGCCGACGAGCTCGCGTACATCATCGTGCGCGTCACGGAGTCGTTCCTCTATCGCGACGTGCTCACGGGCGACGCGTCCGACATCGAGGCCGCGATCCGCGCGATCCGCGTGCTGCTGACCGCGCCGCCGAGCCCGGCGCTCAGTTCGAGTACACGAGGCCGAACGACACCAGCTCGCGCTGGAACGAGAGCTCCATCGCGTTGACCCCGATGTTGCGCCACACGGCTGCTCGCGCCTCGAGCGACCACTCGGCCGACAGCTTCCGCGCGACGCGCAGCTGCAGCGAGCTGCGGTTCTCGTCCTCGATGTTCGTGAACTCGGTGTGCTGGAGGTCGCGCTCGAGGATCAGCCCGTCGAGGTACTGGTCGATCTGCAGGATCGCGAGCAGCGTCGCGTAGACGTGGCCGGCGCTCGTCGTGCCGCTCGCGATCACGCGGTGGCGGGCGAGCGACTGACCGAAGCTGTTCGAGTCGATCAGCGTCAGCTGGTAGCCGATCGCGAGCACGTTGTGGCCCGCGTACGTCAGGTCGACGCCGGCGCGCGCATAGCGATCGCGGCGCGTGATGTCGGTCGCGACGAAGCACATCGGATCGGGCTTGCTGCCGGGCGCGCAGCCGTCGGCGAACGCGGTGCCGTCGTACGCGCGCGCCTCGAACCCGAGGCTCGTCGCCAGCTCGAGCGAGCGCGTGCGGTCCTCGGAGTGCCACAGCAGCGAATCGAGCCGCGCGTTCGCCGCCGGCGCCGTGTAGTTGTATTGCGGGTCGGGCTTGTACTGGAACAGCCGCGCGCCGCCGCCGAGCGTCAGCCGGTGATCCTCGCCGTCGCGCAGCTGGAGCAGCGCATCGCCACCGACGGTGCGAAACGTGCGCGCGCCGACGGGATCCGAGACGCCGACCGCGTCGATCGCGGTGACGCCGAGCCCCGCGCTCGCAGGACGATCGCCGACCGAATGCAGCCAGCGCGCGTCGCCGGCGAACATCGCGACGTTCTCGACGTTGACGCTGTTGTCGGTCACGAGGCGCGTCAGGTTGCTCAGCCCGAACGCGTAGCCGCCGCCAAGCAGCGAGCCGGTGTGCGCGACCTTGCCGCCGATGCGCAAGACTCCCGACGACACGGGCGCCGTCGTCAGCCCGGGCCCCGTCTCGACGCGCTGGACGTTCGTATCGACCTCGCCGCCGCCCTCGGCCGTCACGGTCCATGGCGACGCGTGCGCGGTTGCCGCCGAGGCAACAACGACCAGCGCGACGCGACGCATGGCCGCATCCTACCCGGGCCAAAGCGTGGTAGGGCAGGGCATGCGCTGGGCTCTCGTGATTCTCGTCGCTGTTTCGGCCTGCAAGAAGGGCGATCCCAAGAAGTGCGATGTCGCGTGCCGCAACTACGCGCAGCTCGACTTCTGGCACGGCGCCGACAAGCGCATCGAAGCGCTCCCGGCCGATCAGCGCGAGGCCGCGCGCAAGACCGAGCTCGCGACGTTCCAGAAGAACCTCGAGCTCGGCATCGATACGTGCGTCAGCAAGTGCGTCGACGCGAACTACGACAAGGACGTGTCGTGCTGGACGAACGCAAAGACGTACGAGGAGCTTCAAAAGTGCAAGGACTGATCTAGGATGGCTCCCTCAAGGGGGGACTGATGCCTTGGTCACAATGGGAAGACTTGGGCGGCACGCTGGCGTCTGCGCCGACGGTGTCGTCGTGGGGTGCGAAGCGACTCGACGTGTTCGCGATGGGGCCGGATGGCTCGATGTGGCACAACTGGTTCGCGGGGCACTGGAAGCAGTGGGAGAGCCTCGGCCATCCGATGACGGGCAAGCTCGTCGACGCGCCGGCCGCCGTCTCGTGGGGCGATGATCGCATCGACTGCATCATCAAGATGGCGAACGGCTCGATGCAGCATCGCTACTGGAACGGCTCGTCGTGGTCGACGTGGGAAGAGCACGCCGCGTCGATGGCGAGCGTCCCCGCGATCGCATCGTGGGGCAGCAAGCGCCTCGACATCTTCGCGCGCGGTCCCGACGGCCAGCTCTGGCACAAGTACTTCGACTCGGGCTGGAAGAACTGGGAGAACCTCGGCCAGCCGATGATCGGCCCGCTGACCGAGCACCCGGCCGCGGTGTCGTGGGGCAACCGCCGCCTCGACATCTTCGTGCGCGGGCAAGACGCCAAGCTCTGGCACAAGTACTTCGACGGCAGCTGGTCGAACTGGGAAGACCTCGGCGGCGAGCTGCACTCCGCACCGGCCGTGTGCGCGTGGGGCGATCGCCGCCTCGACGTGTTCTGCAAGGGCCCCGACAACGCGCTCTGGCACAAGTGGTTCAAGGGCCACCAGTGGTCGGGCTGGGAGTCGCTCGACGGCAAC
>JAFAOG010000188.1 GCA_019237945.1 Deltaproteobacteria bacterium | reverse complement strand
CAGAAGAAGGTGCTCGAGATCGTCGAGTCCGTCGAGAAGACCGACGTGCCGGCGTGGGAAGACAAGGCGCCGTCGCAGGCGCTGATGGCGAAGCCGCCGACGCCCGGCAAGATCGTCAAGGAGAAGACGCTCGACAAGGTCGGCATCACGGAGTGGACGCTGTCGAACGGCGCGCGTGTCGTGCTCAAGCCGACGGACTTCGAGGCCGACAACGTGATCATCACCGCCACGTCGCCGGGCGGCGAGGCGATGGCGAGCGACAAGGATTACGGCAACGCGCGGTTCGCAGACGAGCTCGCGCAGATCGGCGGCGTCGGTGACTTCGACGTCGAGCAGCTGCAGAAGGTGCTCGCGGGCAAGCAGGTGCAGGTGTCGGCGCAGATCGCCGAGACGACCGAGGGCATCGACGGCCGCGGCTCGGTGCGCGACCTCGAGACGATGATGCAGCTGATTCACCTCGAGATCACGGCGCCGCGCAAGGACGAGGCGATGTTCAAGGTGTGGCAGCAGAACACGAGCGAGAACCTGACGAACCAGATGCGCAACCCGGAGTTCCAGTTCCTCCGCGACTCGATGAAGGCCGAGTGGAAGAACAACCCGCGGCACTCGTTCCCGACGCCCGAGGACGTCGCGAAGGTCGACCTCGACAAGGCGCTCGCGTTCTACAAGAGCCGGTTCTCCGACGTCAGCGACTTCACGTTCGTGATCGTCGGCGCGGTCAAGCCGGATCAGATGAAGCCGCTCGTCGAGACGTACCTCGCGAGCCTGCCCGGCAAGGGGCGTCACGAGAAGGAGAAGGACCTCGGCGCGCGTCGCGTGACCGGCGTGACGAAGAAGGAATGGAAGATCGGCCAGGAGCCGAAGGCGAGCGTGCGGCTCGACATCTACGCCGACGAGCCGTGGTCGCGCGAGAAGGACCGCGACCTCTACATTCTTGGCCAGGTGCTGTCGATCCGGCTGCGCGAGGACCTGCGCGAGGACAAGGGCGGCGTGTACGGCGTGGGCGCAAGTGGAAACTTCACGCGCGAGCCGCACTCCGATCGCACGTTCTCGGTGCGGTTTGGCTGCGATCCGAAGCGCGTCGACGAGCTGGTCAAGGCGACGCTCGACGATGCGGCGGCGCTCGCGAAGGACGGCGCCGACGACGATCACCTGAACCGCGTCAAGGAGACGTTTTTGCGCACGCGCGAGACGCAGCTCCGCCAGAACGCGTTCTGGAGCGGCTGGCTGACGAACGCGTACCGCTACGGCGATGACCCGGCGATCGTGCTCGACACCGATCAGGTGACGAAGCGCATGACGAGTGACAACGTCAAGGCGTCGGCGAAGCACTATCTGGATCGAAAGAATCTGTTCCAGGCGGTGCTACTGCCGGAGAAATGAGCTGCAGGAGCTCGGGGCCGATCAGTCCGGCTCCGAGCCCGAGCAGCGCGGCGGGGATCATCAGCCCGCCCTGACCGGCCGCGAAGTCGATCGCAAATAGACTGCCGGGCGTCGCGAGCTGCGCCGCCGCCGAGCCGCCATGCATGACATCGACGGCGCTGACCTCGGCGAGCTTGTCGCCCTGCGGGCTCGCCCACACCGTGCGCACGAGCACCTGCGCGCGCAGGCCGGTGCCGTCGAGCTTCGCGCCCACGCCGACCTCGGAGACGAGCGACATCAGGTGCGTCATCATCGCGGTCTCGGGTGGGATGTCGCCGGTCATCGGCGTGACGTCCTTGTTCGCCATCATCGAGCCGCGTCCCCAGAACACGACGCTCCAGTCGCCCGCGGCGAGCTGGCGGCCGAACGCGCTGAGCGCACCCGGCTGACCGGCGGGCGTCGTGCCCTTGTGCGCCGCGATCCGCAGCTCGGACTTCTCGATCCACGCGTCGACCTCGAGATCCGACATCACGTTGAGCGCGAACCGACACGTGCCGTCCTTGGGCACGCCGCGCGGCTCGAGCGGCAGCTCGTCGCAGTGATCGAGCAGCGCCTGCACGGGCGCGGCATCGGCGAGCGGCATGCGCAGCTGGAGCTCGGTCGTGCCCGCGGGCATCGTCGCGACGATCGGGCCCTTCATCGCCTTCGCGAGCTGCGTGGTCGTGACGCCGGTGACGACAGGCGTCTCGGGCAGGTCCTTGAGGAACGGCGACACGTCGAGCGCCGCGAATCCCGAGGTGCCGGTCGGATCGACCTTCGGCGCGGCCGCGCTGCCGAGCTCGGCGAACGTTCCCTTCGGCGTGCCGGCCCACCGCACGTTCAGCTCGATCTGGCCGGGCGTCAGCTGCGCGACCGCCGCGAGATCGCCGGTGCCGCCAAATGCGTCGAGGCCGGGCGCGTACAGCTCGATGTCGCCGCGCGCGCCCGCGAGCGTGACCTTGCCGCGCAGCGATGCCTTGCCGACGCGGGCGAACATCGCGTCGCTCGACGCGCACATGTACGTGCCGTGCAGCGGCTTGCAGCTGGTGCCGTTGATCGAGTCGGCCGCGTCGCCCGAGCCGCGCGTGCCGTGCTTGCTGGCGACGAACTTGTCGCGATCCGCGATCGGCAGCGCGCCGACGACGCCGGTCTTCGTGACGAACACCGCGAACCCCTGCGTCGTCGACAGGCCGGTATCGACGTTGCCGGTGAGGTCGTCGAACTGCGGCTTGATCGGGGCGAAGTCGGGCGTCGCGACGAGCGTGCGGGCGGCGGCGAGCGCGCTGGTCAGCATGCCCATCGCGTGGGGCGTGACGACGATGCCGAGCTCGGTGCCCTCGGGCGCGAGGTCCCAGAGTGCGTCGGCGTCGGCGCCCGCGGGGGCGGCTTTGTGGCAGGCGCAGATGGCGAGGAGCAGGCACGCGAGACGGCGCATGCCGCGGGTCATACCACCCGCCCTCGGCGCCTGCCTCATGCTAGACACCTGCGGTGGCAGCCGCGCCGTATGTCGACGACGAGAAGGCGGACGAGAACCGTCCGCGCGACCGCCGCCGGCTCGCGGTGCTGTGGCGGCTGACCGCGATGATCCGGCCGTACCGCGCGCGGTTCGCGTTCGCGGTCGTGATGCTGCTCGCGGCGAGCGCGATCACGCTCGTCTATCCGCTGGTCGGCCGCTACGCCGTCGACGACGCGATCTCGAAGAAGACGTCGCACAACCTCGACCTCGTCGCGGGCGCCGTGATCGCGATGGCGATCGTCAACGCCGCGTTCGTGTGGCTGCGCCACTACTCGCTGAGCTGGCTCGGCGAGCGCGTCGTCACCGATCTGCGCGCGCTGGTGTTCGACCACCTGCTGATGCTGCCGATCTCGTGGTTCCACGAGCGGCGCACCGGCGAGCTCGTCGGGCGGCTCGCGTCCGATGTCACGGTGATCGAAGGTGTCGTCGGCACCGAGCTGTCGCTCGCGATGCGCAACGGTGTGCAGATCATCGGCGCGCTCGTGATGCTGTTCGTGATCGACGTGCGCCTGACGCTGGCGATGCTCGCGATCGTGCCGCCGATCGTGCTGACGACGATCTGGTTCGGCCGGCGCATCCGCAAGATGCAGCGCGGCGTGCGCGACGAGCTCGCGAACGTGTCGGGCCAGGTCCAGGAGGCGATCGGCGCGATCGCGACGGTGCAGGGCTTCGTCCGCGAGAACCACGAGGTGCGGCGCTACAAGGCCGGCATCGAGGGCGCGTTCCAGAAGACGCTGCACATGGTGCGGTGGCGCGCGTCGTTCTTCGCGACCGCGATGTCGGCCGGCTACATCGGCGTGGCCGCGGTCGTGTGGCTCGGCGGGCGCGCGCTGATCGCGGGCGACCTCACGCCGGGCGCGTTCCTGTCGTTCTTCTTGTACACGTTCATCGTCGTCGGCGCGCTCGCCGATCTCGCGGGCGTGTGGGAAGGCCTGCAGCGTGCGGCCGGCGCGACCGATCGGCTGTTCGCGGTCGTCGACACGCTGCCGGAGATCCGCGAGCCGGAGCACGCGAAGGCGCTGCCGGCGGGGCGCGGCGCGATCCGCTTCGAGGGCGTGTCCTTTGCGTATCCGTCGCGGCGCGCGCAGCCGGTGCTCACCGACGTCGACCTCGAGATCCGGCCGGGCGAGGTGATCGCGCTCGTCGGGCCGAGCGGCGCCGGCAAGTCGACGATCCTGTCGCTGCTGTATCGCTTCTACGACGTCGACGGCGGGCGCGTCACGCTCGAGGGCGTCGACGTGCGCGAGCTGGAGCTCAAGGCGCTGCGCAAGTCCCTCGCGATGGTCGCGCAGGAGCCGGTGCTGTTTTCCGGTACGATCCGCGACAACATCGGCTACGGCCGCGAGGGAGCGACGCGCGAGGAGATCGAGGCGGCGGCGCGCGACGCCTACGCACACGAATTCATCACCGGCTTCCCCGAAGGCTACGACACCGTGATCGGCGAGCGCGGCACCAAGCTCTCCGGCGGCCAGAAGCAGCGGATCGCCCTGGCGCGCGCGCTGCTCGCGAACCCGCGCGTGCTGATCCTCGACGAGGCGACGTCGAACCTCGACGCCGAGAGCGAGGCGGCCGTGCAAGCGGCGCTCGCGCGGATCATGGAGGGCCGCACGACGATCATCGTCGCGCACCGGCTGTCGACCGTCCGCGATGCGGACCGGATCGTCGTGATCGAGGGCGCGCGCGTCGTCGAGCAGGGCGGCCACGACGAGCTGATGGAGCGCCGCGGGACGTACCGCCGGCTCGTCGAGCATCAATTGATCGCCGATCGCGCCGCCAGCTAATTCTTCGCCGATCGCGCGGGCAGTTGATGTAGGGTCCGCGCCCATGAACATCTCGCGCGTACTGGTGGTGATCGCGGCGCTCGCCGCGTGCAAGGGCAAGGACGCAACCAAGGTCACGGACAAGGCCGCGCCGAATGGCACCGCGACCGGTCTCGCGGCCACCGCGCCGGGCAAGGGCGACGTCGCGCTCGTCGATCACGCGCAGCCAAAGATCGATGGCCCGTCGGTGACGCCCGTCGTCACGGGCTCGATCACGTTCGTCGTCCCGAAGGACGCGACGTGGTGGGGCGAGATGACGTTCGCGTGCTACGCGGCCGCGATCAACCTGCAGCCCGGTCAGTCGGTCGCGACGCCGTTCACGCAGCTGTCGCCGACCGTCGCGCCCGCGATGTCCGCCGCCGGCATCGACCTCGAGCACGACATCGCCGCGGTCGGCGCGTGGGGCACCGCCGACGAGCCGTCGTTCTACATCGCCCTCAACTTCCAGCACCCCGACCGCCTCAAGACGATGCTCGAGCAGCTCGCGCCCGGCGCGCCGCTCAAGGAGATCAGCAAGACGCACTACGTGCTGTCGACGGCGGGCGTCGCCGGCAACCGCGAGATCCACGTCATCCTCGCGCCGATCGCGTGGCCGGCGAAGGTCCCCGGCGACAAGTGGTCGACCGAGGCCGCGAAGGCGACGCACATCGTGTTCTTCGGCGGCCTGTTCGGCAAAGGCACGTCGGTCGATCCGCTCGCCCAGCTCTCCGACGCGGCGAGCGCCCCCGCGCGGGTCAAGGACACCGAGGCCGTGCTGACCGACGCCCGCGGCCGCTGCGTCACCGGCTTCGTCAACAAGACCGACTTCCAGCCCGGCTACAAGCTCGACCACGCGCGCTTCGGCTTCGCGGGACCCGAGGGCGCCGGCGACCCGCTCACCAACCTGCTCGGCTCGCACCGCACGCTCGAGCTCGCCGTCGAGCTGACGCTGTCGCCCGCCCCGACCGACGCAACGGTCCAGGGCTGGATCGATCAGGCCAAGCAGTGGGTCCGCGCGACCGTCGAGCCGATCAAGATGCAGTTCGCCGGCCAGGGCCCGGCCGTCGACGTCCTCTTCGATCTCGCCGGCCTGCTCGGCAACAAGGGCTTCAAGTACACGCTCAAGGACAAGGTCCTGACACTGACGTGGCGCACGGACCGCATCCCCGCATCCGACCTGACGACGTACGAGAAGCGCCTCGAGGCGGTCTTGCCGGGCGGCTTCAACCCGTAGGCGAAGAGCCCAGAGTCTTTTTGGCCCCAAAGAACCCAAAGTACCCAAAGGGGAAGACCACTCGTTCGAGCTCCCTCTCCGACCTTAGGGTTCTTTGGGTTCTTTGGGGCTAGATCCTCTTCGTTGTTGTCGTTGCCGTTTAGAAGCGACCGGAGAACGTCACCGAGCCGCCGGAAGCGGTCGGGTTGATCGTCAGGTGCTCCGCGGCGGGCTTGTCGAGCCAGTAGAGCAGGACGCCTGTCGTCGCGGCGGCGACCGCGGCTCCGCCGAGGACCCACGTGGCGGTCACGTAGTGATCGCGCGACTGGACGGCGGCGTCATACTTGTCGGCGGTGGACGGCGGCGCGTTGCCGGCGCGGATCTGGTCACGCAGCTTGGAGGCGTCGGAGTCGCGCGACTCGGCGACCAGTGCGGTCGCGCCTGCGGCGATCGCGAGCAGGCCGGCGCCGCCGAGCACGTACGGGACGGCCTTGCGGCGCGCCGTCTTCTCGAGCGGCGCGTCGACCGTGAGCTGCTGGCCGCGTGTCACCGTGATCTCGCGGGCGAACGGCTCGCGGCCGCGCGCGGTCACCTCGATCACGTGCTTGCCGGCGGCGAGCTCGAGGCGCGGCGAGCCGGCGCGGCCGTCGACGGCGATGTCGGCGCCGTCATCGGTCGTGACTTGAACGACGGCGGGCTTCGGCTTGAGCTCGAGCTCGATCAGCTGTGACTGGCCCGAGACGGCCATGACCTTCTTCTCGGCGGGCAGGTAGCCGTCGGCGCTGGCGGCGAGCGTGTGCTCCTTCGCATCGACGTCGACGAGCGCGAACGGCTCGACCGGCTGGCCGTCGATCGTCGCGTGGAGGCCGCGCGTCTGCGCGCCGGTCGCGTCGCCGATCTCCGTCATCGCGCTCGCGTCACCGCCGGTCGTCACGCTGACGCCGAGGCGCGTGTGCGCGACCTCCGTCGTCGTGAACTTCGCGCCCTCGTGCGTGAGCTTGTCGAGCTCGTGCTGCATGTCGGCGAGGTTGTCGGCGGCGTCGGCGACGCGGCCGCCGGTCTTCACCTTGTCGAGGTACACGCGGTACAGCTCGACGGAGCGCTTGACGTACTCCGGCTTCGGATCGATGCGATAGAGCCGGCGATATGCCTGCGCGGCCGAGAATGCGATCTCGGGCAGCGGCAGCTGCTTGTACGCCTCGTCGAAGTCGGTCGCGGCCGCTTCGAAGTTCTGCGCGGCGAATGCCTTCGCGCCGGCGCGGAAGTAGCGCTCGGCGGCGGCGCGGTCGTCGGCGAGCGCGGGCGCGGTGCGAGCGACGAGCAGGAGGATCAAGAGCTTCTTCATTTGTGCGCTCCGAGCTGGCAGGTCGCGATGTCGCGCGTGCTGCATTGCGGGAACACGACGAGCGTCTGGTTGCCGCGGTCGCCGGCGGCCGCGATCACGTCGTCGAGGCCGTCGCCGTTGACGTCGCCGCCGCGCACGTAGCGCAGCTCGTCGCTCGAGCGGGCGAGCACGTCCGCCGTGAACGTCCCCGCGTTATCGGTGATGCGGTAGAGCACGCCACCGCTCGCGTCGTGACACGCGGCGACGAGCGCGAGCGTCGGCACCTTGATCGCGGTCGCGTCGGTGCACGTCGCGCCGGTCATGTGGGCGACCTCGCTGCAGGACGTCGGCACGCCGCTCGTATCGACCTTGCACACGAACACGGCGTTGTCGTAGGTCGCGATCAGCTCGGGCGCGCCGTCGCCGTCGAGGTCGGCGGCTGCGAGCTGGTGAGCGGGGCCCGGCATCGGCGGTGCGAGCTGCGAGATGACGCCGGCGCTCGGCGACGTGCCGCCGACGTCCATGTGGATCGCCTTGCCGTTGTGATCGACGGCGATCACGATGTCGTGGGTGCCCGCGGGGAACGCGAGGTAGCGCGCGTCCTCCGCGCACCAGCCGGTGCCGAAGTCGTGCGAGCAGTCGACGGCGCCGTTGAGCAGCTGGCCGTCGCTCTTCGTGCCGTCGAACTGCGCGACCGGGCCCTTGATGCCCCAGCCGCGCGCGGTCGGATCGCCTTGCTGCGTCGGCTTCGGCGTGCCGATCGCGATCACGTCGCGATACGCGGCCCCGGTGAACTTGCCGACCGTCGCAGTGCGCAGCACGGTGTTCGGCTTGATCGTGTCGCTGCGCGGGTCGTAGTACGGGATCATCGTGCGCTGGGCGTTGCCGACGAGGATCGTCAGCGCCGGCTTGCCCATCACGGTCTGCAGGACGATCACGTCGTTCGTGTCGAGGGACGGATCGGCGTTCGACGGCAGCGCGACGCGGGCCACCGCGACCACGTTCCCGAACGTCGCGACCTCGACGGGTGGGGCGAGCCGCGCGCCCTGATCGTACGCGACCATCATGCGCTCGTGGTCGACGACGTGCTCGGTGTAGTTGACGTCCTTGGCCCCGTCGCCATCGAAGTCGCCGATCGTGATCGACGTGACGGGCGCGGCGGTCGGGACGCGGAACAGCTGGAACGACGCGACGAGCACGTTCGACGTGCGATAGAGGACGTCGAGGTCGTTCGTGCCGCCGCCGCCGATCACGACATCCGGGCGGCCATCGCCGTCGAGGTCACCGGTCGCGGCGAGCGAGATCGGACGCGGCGACGCATAGATCTGGTTCCAGCCGGTCCCGCCGAACGCCCAGATGCCGTCGGGCAGCACGAGACCGTCGGGCGCCGAGAACACGACGCCGCCGAACGACGCGTGGCTGATCGGATGCGCGCCGGGCGCCTCGGCGTCCATCGGCGGCAGCGGATCGCCGACGCCCGACAGCGTGCAGTGATTGCCGACCATCGCGCCCGGCCAGTGCCGCATCATGCGCGCGCCGCCTTCGCTCGTGATGACGTCGGGGCAGCGGTCGCTGTCGTTGTCGAGGTCCGCGAGCACCGGCTTCGTCGACAGCGACGGTGCGCCCGGCTGCGTGATGTTCGTGATCTGCGCCTGCGCGAAGATGCTGTCCTTGTGCACGGACATCACGCACAGCTTGCCGCTATGGGACGTCAGCGCGACGACGAGGTCCGTCTGCGTGTCGCCGTCCTGGCTGACCTGGTACACGTCGACGAGATCCGGCGAGAAGTCGGTCGGCGCGATCGCGGCGCACGGCACGGCCGCGGTCAGCTGCGTCGCGGTGCCGAAGTCGGCGATCATCAGCAGCATCACGTTGTTCTGCTGGTCGACGACGAACGCACCGACCGCGAGCGGGCCGACCGTGAACAGGTCGCGCGCGTCGAACGACATGCCGCTGCTGCTGACGGTCTGCGTGACGTCGAGCGGAGACAGCGTGCCGAACGGCGAGGCGTACGTGACGAGGCCATCGGCCGTCGCCATCGTGACGTCGAGCGTGCCGTCGTTGTCGACGTCGCCGAACGCGGCGGGTCCCGTCTGCGACGGCGTGACCTCCGCATCGGTGCGCGCGAGCGACGCCGCGACATCGCCGTGACGCACGACGAGCGACGTGCGCGACACGCCGACGACGTCGCCGATCTTGTCGTGATCGATGTCGGTGATCGCGTAGTCGTCGACGAGGAACAGCCCGCCCTCGACCGGCGTCGCGAGCGCACCGAGCGGTGCGTGGCACAGGCCGTCGACGCCGCAGCTGTAATCGGCGCTCGGGCAATCGGCGGCCTTCGTGCACGTCACCGCGCAGCGCACGCACGTCGCGTCGGTCGAGTCGCAGTCCTCGCCCGGCTCGAGCACGCCGTTGCCACACACGTTGCGCGGCACGGCGTCGAAGCTCGTGCACGCCGCGAGCAAGCTAAGCAAGAACCAGCGTTTCACTTGTTACCTCCGAACACGTCGATGATGTCGTCGCGGCCGGGCTTCTGCGCTCCGGTCTTCGCGGCGGGTTTCTTCTTCAGCGTCAGCGAGAGCGGCTGGTCGCGATCCGGGACGACGATCGTCGACAGCGGCTGGTAGCCCTCGGCCTGCACGACGACCACCGTCGCGCTCGCGCTCTGCGGCAGCTGCACCGGGCCGGGCGCCGTGCCGATCACCTTGCCGGCGACCAGCACCTCGCTGCCCGTCGGAACGCCCGTGATGTCGAGCGTCACCGGCGGCGGCGGCGCGGGCGGCTGCACCGGAGCGGGCGCTGGCGGCGGCGGCAACGTCTTGACGACGACGGGCGCGGGCGGCGCTTCGGGCTTCGCCGGTGCCTTCTCGTGACGCTTGCCCGTCAGCGCGACGACCGCGACGCCGATCACCGCGATCGCGGCGAGCGCAGGCACGATTGCCCACGTGCGCGGGCGTCGCTTCGGCGTCTCGACGAACGCGGTCGGGGCGGCCGCGACGGCGACGGGCTGGCTGCGCAGCGCGACGGGACCGGTGTCGACCGACGGCGCGAGGCCGGCCGCCCGCTCGAGCGCGGCGACGGCGGTGCGCAGGTTCTCGGGGCGCGCCGCCGGATCCTTCTGCAGCAGCTGCAGCACGATCTCGTCGACGGCCGGCGGCAGCTCGGGCACGCGCGCGCTCGGCGCCTCGGCATCCGCGGTGACGTGCTGCATGAGGATCGAGATGTGGTCGTCGCCGTCGAACGGATACGTTCCGGTCAGCGACAGGTAGACGAGCACGCCGAACGAGTAGACGTCGGTGCGGTGATCGAGCTCGCGGCCGCGCGCCTGCTCGGGCGACATGAAGTACGGCGTGCCGACGGCGATGCCGGAGCGCGTCTTCGCAGTCATGCCGCCCTGCTCGTTGCCGAGCAGCTTCGCGATGCCGAAGTCGAGCAGCTTGGGGAACACGCCGGCCTCGTCGCGTGCGAGGAACACGTTCTCCGGCTTGAGGTCGCGGTGCGCGACGTTCTTCGCGTGCGCGGCGTCGAGCGCCTTCGCGATGCCACGCAGGATCGGCACCAGGTTGTCGAGAGGCAGCTTGCGCTCGCGCTCGAGCAACGCATCCATCGTCTCGCCGTCGAGGTACTCCATGACGTAGTACTGGCGGCCGTCGGGGAGCTTGCCGAACGAGAAGATGTCGATGATGTGGCGGTGCCGGATCTGGTTGACCGCGCGCGCCTCGGCGACGAACCGCGTGCTCGCCTCGGGGTCGACCGAGAACTTGAGCGACAGGACCTTGATCGCGACCTGCTTGCCGATGACCGGGTGGCTCGCCTTGTAGACGACGCCGAACGCGCCCGCGCCGAGCCGGTTCTCGACCGTGTACTCGCCTACCTGCGTACCAGGTGGGAGATCGGCGTCGACATCGATGTCCTCGGCAGCCATCACGCGATCGTACAAGTACAACCCGCGTGCCCGCGACTTCGCGTGGGAGAGCGCGACACCGTCTACAGATCCGACGGCGTGAACGCCGGGCTGCAGTGCCGGCAGCCACGGGGCTTATGTAAGTGTGCGTGCGCTACGGCAGGCGAACTGCGTGAAACCGCAGCGCGAGCGACACGCCCGGGCCGGCCAGGCGGGGCACCGTGACGTCGCCGGCCGTCGCATCGGCAAACGGCGTAGTTGCGGCGACCTCCTGCTCGGACACGATGCCGTCGTGGTTGCCGTCGGCGCCGGCCTTGAGCCAGTCGGTCGCCGGCTGCGCGGTGAGAAACGTCGCGATCGGCGGCGCGAGCTCGCCCTGCGCGACCGACGGATCGAGCGCGAACGCGAACACGCCATCGAGCTCGGCCGGACGCTCGGACGTGGCGGCGAGCACCGTTGCGCGCACCGTCAGCGCCTCGCCGGTGACCCAGCGCGCCGGCTCGGTGCCCGCCACATCGGCGAGCGCGCCAAGCGGAACGTGCGTCTGGCCGTCGCGCGCTTCGAGCACCGAGTCGCGCAGCGTGCCGACCGCGCGCGGCAGCAGCTCGGGCATGCGCGGCTCGGAGTCGCCCGGCAGCACCATGCCTTCATCGATCGTCACGCGGACTTCATCTCCGCAGCGATCGGTCGCGATCAGCCATGGCAGGTCATCCGCGAGGCGCGCGGAGAAGCGCGGCGCGACCGCGAAGCTCGGCTCGGCGCCCGCGATCACGTCGTGCGCGCGGCCGAGGGCATCGTCCGGCTGGCCATCGCCGTCGAGATCGATCACGTGGGCCAGCTTCAACGACGGATCGACCGATGCGATCCGATAGACCGTTCGCTCGGGCCTGCACGCGAGCGGCGTGTCATCGAGACGCGCGTTCGTGTCCGAGGTGTCCGCGCATCCGGCCATGAGTCCGATTCCCGTCAGGATCGGACACACGTGCGCGAGAGCAATCAGTCGCTTGGCCATCATGCACAACAAACACAGCAAGGGTCGGACCATGCGCACGGTGAAAGCTGGCAAGCTCGCGCCGTGCTCGAGCGCCGTACGTTTGGCGACTTCCACGCGCTCGTCGGTGGCAACGGCCGGCAGCTTCTCTACCTGCACGGGTTTCCCGACTGTCCGGCGACGGCGACACCGTTTCTCGAGGCGCTGATCGCGCGCGGCTTCCGCGTCGTCGCGCCGTGGCTGCGCGGCTACGCGCCGTCGCCCGTCGAGGGGCCGTACGATGGCGCGACGCTCGTCGCCGATCTGCGACGCATCATGAACGACGAGCCGTGGCCCGTTGTCGGACACGACTGGGGCGCCGCGCTGACCTACGCGCTGTGCCAGGAGCTGCCGATCGAGCGCGCGGTGACGCTCGCGGTGCCGCCGCCGAAGGTCTTCCTGCGCCAGCTGCGGACGCCGCGCCAGATGCTCCACAGCTGGTACATGGCGTTCTTCCAGCTGCCGATCGCGGATCGCGTCGTCGGCACGCGCTTCATCGACATGCTGTGGCGCCGGTGGTCTCCCGGCTTCCGCCTCGACGACAGGCGCCGCCGCGAGCTCCACACCTGCATGCGCGCGAGCCTGCCGGCGCCGCTCGAGTACTACCGCGCGTTCGCACGCACCGCGCGGCGAGGCGAGCTGCGCGAGACGCTTCGCAAGCCGTCGCACACCGCGATCCTCGCGCTGCACGGCGCCGACGACGGGTGCATCGTTCCGCCCCACGGCTCGACGATCCTCCCGAACCTCGGTCACTTCTTGCACCTCGAAGCACCGGACGAGATCGCCGCGCGCGTCGCCGCCTGGTTGTAGGATGCGGACGAATGCCCCGCGCCGTCGAAGGAGCCGCGCTGCTCGTCGCGGGACACGGCGCGATCGGCGGCACCGCTCTCGACGCGAGCGCCGTCCACACGCTCGGTCAGATCGGCGAGGCGCTGCTCGCGAGCGGCGCGGGCTGGCAGCTGCGGCGCCTGTCGGCCGCGGCGGGCGAACGGCTGCGCGCGGATCGCGGCTCGATCAAGCACCACGTCGACGAGCTCGTCGGATCGAAGGTCGAGGTCGCGGTGCTCGTCGTGCTCGGCGTGATCGCCGATGCGAGCGGCCCGGCGCTCGTCACGTCGAGCCAGCTCCGCGAGTATCCCGAGGACGCGACGCTGCCGCTCGCCTGGCTCGGCGAACGGTTGCGCGCGATCGAGGCAAAGAAGCTGGTGGTCGTGATGTCGGCGCGGCGCGATCCGTCGTTCGCGGCGAGCGCGGGCGGCAGCGTCGCCGGCATGCCGGAGCAGTGGCTCGACGTGCTGCGCACCGGGCGCGCGAACGATGTCGTCGCGGTCGACTCGCCGTCGCAGGGCGCGCCGCTCGTCGATGCGCTGCTCGCCGCGCTGTGCGGTGACGCGCTCGATCCGAAGACCGGCACGGTGACGACGAAGAGCCTGTCGCGGGCGCTGACCAAGCGCGTGCCGACCGCCGCGCTGCAGGTCAGCGAGTCGAGCGAGACGATCGCCGAGTCCCCGCCGCTCGCCGGCCTGTGGGATCTGCGCAAGTCGCAGCTCGCGACGCGCCCGCGCTGGACGCCCGGCGATCCCGACGATCTCACCGGCAACGTCATGCCGGGTCGCTTCCGATTGGATTCGATCGTCGCGCGCGGCACGTTCGGCACCGTCTATCGCGCGCGCCAGCTCGCGGTCGATCGCGACGTCGCGGTCAAGGTCCTGCACGCCGACATCGATCCGCGCTCGCCCGACGGCAAGCTGTTCGTCGAGGAGGTGCGCGCGGTCGGCCGCATCGATCACCCGAACGTCGTGCGCATCCACCAGGCCGACATCGCGCCCGACGGCCGGCTGTTCTACGCGATGGAGCTGCTCGACGGCCGCGACCTGCAATCGATCGTCGGCGAGGGCGCGCTGCCGAAAGAGCGGGCGATCGACCTCGCGCGCCAGCTGCTGACCGGCCTCGGCGCGGCGCACGACGCGGGCCTCGTGCACGCCGACGTCAAGCCGGCGAACGCGATCGTCTGCGCCCGCGACGGTGGCGAGCGCGTCGTGCTCGTCGACTTCGGCCTCGCCCGCCTGCGCGCGCCCGACAAGCCGACCGAGTCCGCCGGCGGCACGCCCGCGTACATGGCGCCCGAGCAGCTGCACGAGGGACGCGTCGATCTGCGCAGCGATCTGTTCTCGGCCGCGCTCGTGCTCGTCACGCTGCTGACCGGTTGGCGCCGCCCGAACGCGTTCACGCTCGTCCCGCCGCTCGACGGCATCGACAAGGACCTCCGCCCCGTCCTCGCGAAGGCGCTCGCGGTCGATCCGGCGCAGCGCTATCAATCGGCGCGCGAGCTCGCGGCCGCCCTGACGGGCACGGCGGCGCCGCAGAACACGCAGCCGGTGCCGCTCTTGCCATTCCGGCTGTTCGCGCCGCTGACCGAGGCCGATCGCGGGCGGCTGCAGGGGCGCGAGGTCGATGTCGCCGCGCTGACCGAGCACGTGCTGTATCGACGCAGCGTCGTCTACACGGCGCCGTCGGGGACGGGTAAGACATCGCTGCTGCGCGCCGGCCTGGCGCCGCATCTCGAGGCGCTCGGCGTGCATCCCGTCTACCTGCGCACGCGCGGCTCGGCACAGCAGCCGCTCGCGGAGGCGATCTGGCCGGGCGCGACGACCGTCGCCGACGCGGTCGCGCAGCACGCGAAGCATCGCGGCAACCGACTCGCGCTCGTGCTCGACCAGGTCGAGGCCGCGCTCGCCGACGACGAGCTCGTGCACGCCGTGCTGCGCCTGCCGGCGGAGGCCGATGTCGCGATCGTGCTCGCGATCCGCGAGGACCACGCCGCGCGTCTGATCGCGCGCACGCAGCGCGTCGAGCCGGGCATCCCGATCCTGCGCCTGCCGCCGCTCGATCTCGCGGGCGCGCGCGCGGCGATCGTCGGGCCGCTGACCGAGGCACGCCTCGCGATCGAGCCCGAGCTGCTCGAGACGCTGCTCGGCGATCTGCGCAAGGCCGCCGGTGCGATCGCGCCCGAGATGGGCTGGACCGACGCCTCGTGGGTCTACCCGCCGCACCTCCAGCTCGCGTGCTCGGTGCTCGTCGAGGCGCTCGCGCCGGGCGAGGCGACGCTGACGCTCGCGCGCTACAAGAAGCTCGGCGGCTTCGAGGCGATCGTCGGCGAGCACCTCGAGCGCGTGCTCGACGTCGAGCTCGCAGGCGGCCGCGACGCGATCGCCAAGGACCTGTTCGTCGCGCTCGTCACGACCGCCCACCAGCGCGCGATCCGGCCCGAGTCGGAGCTGCTCGCGATGGTCAAGCACGAGCGCACCGCGACGCTCGCCGTCCTCGATCTCCTGCGCGCGCGCGGCCTGCTCGTGCGCGTGCGCGGCGACGCCGAGCCATCGTGGGAGCTCGTCCACGACTCGCTGATCCCGCGCATCCTGTCGTGGATCGATCGCCGCGACCTCGCACGCCGCAAGGCGGTCGAGCTCGTGCGCTATCACCTGCGCCGCTCGCGTCACGATGCGCCCTCGCTGCTGTCGCGAGCCGAGCTCCGCGAGCTGCGCGGCCACCACGCCGCGATCGACGAGCTCGACGTCGACTGGCGCGAGCGCGTGCCCGATGCGCCGATCCAGCCCGCCGCGCTCGTGACGCTGTCGCGCCAGACGCTGCGCCGCCGCACGCTGGCGATCGCGTCGGCGATCGGGGGCGCGCTCGCCGTCGCGGCGGTCGCGATCACGGCCAACCGGATCGCGGAGGCGCACGCGCGCGCCGAGCAGTCGCTGCGCGATCGCGACCTCGGCCGGTTCGAGCTCGAGATCGGCGCGTTCGACTGGGATCCGACGGCGCGCCGGCCTGTGCCAGTCTCCGCGCGCGAGCTCGATCTGCACTGGACGCTGCACGCGCCCGATCCGCAGGATCCGGACGCGCCGGGCGCGCTCTACGAGGACCGTTATCTCGAACGCGGCGATGCATCGCGCGGCGACGTCATCCGCGAGCACGTC
>JAFAOG010000143.1 GCA_019237945.1 Deltaproteobacteria bacterium | reverse complement strand
CGCGCGGCGAGTCGATGCAGCACCTGATCCGCGCGCTGGCCGCGCCGGACTTCCTCGCGACGCGCGCGAAGCTCGCCGGCCGCGACTGACGGCCGCGCCGCACCTGCGAGCCGCGCAGCGTCTGTGAGCCGCGCCGCGCCTACGATCCGCGCAGTGCCTTGACGATCTCTTCGCGGACGACGTCGGCGAGGTTCGCCGGCTCGCGGCGGCCGCCCGGCGAGATCGTCGGCACGGGCGAGTGCGGCGCGGGCGCGCACGCGACGACCGGCTTCTGCGCCGACGCCCCGCCGCTCGACGACGCACCGCCGCTCGACGGCGAGCCGAGCAGCTGCGACGCGGTCTCGACGGCGCGATCCGCGGCGCGTCCGATTCCGGCCTTCGCGCGCGCCGCGAGCAGCGGCTGGATCGCGGATTCGGGCAGCGGCTCGATGCCGCCGAGCTGCTCCGCGGCGACCGCGATCTTCGCGAGATGCTCGACGAGCTCGAGGCGCAGCAGCGCCTGCTCGCAGTCCTTGCCCCACGCGAGGACGCCGTGGTTGCCGAGGATCACGGCGTCGACGAGCTCGCACCACGGCGCGAGCGCCGCCTTCGCCGGATCGCCGGGCTGCGCGTACGGAAGCTTGGGAATGCGCGGGCCGAGCGAGACGAGCGCCTCGGCGATGAACGGCCGCTCGATCGGATTGCCGCGCGAGCACCCGATCGCCGTCGCGTACGGCGGGTGCGCGTGGACAACCGCGCCGACGTCGGGCCGGCGCTCGTAGACGACGAGGTGCAGCCCGATCTCGCCGAAGACCTTTCCGGCGCCGTGGACCTGGCCCTTGCCGTCGACCTCGATCAGGTCGCGCTCGGAGACGAGGCGCTTGCTCGTCGCCGTCGGCGTCGCGATGTAGCGGTTGCCGTCGCGCGCGGTGACGTTGCCGTCGTGGTTGGCGGTCCAGCCCGCACGGTGCAAGAACTGCGACGTCTCGGCGACCTGATGGCGCAGCTGCCTCATGTCGTCGAGACCTGATCGACGATCCCGACGATCATCGAGCGGATCGGCACGATGTCGCCCATCTGCAGGATCTGGCGCACGCCGTTGCCCTCGGTCAGCACGATGACCTTGTCGCCGATGCCGGCCTGCACGTTATCGATGGCGACGAAGCTGGTGCCGGTATCCTTGCCGTGCTCGTCGACGGGCTGCACGACGAACAGCGCGCGGCCCGCAAACGCCGGATGCTTGACGGCGGCCCACATCGGGGCGACGACGCGACAGCACCTCATCGCGTAGCCTCGGGCAGCCCGACTCCGTCGACGATGCCGACGATCGCGGCGTCGACCGGAACGAAGTGCGGATCGCAGGCCAGCGCCGCCTCGCGCGAGCCGACGAGGTACACGAGGTCGCCCGGACCCGCTTGCACGCGATCGACGGCGGCCTGGAGGTCACCGACCGCCTTGCCGTGCTCGTCGACCGGCTGCACGAGGAGGAGTTTTGCCCCCTCGAGCCCCGCCGCCTTGCGCTCGGCGACGACCGTGCCCTTGACGATTCCGAGATACATCGCCGGCACTATAAACCTTTACGATGAAGGGATGCAGGGCGATGAGAACGATCCGCCGACCTTGCCGATGACGCCAGAAGAGGTCTCGACGGTGCCCCACGAGCTCGTCGAACCGACCAAGGCGCTCGACGGCTATGCGTTCGGCGTCACGATCGGCAAGGGTGGCATCGGCGAGGTGGTGGCGGCCCACGACCTCCGGATCGGGCGCGACGTCGCGATCAAGCGCCTGCGCGACGCGTCTCCGAGCGAGCAGCAGATCAATCGCTTCCTGCGCGAAGCCCGCATCCAGGCGCGGCTCGAGCATCCGTCGATCCCGCCCGTCCACGAGCTCGGCCGCGACAAGGACGGCCGCCCGTACTTCGCGATGAAGCGGCTGACCGGCACGACGCTGTCGGAGCTGCTCGCGTCGCGCGCGCCGAATCAGCCGCGCCTGCTGCGCGCGTTCGCCGATGTGTGCCAGGCGATCGAGTTCGCGCACACGCGCGGCGTCGTGCATCGCGATCTCAAGCCAGGCAACATCATCCTCGGCGAGTTCGGCGACACTTACGTGATCGACTGGGGTCTCGCCCGCGTCGTCGGCGAGGCGGTCGCCGAGGTCGTCACCGACGACATCGACAGCCTCGAGGTCAAGACGGGCGACCTGCTCGGCACGCCCGGCTACATGGCGCCCGAGCAGCTGCAAAAGGCCGCCGAGGCGGGCCGCCCGGCCGATATCTACGCGCTCGGCTCGATCCTGTTCGAGGTCCTCGCCGGCGAGCCGCTGCATCCGCGAGGCGCGAACGCGCTGCCGTCGACCGTCGGCGGCGAGGCGATCACGTCGCCCGCGAAGCGGCGGCCCGAACGCGGCGTCGCGCCCGAGCTCGACGCGCTGTGC
>JAFAOG010000115.1 GCA_019237945.1 Deltaproteobacteria bacterium | reverse complement strand
GACTTCGGCGCGAGACCAACCTCGGCATCGACGAGTTTCGGCGATGCCTGCAGCGCCTAACGCCTCGCTACGTTCGGCAATCACGGTACGAGGAGGCAGACGAATACAGCCTTACGATTCCCGGGCTTCTCGGCGTGGAGCAGCTCCATGCTCGCACTGTGATGGAGGCACTGTATGTGGCGATTGCATCGCGCTTCGACGCGGATCCGGACAACGAGCATTTTGACACGGCCGACCTCTTAAGGGCGGGCCTAGCGGCGCACCAGCTGTCGCTCGCAAAGAACGTAGCGCGGGTGTGTCTGCTTATCGGCGCACCGCCGGACTCGGCAAAGCCAAATCGATTCGCCATGCCCGCGGATGCCGAGATGATCGCGGAGTCGAGACGCAGCGGTCGCTCCTTCCTCGATTACCTCCTCCACGCAGCATGCGAAGCCAAGAGTAACGATCACTTTGCAGTAAAGCGTCCATGGCCAACGGCACCGCTTTGGATCGGACGAGACGGTTCGCAGCCTGACTACGTTCCTATCGCGCTGCTTCACGAAGTCACCATCCCGACGGAGCCGGAGGTCACGGATCTAGAGGCACCTGAGCGCTTCGAGGTTCCTGGCTTTGATCTATTGGATCCTCTGCCAGCGGGAGCATCCGGTGAGGTCTATCGCGCAAAGGAGAACTGGGACGGCGGGATCGAGCGCGTGGTGAAGATCTTCGTTCCACATCCATTCGCTGACGATCACGACCCGGAGCCGCGGTTTCGCAGCGAGGTCCAGGCGCTTTACCGCCTTCAGCACCGCGCCGTGGTCCGGTATGTGACCTCCGGTGTCCTCCTGAGCCCGCGCCGCGCGTTCTACCTCGTCATGGAATGGGTGAACGGCGATCGACTGTCCAACAGATATCAGTCGATGCCGTTCGACACCCGAGTGCAGACGATGATCGAGATCCTCGGCGGATTGCATCACGCGCATCAGGCGAAGATCTTTCACCGCGACGTAAAGCCGTCGAACATCATGATTCGCGAGAGCGACGGACAGGCAGTGCTCGTCGACTTCGGGCTTGCATATCTAGTCGGAGACGAACTGGACGACGATCGCACGCGACAGGTGCTCGGAACGCCCGGCTACATCCCACCCGAAGTCGCCAACAATCCCAAGCTCAGCCGAGATCCGAGACACGACGTGTTTCAGGCGGGCGTGACGCTCTATGAGATCCTGGTCGGCCGCCTGCCTCGCGAGAATTACATCACCGTCGAATCGATCAACCCGCGACTTGCGGCACTTGACCCGATCCTGCAACGCGCAATGTCGCCTCTTCCAGAGACGCGATACCAATCGGCGCAAGAGTTCGCCCAGGCACTTGCAGCTTGGATCGAGCAAGACGCCCGTGCGGCGCGCGCCGAGAACTCAGCGCCTCAGACCAACGCCGCCCCCAGCTTTGCACGTGCGATCGAGCTCCAATCGCGGCAGCTTCGCGAGGAACAGACGGAGCAGCAGCGCCGCGTTGAAATCGTCGCGGCAGCAAATCGCGCACTCGCGCCGACATACGAAGCGATACGATCGCGGTTGAACGCGATCGCACAAGCGGCTCGCGACCAGGGCCTTCCGGTCTCGCAAGCTGAACTCGTCAACGAGCATCCGATCGAGATCACGTTGTCCGCGCTGAAGGAGCAAACGGGTTCGGTAAGGCTCTTCGAGTGTCATGCGCGGCCTGCGAGAGGCGTGCCCTTCGCGATAAGCCTCGATTGCGAGTACCGCCCGATGCTGCCTGCCGCCTGGCCGCTACGGTTCACGCTTGCGATTAACCCCGGCCCGGACTACCCGGACAACGACGTGGTTCACATGCTCGACGGTTCTCCGTACACGAGCTGGGTTCGCGAACGAACAACGAACGAGCACTTCCCGCGCCTGCTAGAGAAGTGGCTCGATGAGCCCGCACATTGGGCTGCCTTCGACGTGACCTAAGCGAACCAGATCGTGCCACTCGAACGGTCGTCGCGAGCGGCGTGCTCGTCGCGACAACGAATACTCGCTGACGGGCGCGCAGCGTATCCGGCTATCGGTGACGCACCGCAGAACCTCGCGATCATTCGGGTCCATTTGCTCGCATTGGGCCTCCAGATCTCGCTCGAGAAAGGTAGGTCCCGCAGCAATATGCTGCACCACACACGATTGTTCACAACGACTCGACATGCGAGCGTGGTGACAATGTGATCGCTGCATGCAGGTCAGAGCACGCGGCTGGATGTGACGGCCGACAGGGGAGTTGCCGCAGTGACTAACGACCCCCTAAGCGCGTTCGCGGCCGCGATACCCGGCGCGGTCCGCAATTGGCTTCGTGCTGTGTTTCGCGACGTCAACAACAAGCTGGCGGTCCGCGTGAGCACGATACCAACCGCCCATGAGCCAACGCTGGACATGGCATTTATCGACGCTCTCAACGGCAAGGCCTATCCGGCATCGGTTCCGGGCGGATGGACGCTCACGCTGGACACGCACTTTCTCGGCGGTCTTCGGCTCTGGAGGCACTGGAAGATCGCCGACATCGGCGTACTCTTCATGTTCCGAAAGGACGGAAAGCTCGTCGGGTCGAAAGCCGCCCTCCTTCAGTCCAAGCGGCTCTATCCGCAAGAACAAAGTCTCGACGAAGACGAGCTCGAGGACTATGCGATTGGCTTCGCACGCCTCTACAAGGACTCCTTCGGAACCGCGGCGCTACGGCCGCGCACGTTCACGCTGACTAAGCGCTCGTCCTATCGCGCGCTCTGCGTTGATGACAACCAGTACAAGGCCATTGAGGAGTATGAGACCGCAACGAAGGTTCCGGTCTTCTACTGCCTGTACAACCCTTGGATGCTGCCGTGGACGGTCACGCTACCGGTTGTCGGGGTTCCGAAGAAGCCTAAGACGAAGGAAGTCGGAACCCGGATCCTCCCCGCAAGTCGCATGCGGTCCGCGCTCAGTTCGAAGCCTAGCGGGTACAGCCCGACCTACGATGACCTTCTGACCAATGCGCCGCCGGAGTTTCAAGGGAAGCATGCTGCGGGGTGGAGACTTGAGCACTTCATGGTCGATCGGTTGCTCGCCTGCAAGGACGGCCACCGGAATCCGAGCATGTCCATAGACAGCGGCCTTGAGCGGATGTTCTACAGACGGAGCGGGCCGATCTCTGCGGCGATCGCCATCACTATCGATGCCGGCAAGGCCGACGTTCGACGGGACTAGGAGCAGGCAAATGATGCAAATCTGTGCGGGCGGCGCTCCCGCTCGCCAAAGCCGCGCGGACGACTGCACAATCGAGCAGCGAGCGACGCTATCGTGACAACCGTCGGGAGAATTAGACGCGGGCTGCTTACGAGGGTACCTGGCATCATCGATGTGACGTTCACGAACGGCCACATTCCGATTGCTCACATCGTGTTGCCTCCGGGCGCGACGATGGAGATGAAGGCCGACGCCGAGCGCGCGCTGAGCGATGTCATCGCAGCGGGCACCTTGGTAAATGCCGAGTTTGTAGAACAGCGAGTGGAGGCTTTGCCAGAGCCACACGGTCCGCACCTTCTCGCCAACATTGCGGCGAATGCGACCGCTGACGGCGTCATCCGAACAGTAAAGAAGCTCGTCCCGGAAGTTGCGAAGGTTGTCATTGGGGACTGGGAGGACGACGAGTTCCAAATCCGCGTTGGTGATGCGCAGGGCGAGTGTGCCGAGCCGCTTCGAGCAGCCGCCTCGGAGGCCGTGGGAGCTGTCATCGCTCTCGGGGTTCCATTCAGAGTCGCAGGCCTCCGCCCCAGCGAGCGCACCCCGAGCCGGGACACGTTCGTTACGGCTGCTCAAACAAACGCCCGCTTGCGCGAGATCGCGCTGGAGGACGAAGCGCGGTTCGCGAAACGGGTAATGACGCTTGTCGAGAACGATGTCGCGGAGAGTGTGTCGCTCATCGACCATCTCGATGGCGAGAAAATCTGCACGACGATCGGCGGTCCTGATGCCGCGAGCGTCGGCACGTTCCTGCCGCTCTACGACCGCGTGCTGCTGCTCCTCGTGCCCGACCAGCAACCCGCCGATTACTACGTGCGTCACTACGGACTCTCGGAGGCCGCATTCATCGAATACGTCAAGGCTAGGAAGATCGTGCCGATCTTCAAGTTCGAGCTCGGTCGGTATCCAGAGCCAGTATGGCGTCGCTTCGTAGAAGACCCGTCCCTTCCCTTTGCCACATCGCGCGACCTTGACTATCTGTGCGCACGCAACGTCTGGCTGTCCTCCGGATGGCTCCGCGAACTGCGAAAGGACCGCGAAGTGTCGGCAGTCATGCATCGACTGCTGTCTAACTTCGATGGCAACTCTCCGTACATGCGCAGCGTCGCGGGCGTCTTCCGAATGGTATTGCTCGGTGCCGAGGCGTTCGAGGGAGACATGTGGCACCGCGGTCACCTCGGTGCTTGGCAGTACTCAGCGGCGTTGCCCTTCCTTGAAGCCTTTCGTCAGCTCGTGCGCGACAAGCCGAATGCGGACATGGCTCGCATCGAAGCCGAAAGCGCAGCGATGCATCTGGCAATTAGCCAAGCCCTCGGTGCGGCCACCCATGAAGGGCTGGTATCGAACGAGCGCTTGCTTCTCGAAGTCGCCAAGGCGTTCGGCGGCGAGAGCACCGCGTTGTTCTCGGTCAGTCAAGCGACACGGCTCGCGGAGGTGCTCAAAGGGCTCGAACTGTCCTTCAGCGAGGCGATCCCACCGAATGAGTACGTCCAAATCTTCGACGAAGCGAACACGAAGCGAATGCGCACGCTGGTGGCCGAGCTGGTTCAGCGCGAAGAACGATTGAGCGAACTTGAACTTCGCGAACTGGTGCAGCGCTATAATCAGGGCGTCGACCGCATCGCACGCAACGCCGTCGAGAAGGCCGACGTCTCCCTGGTTGCATCTGGTGCAGGTGCAGCCACGGGGCTGCCTCTGCTGAAGACTGCGCTGGAGACCGGCGCGAGTGTCGGAGGGAAGCTTGGCCGCATGCTGGATGCGCGCACCGGAACGGTTCTTGATCGCATGCGAGGCTGGATCAACCGTGTGCCTGCTCAGTCAGTTCGGCTCTACAAGATCCGGCGCCGACTCCGCGCAGCAGCGCGCTAGCCGCACGCACTCGAGTCGACATCGCCGGTCGCACCGAACAGCATGTCGTTGTCGCGTGTTCTGCAAGCGATTCGTCTGGAGGTCACGCCTTCTCCTCGCGCGTCTTTAGCGATGCAAAGAATGCTTCCGATTCGAGTTCGCCGGCAGACGAAGCAATGAACGGGCCTTCTTCGATCACGATGGCGATCTGAGCGGGCGTGTTCGCTGATTGCGCGATGCCAACCGCGCGCCCAGCGCGAGCCTTGTACTTCGCGGCCCGGACGTACCGGGCCAGGTTGTCACGCTTCGGCTCGTCCTCGTGAAAGGAAACGACGACGACCACGTTGGCCATCTTCATCCTGAAGCCCCCGAAGTGTTTCCGGCGCGCAGTCGCCTTCGCTTCTCTGATTCCCTGATCAAGCCGCTTCCGTGCTGCGCCATTCCCGTCGAGCAGTGCCGTCACGGCGTCGACGAAGCCCGGAGGCCCGTAACGTTCCAAGTCGCGGATGAGCGCCGCGATGTCATCCGGAACCGTCTGGCGCGGCTTCGGAGCCGACGGCAATCGCGGATCATGCAGTGCCTCGTAGTAAGCGTTGATCGGACCGGCAAAGTCGCCGAGTTGGATCCGATCATACTTCGCGTAGTCTTCGTCGTCGAAAAACAGCCCCTCCTGAAGGTAGTTGCCGAACCAATCCAGCTCTTCCGACGCGCTAATGTCACGACGGCCAAGATCGAGGCGCCTGTGGATGTAGTGAACCGCATCACCGGCGCCCGCGCTCAGATCGCAAATGATCTGGAGTTCAGGCAACGCGACGGCCCAAGGCAGCTGCCCCACGGTGAGTAAGCCGGTCTGGACCAAATCGTATGTACGGGTCAGGAAGGCGCTAAGAACCTCCAAGGTAGTCGTGACGAGAATGAACTCTCGAATCTGAACCCGCGCAATACGGACACGTTGCGCCCCCACACGAAACTCGGCCTCGGGAGAGGCTTGCGTGATGTATCGCTTCGCGCGAAGTGCCTGATCGTGGGCGTCGACTGCGAGGTCTTTGAGGTTCTGAATGGTCGTCCCGGGTTGCCCTCTACGCGACGCGAGTCGAACGGCACCCGCCTTTCCTTCGACTAGGAACGCGATCCCGTCGATAAGGACAAGGCCATCTAGCTCAAACTCCTGTCGGCCCTGACCATCATCAAAGGTGTATTTCAGGCCGACCCAGCCCTGCGAATGCGGCGACAAGCTCTTCAGAAGGTCGACGGTTGTCGTCTCCAGGTAAGCCGCCCGTCCCTGCTGGTAGCGCTGCCATACCGCCGTCGGCTTGAGTTCCTTCTCGAGGTTCGGTCGTAACGCCGCCGAGAGCTTCGGTGGTGCGAGGTGACATAGCCAGTGATCATCGTCGACCTGCACGAGCGGCTTCAGCTCGAGGGGTTCGTAGAGGCTCGGGAGACTCTCGGCGATCACTGGCTGTGGTGGACGCAGCGAATACTGACGCAACGCTGCTCGCACCACCGCCTCCTCTAGGCCGGCCGCCTCCGAGACGTCTTTGGCGCTTAGGAGAACGGCTTCAGCCGCTGACGCAAGTGACCACTGCATCATCACCCACAACTGGACGTCGTCGACGTCATCTAGCAACTCGCGAGCTTCAGCAAGCCATCCAGCCTCGTTCGGCTTGAGGTTCGGGGTACCGCCATCGAGGACCGTGCGCAGTCGCGTCAGGAAATCGTGCTTGCGGGCCCACCACGCATCGCCGCGCGCGACGACCAACGACTCGATTGCTTCCTCGACGCGCAGCAGTTCGGCGATATCAAACCCCACATGGGCGCGCATCTCGGCGCTCACCGAAGCGAATAGAGCTGCAGCCTCCTCGCGAGCCTGGAACCGGAAGACGAGCTTTCGCACATCGAGATGCTGAAGCGTGGCGTCAATGAGAAGGTGCTGGAGTTGGAGATCGGGCCCAGTCGCGTGCATCCGCTCCGCCATTAGGCGCCCCCGAGTGTTGACCAAATGGTCTTCGACGCGTTTGCAGATCTCACCGTATTTAAGCGGGTCCGCGAAACGGTCGCGTGGCCACGCATCCGGCGAGACCAAGGCGAGCCAGGTCGCATGCTCCACTGAAAGCCAGACTCTGCTTGGGTCGTCTCCTCCAAAGAGAATCTCGAGCGCTAAGAGGGAGAGAACACTCGAAGGACCCGCAGCAACGATGAGCTTCTGGAGGTCGGCGATTGAGTTGGCGTCGATCGCAAACGTCTCGGGTTGCGGGAACACAGCTCGTGTTGGCGACGTTCTCGCTTGCCCCGCCGCGGGCGCGCGGGTTCGCGATGCGTTCTTATGCGCGCGTCGCTTCGCGGCCTTCTGGGCGCGTTTCTTCGCGAGGTTCTTGTTGGTCGACATGATCTGCGGAGCGATGCACGCGTCTCGACGCGTTTCGCGGCGATCGAAGACTCGTTGCGGCGACGGATACGACGCGCGCACCTCGGCGCCGGAGCAAGTTTCTTGCGGTAGCTTTGGCTGTCGTCAGGCGTGTCAGTGCTGTCACACCATCGTGTTCCGATGCGCAGACGAGCATGGGATCGCCAGGATGACCCGCCAGGCTGTCGTTGACGAGGAGCGCACGTACGTTGAACGCTTGATCGTGCTGCGCGGACTGGATGTCGTGGCTGGCCCCGTGCACCAGGCCCCGCCGCGGCCCGACTACTGGTTCCAGCTTGCCGACGGGCGCTGCATTGCGGTGGAGGTCACAAAGGCGCTTGAGACCGACGTTGAAGCCGGAAACCGCGGCGCAAGGCCGCGCCTGAAACGCATGATCCATGACGCGTTGGCAAGGGACGGGCTCAACGTGCACGTCCACCTGAGCATCCCGATTTACCTGGCGTCGCGGCTCGAGAACGCGGAGGTCGCACACGCGAACGTCGCCGCGATCGTGGCATTGGCTCGCCAGGTCGCTGCGAGCGACTCAGATGATTCGTTCATTTACGAGGACGTCGATGAGGGCGATAGCTCCCCGCTCCGGACCAAAACCCGGCATAGGCGTCAGTACGCTGGCGACCTAAAGTCGCACGGGATCCACCATATCGACTGGGTCTTGATCGCGCGCTCCGATGAGCCGCTCGTCACCACTGGCGGAGGTGCGATGGGAGGTGGCGCGCACGTCCTCCAGCAGGCCATTGACGACAAACGCGAGAAGTACGCGCGGTACGTCGTGGACAATGCGGACGAGTGTTGGTTACTCGTCGTAGGCAGCGCCGGTTCGACGCCGCTCGACGTCAGCGTGACCGAACACCGCACATTCGAGAGTCCGTTCGCGCGCACAATGTTCCTCGAGTTGTTTGAGGACAAATGCGTCGAGCTGCGAACGACCGTGCCGCCCGTCGGGGCCGAGCAGACGTGAGCTCGTTTCGACAGGAGGCCCGCGCTGAGGTACCCCGGCCACGACGATGTCGATGCTCTTGGAGCATGCACCGGCTGCGCGCGGCTCGCTGAGGACAAGCAGCTAGAGGCTTCGGTCCTCAGCAGCCGATCATCAACGACGGCACGACCGTCCGCAGAAGTTCGACAACGACTTCATTGTGATAGCGCCCGAGCCATACGTACTTCGTCCGTACGGGGTCGAGGAGATGGCGGCGCACCAGTTCCTGCTCGATCGAGGCCTTGCGCGGCTCCATGTAGCTCATCGCGACCTCCTCTCGATCTGGCGAAGCGTCTGTATGCACCTCGCGTGGGAAGTTGCCAAGGTAATCCAAGAAGTGGAGGCCATCGCTACCGACTCGCGTTAAAGCCAAGCCGTCATCGGCGTAGACTGCACGGCCGCGCGCCCCGTCCGATCCAAATTCCGTAACCAGGTCAGGGTGAAGAACGATGCGAGGGAATAACGCTAGCTGACTCTCGACGGTGTACGCGTCGATGAAAGCAGGCCCGAACACGCTCGTCGCGTCGGCGTGTGCGAGACCAGCTGCGATCCCGCCACGGAGAAGGACGCCGGTGGCCGCGAGTTCCCCTTGGGCGTATGTCAGGCGCTCCAGCTCATGGAGAACCGTCTCCCGGTCGCTATGCCATCCATCCCCATGTACGAGTGGCGTCGCGCGAACAACCGAGTCTGAGAAGTGCAAGTACTTCGCGTTACGCGACCGTCCGATTCCGCCTAGGTCTTCGGTGCCGTACATCCGAAGATTTCGAAAAACGGCGAGCACCTTCTCGCCGGTCTTATCGGACGCAACCAGTTCACGAAATCCGAGGATGTCGACGAAAGTCACCAAGCATCGCGTGTAAGACAAGTGCGGCCTCGCCGGATCAGCTGTGCGTTTTGCGACCGTCGCGAGCGTACATCGTTGCCGGCCGTGGTCGATATTGCGACCGCGTTGCTGTGAAGGGGCGCCGCGTCTGAGTTACGGAAGTTGCGGTAGGCTGCGGCACAGTGGGCAACAACCGGGACCGACCGACTGGACCATTGACGGACGAGGAGATTCTCGAGTCGCTCAAGCACTCGGGGTTTCCGCTCGAAATCCGACTGCTGCAGGCATTCGACGACGGAGGATTCGACCCATCACCTCCGCATAGGTTCGTTCTCGGTGGAGGCGACAAAGAACAGTCCGCCGAGATCGATGTGACTGCGCGGGCTATGGAGACACTCGCCGAGCACCGAGGACTCCTTCTACTCACGCTCATGGTCGAAGCGAAGCAAGTCGACGAGCGCGTTACGTTTGTCGGCTTCAAGTGGAAACAACCGACGCCGTTGGAGATGCGCGCGGCGCGGATGCGCTTTTGCGGGCTACCGACGTGCAAGGTGCTGAATACCGGCGTCGATGGCGGGCGCTTCGATCAGTTCTTACTCGGCGGCGAAGCACCGGCGATGGCCGCGCTCGATTGCCTCAACGAGGCACCGCTGTGTCATCACTGGTGCTTTGTGCGTGACAGCCGTAAGCATGGCTTTATCGAAGCGACGCAAGAAGACGACATGCGCCAGAGCTTTCGGCGGCTTGTCCATGCCACGACTTGGCTCGAGCGTGGGTCCGCGCTCTATGCTCTACGACATCCGGCGGATGCTCCGCTTCTGCGACTTGAGATCAAGTTTCCAACCATCGTGATCGCGACGCCGGAGCTCCGCACCTTCGACCCCCTAACGAACACACTCGAGAAGACTCAGAGCCTGACCCTACGCGAGATGTATGAGGTTGGCGGTGAGGTCCACGCTCGCTACGTCGACGTCGTCACGGAGGGCGAGATCCCGAACCTGATGGCGCGGTACCGCAAGGCCGCGCGCGCTCTTCGCGCGGCGTGCGATCAAGGTGCAGGAGAGCTCAGCAAAATCGTCGCCGAACAACGGACGCGCCAGCAGACGCTCGACCTACAGGATTCGACCTAGTCCTCGCCCCTCCCGTCGGCGGACGTGTTGGACGCCTTGTTACTCAACCAGCTCCGATGCGCAGGTAATCAAACGACTCGGTTAGCTCCAACACACGAACGTCGCCTTGACGCACGCCAAATTTGAAATGTTGCGTCATCATCACGTCTGGGTTCGTGGGATGAATCTGGCCGAGGCGCTCATTGTACAGGTCGCTCGTGCGCTCGAAGAAGAACTGCAGATCGGGACGCGCCGAAACGAGACCCAGCTGCTGCAATGCCGACTCAATCAGGGTTACGCCGGTGTCAAGGTCGGCCCAGGTGACGACATTTGGTTGGGTCGCGCGATTTGAGCGGTGC
>JAFAOG010000114.1 GCA_019237945.1 Deltaproteobacteria bacterium | reverse complement strand
CGGCCAGGCCTTTGCGCCAAGGGTCGTCCACCGAGCCGACGACGCCCTCGCGAATCCGCTCGACCGCCCACAGGTGTCGCGTCATGCGCGCCTCGACGGACGTCCGATCTGGCGGCAGCGCTGGCGGTTTGCGGAACTCGGGCGCGGCGTCGGTGTCGAGGTGACAGCTCGCGCACGCGCCGGCGAGACGGGCGAGCCGGCGGCAGGCTTCATCGACCGACGTGGCGTTCGCGACCGCGGTCGCGCGCTCGCGGACGACGGCCGCCTGCGGAGCCCAGGCCGAGAGGGTCGGTTCATCGGGCGCCACCCCGATCGAGCGCGCGAGGTCACGCGCCTCGTCGAGCTTGCCGTGGATCAGCAAATGCTCGATCGCACCGAAGAGCGCGTAGCTCTCGTGCATGTGAAAGCGAGCCATCATGTCGTGCTCGAACCGCTTGGGCGGCGGTTCGTCGGCGTAGCTCTGGCTGCAGGCGGCGAAGGCCAGCAGAAGCGGCACGGCGCGCATCGTGTTCACGCGCCCGGCCAGCGCATCGGCTCGACGATGCCGACCTCGCTGTCATACGTGAAGCCGAACGACGGGTGCTTTGGCTGGACCTCGACCACGTCGGTGTGCTCGACGTATGTGTACTCCTTCGGGCGAGCAATCAGGACCGCACAACCGGCCTCGCGCACCACGCGCTCCGCTACGGACCCGAGCACGAGTCGGTCGAGGCCACGTCGGCCCTTGCAGCCCAAGACGATCAGGTCGGCGCCGACCTCCTCGGCGAGCGCGAGGAGCTCGTTCGCTGGGCTGCGTGCGATGCGGACGTGCACGTGGAAGTGCAGGTGGCCTTTATGGTCCATCGTGCGCAAGGCACTCTCGATCGTCCGCGCGAGCTCGTCGCGCACGCGATCGGCATACGTGATGTCGACGTGACTGGTCGCCAGCGTCGCGATGCCCGCATGCGGGTCGACGATGCACGCGAAGTGGAGGACGTGGAACGGCGCGCGACTGGCCAGGGCGAGCGCGCGATCGAGTGCCGCGATCGAGCTGTGGCTGAAGTCGATGCCGACGACGACTTGCTGGGTGGTGCTCATGACCGACGCTTCAGCAAGGCGCATGCCTTCGCGGAGCGCGCCGTTCGCGCAGCTTCCGCGGGTCGCCGCCGAGACAAGCAGCGCTTGCGCGGTCGCGGCGAAATTCACACGCACAGCGCTTGCTACGGACGGCTGTCATGGCCACCGCCGACTTCTGGCATCGCGTGCTCGCGCGCGTGCTGCGTCCGTTCAGCAAGGTTCACCCACACGAAGCGGCGACCGTCGTGCTGATGACGCTGTGCGCGTTCGTGCTGCTCAGCTCGTATTACCTGCTCAAGACCGTGCGCGAGCCGCTCGTCCTGCTCCACGGTGGCGCCGAGGTGAAGCTGTACCTACGCGCCGGCCAGGCCGTGCTGATGGTCGGTGTTGTCGATGCCTATAGCAAGCTCGCTCGTCACGTCGGGCGCACGAAGCTGCTCGCCTCCGTGTTCCTGTTCTTCATCGGCAACCTCGCCGTGTTTGCGCTGCTCGCTCGCGCGCATGTCGAAATCGGCGTGCCGTTCTTCCTCTGGGTGGGCGTGTTCTCGTACACGGTCGTCGCGCAGTTCTGGGCGCTGGCCGCGGACATCTACACCGAAGAGCAGGGCAAGCGTCTGTTCCCGATCATTGGCGGTGGTTCCTCGATCGGCGCCGTTGTCGGCGGGCTGTTCGCACGCGCGCTTGTGCCTTACGGCGTGTTCACGCTGATGGCGACCGCGACCGTGATGCTGCTCGGCTGCGTCGTGCTGATCCGCTGGATCGAGCACCGGACGGGAGCGGTCGTCGTCCTCCGCGCGGACAAGGCCCAGGAGGAGCCGCTCGCTGCGGAAGACCCATGGAAGACGCTCGCGCGCGACAAGTACCTGTGGTTCATCGCCGGGCTCGTCGTGTTCCTGAACTGGGTGAACAGCTCCGGCGAGTACCTGCTCGATCGAACGGTCGTTGCGGCTGCACACGACGTCGCTGCGCATGGCGGCGACGCGCATCGTTTCATCGGAGCGTTCAAGGCGGATTACTACGCCTGGTACAACGGCATTGGCCTCGCGCTCGAGTTGTTCGCGGTGTCGCGGATCCTGGGAACCGTCGGCGTGCGGCGGGCCCTCTTCGTGATGCCGATCTTTGCGCTCGGTGCGTATGCGACGGCGATGGCGATGCCGGTTCTCGCGATCGTGCGGCTCGTGAAGATCGGTGAGAATTCACTGCAGTATTCGCTGCAGGACACCACGCGCAACGCATTGTTCCTGGTCGCGACGCGTGTCGAGAAGTTCGTCGGCAAGACCGCGGTCGATACGGTCGCCGTGAGAGTCGGCGCGATCATGTCGACGCTCACCGTGTTCATCGGCGTGCACCTTGGCTGGACCACGCGCACGTTTGCACTGATCGATGTCGTGCTCGCCGTGGTGTGGATCGGCTTCGCCGTGCTCGTTGCACGCGAGCATCGCAAGCGGTCGCCGTGATCCCGCACGGCCTGCGCGAGACGGGTCGTATCGACTGGCTCCTGCGCGTTCTCTCGAGCGTGCGCGCGGTGGTGGCCGGGCACCTACGTTGCACGAGTGGCTGGCATGTCTCGCGTGGCGTTCGTTGCGGCGGTCGTGGCGTTGGGGTCACGAGTTGTGGCCGCCGAACCGCTAGCGACGGTGGTCGAGCCGCCGCCCACCGACGTCCCGCCGCCGCCTCCGCCTCCTCCTCCCGATCGCGAGCCGTGCGCAGCGGACGTCGCCGGCGCCCCGGTACCAGGAGAGGAGAGCGGTCGAACCGATCCACTCGACGACGGCGACACGACCGGTCGCGCCATCGGTCGCCGCGCGTTGTTCGTGCCGAAGCTCGCGGTCGACGTCGCCTTCGCGCCGATCCGCTCCAGCATCTGGCTGTACGACCGCTACCGTCTCGATGACCTGTATTACCGGATCTTCTTCAACGACGCGCGCACGATCGGTCTGTATCCGACGGTGGCCTTCGAGAGCGGCTTTGGCATCACCGGTCTCACGGGAGGCGCACGGTTCGTCGCGCGTGACATGTTCGGAGAGCGCGAGCACCTCGCGCTGCAGGCCGCGGCCGCGACCTCGTACTACTTCCGCCAGCTGTACTCGGCGAGCTTTCGAACCGGCAACCGCCTCGGCAAGCGGTTCTCGCTCGAGGCAGACGTTGGCTACGAGATCCGACCGCGCGACGCGTTCTACGGGATCGGAAACGGTGACGCGTCGCCCGCGCCCGCGATGCCGGTCGATCCGCGCGTCAGCGACGTGGCCGTGGAGACGCGGTTCAGCCAGCATCGCGCGCGCGGCGTGATCACCGGCGACGTTCGGCTGTGGAGCGATCTGCATCTGCGCCCGGCCGCCGCTGTCTCCGATCGCACGTTCGGCACTCCGAGCGAAGGTATCGCGAGCGATCAGGTCTACTCGATGGGTCTCGTCGGGTGGGGCGGGGTGCAGGGCGCGTATGGTGAACTCGAGCTGCGCTGGGACAATCGCCGCGCGGTCAGCACCTGGGATCCGCACGGGACGCTGACCGGCGGGACGCTCGCCAGCGCGTTCGCCGCCCAGTTCCATCGACTCGATGCCGGCGCGGACTTCGCGCGCTACGGCTTCGAGCTGCAGCAGTTCGTGCGGCTTGGTATCGGCCCCCGCGTGATCGCCGCGCGCGTGCATGGCGAGGCCGTGACCGGCAGCCGCGCCGACGTGCCGTTCACCGAGCTTCCATCGCTCGGAGGGCCGCTCTATCTGCGCGGCTACGCACTGGATCGGTTCCGCGACCGCGTCGCGGCGTTCGGCACCCTCGAGTACCAGTGGGATCTCGCAGGCTGGATCATGGCGAATGCGTTCGTCGACGCCGGCCGCGTGTACTCGGCGGTCAACGATGTCTCGCTCGACCACCTGCGCGTCGGCTACGGGCTCGGACTCCAGCTCACGTACGGGGGCGGCTTCGTCAGCGAGGTCAGCGTCGCGTCGTCGGTCGACGGCGGCCTGTTCTTCAACCTCGCATTCAACCCGGTCTACGACATCGAGCAACGCGTGAGGCGGCGATGAGGTACGGCATTCTGCTCCTGCTCGCGGCGTGCTCGGCCGCTGCTCGCGTGCCGCCAGCGCGGTTCGCAAACGCGCCCGCCGTCGACGCGGTCAACGACCGCCTCGACGTGCCTGACCCGCCGAGCAAGCGCGTGTTCTTCGAGCACCTCTATCACTACGATGGGCTCGTTCAGCGCCGCATGACGCGCGCGCTCGAGCTTCATCCGCCGACGCGGGCGCGCGGTACGAACGCGCTCGATGAGGTCCCCGACTCGACGTGGTTCACAAACCGGATCGGCATCCGCGATCTCTCGCTCGACGAGGTGAGGCGCGGCGCGAACCGCATCGACAGCCCGGAGCTTCATCGGCCGTGGGCGGTCAAGAGCACCAAGACCGGCGGGTCCGAGGTCGGCTTCATTGTCGTCGACTCGCGTGGCGAGAAGTTCTTGCTGAAGTTCGACGCCAAGGGCGTACCGGAGCAGGAGACCGCGACACACGTGATCGTCGGAAAGATCCTGTGGTCGTGCGGATACAACGTCACCGAGGACTACATCGTTCACTTCCGGCTCGAAGATCTGGTCCTCGCGAAGGGCGCATACATCAAGGACGGCGAGACGGAAGCCAAGCGCCCGCTGCACGAGGACGAGCTCGAACGCCGGCTCGCGCAGATCGAACGCGAGCCCGATGGGTCGTTTCGCGCGCTCGCGTCGCGCTGGCTCCCGGGTCAACCGCTCGGCGGTCCGCCAGCAGAGGCGGTGCGAGAGGACGATCCGAACGACCGAATCCCGCACGAGCTGCGACGCGACCTGCGCGGCTTCTACTCGATCGCAGCCTGGCTCGACCACGAGGACATCCAGGAGAGCAACTTCCTCGACCTGTGGGTCGCCGATCCGAGCGACGCGCAGCGTCACTACGTCAAGCACTACCTCATCGACTTCGGCAAGAGCTTGGGCGTGATGGCGACGACATCGTCCGATCCGAGACGCGGCTTCGAGTACTGGTTCGATCCGTCTCAGATGAGCTGGTCGCTGCTAACTGCCGGCGCAGTGCCGCGCCACTGGGAACAACGCGAGTTTCCGCGGCTGCGGGGCGTCGGTGCGTTTGGTCTGGCTGCGTTCGATCCGGGCGATTGGTTCATCGCGTCACCTGCCTACGTGCCGTTCACGACCGTCGATCGGTACGACGCGTTCTGGGGCGCGAAGATCGTGATGCGCTTCAGCCGCGAGCAGCTACGCGCGATCATCTCGACCGGACAGCTGACCGATCCCCGCGCGGCGGACTATCTCGTCGACACGCTGGTCGCACGGCAGCGCGCTACCGGCGAGTACTGGTTCGATCGCGTCAATCCGCTGGACCGCTTCGAGGTCGTCGGCTCGATGGTGTGCTTCGACGATCTCGCGCTCCGCTATCGGTTTACCGGCGAGATCACCAGCTATGCGGTGACGACGTACGACCGCCAAGGCCACGCGCTCGGGACTACCGGTATGCGCGCCGAAACCGCTCGCACGTGCACGCCCGCCGTGTCGCTCGCCCCCGCTGGCGACAGCTACAGGATCGTCGAGATCACCACGCAGCGATCGACGTTCGCGGGACGCACGCTCGTTCACATGGCCCGAGATCCCGCGACTGGCGGCCTCCGCGTGATCGGGGTCTGGCGGCCATGAGCCGAGCGCGGCTGCAACCGCACGTGCTCGCGGCGGCCGCGGTGCTGTTCGTCGTCCTGGTCGCCCACGCATTGCTCGAGACCGCGCGCGACGCGCTGTTCCTCGCGCGACTGGGGCCACACTTGCTTGCGGCGGCCTATCTCGTCATGGCGGTCGCCGCCTTGCTCGCCGTGGCGGCGGCCCGCCGCTGGGGACGCATCCGCCAACCGCGCCGCTTGCTGATCGGCTTCTTGCTGCTCGCGACCGCAGGCACGTCGGTGCTCGCCGCGACGATCACGCTCGCGCCTGCGCTCGTCTTCGTGCTCTATGTGTGGACGGGCTTCGTCGCGACGCTGGTCGTGCCGACGTTCTGGACCGCGATCGATCGCAGTCTGCGCATCACCGAGGCCAAGCGCGTGTTCGGCACGATCGGCGCAGGCGGCGTGCTCGGTGCGATGGCCGGTTCCGCAATTGCCGGCGTGCTCGGTCGGCTAGTTGCGCCGCACTACCTCGTCACGGCGGGCGCACTTGCGTTCGCCATCGCCACCGTGACGGCATTCGTGCTCGTTCCGCGCGCCGAACTCGACGAGATTCCGGTGAGACGTTCGCGCGTCGATGCCCTTTCGCGCAGCTCGCGTCGCTACATCGGCATCTTACTGGCGCTGGGTGTCGTCTCGACGATCGTGCTGACGCTCGGTGACCTGACGTTCAAGATGGTCGTCGCTGCCCGCCTGCCAGCGTCGCAGCTCGCGAGCGTATTCGGAGAGATCTACACGGGCCTCAACGCCGTCGGTCTCGTCGTCCAGCTCGTGGTCACGCCACGGCTGCTCGCGCGGTGGGGTGTCGGTGGGGCTCTGACCCTGTTGCCACTCATCCTTGTCGCGAGCGCGCTGGGCTTCGTTGCCACCGGTACGCTGATCGCCGTGATCGCGCTCAAGCTGGGTGACGGATCGCTGCGCCACAGCCTGCACCGCGTGAGCAGCGAGATCCTGTACCTCCCCGTACCGGCCGCGGTGCGCGACGGCTGGAAGCTCGTCGCGGATGCGCTCGGCCAGCGTGGCGGTCAGGCGCTGGCCGCGTTGCTCGTGTTCGCGAGCGTGTCCGTCGGCACGACCGCGCGCGGCCTCGCCGCGTTGACGGGAGCCTGCGGAGTTGCATGGCTGGTCGTGCTGGCGATCGTGCGGCGCGCATATGCCGCGCAGTTCCGGGACACGCTGCAGGCCGGCGAGATCCAGCGGGATGTTGCACTCCCCGCGCTCGACGCGGACTCAATCGTGCGGCTCACGGAATCCCTCGCGAGCCCCGACGAGATCGAGGCGCTCGCCGCACTCGAGCTGCTCGCGCGTTACACCGGCGTCCCGGCGCTCGTCTTCTATCATCCACGGACGGCGGTCGTGCGCCGCGCGCTCGCGCTGCTTGACGGCGAGCTGCGTCCCGAGGTGATGCGTGTGCTCGGGCACCTCCTCGAGCATACGGATCCGAAGATCCGTGCCGCCGCGCTCGCGGCTTCGCTGCGCACCGGTGGGAACCGCGCGCTCCTGCTGACCGCACTCGACGATCCGGAACCCGAGCCCCGTGCGGTCGCGCTGGTCGGCCTGGCGTGCGCCGGCGACGACGTTGCCGAGCGGATCGCCGCGATGGTCTCGGGACGGGCCGCGACGCAGCTGGCGCTCGCAGAGGCGATCGCGTTCTTCCCTGAACCCCGGTTTCGCGACACGCTGCTCGATCTACTCGCGCGAGAAGATGTAGCGGTAACGCGCCAGGTCCTCCACGTGTGGACGCACGCAGCCGCGCTCGCAGAGCGTGCCCGCCTGCTCGGGTTTCTGGCCGATCCTCGGCTGCGTGGTGATGCCCGCGTCGCGTTACTCGCGCTCGGTCGCAGCGGTCTCGACATGCTAATCGAGGCACTCGACGATCCGCACACGCCGGCGGCGGTGCGCCGCCATCTGCCACGCACGATCAGCCGCTTTCGCAGCGCCACCGCGGCAGCGGCGCTCGTCAACCGCCTCCCGCACGAGCCGGACAGCGCGACCGAACAGAAGCTGCTACGCGCGCTCGGGCGCATGCGCACCAATGACCCGGCGCTTCCGATCGATCCGGCGCCGATTCGCGCATACCTCCATCGCGTCGTACGGGCTGCCGCGCGCTACGCGACGTTTGCCGACTACCTCGCCCTGCACCCGCTCGAGACGCGCAGCGGTGGCTTGATCCAGGGGATGGTCGCCGAACAGCGCCGCATCGCGGTCGAGCACGCGTTTCGAGCGCTGGGCATCCTGCATCCGCTCGCGGGGCTGCGCAGCGCACACGATGCGTTCACGACCGACGACGAAGCTCGACGCGGCGCCGCCCGGGAGATCGTCATGACGCTCGTGCCGTCGGATGTGCGCGTGCCGTTGCTCGCGGTGCTCGACGATCTGCCGCCCGCCGTTCGCCGCGCGCGCACTGGCGACCTCGCACCGGCGCCGTTTCACGACGAGCCGTCATTTCTGGCCGCGCTGCTCGCCGATCCTAGCGAGTGGATCCACTTCGTCGTCGCTGCGCACGTGAACGAGCGGCCCGTGTTGCGCGTCGAAGGCCCGTATCCGCTGGCGGTGCTCCATGGCTGACGTCGATCCATTCATACTCCGCCGCGTAGTGTGGTTGCGCCACATCCCCTGGCTGGCAGACGCCGACCTGGCCGACCTCACGCTGCTCGCCGAGAACCTGACGGAGCTGCGCCACGCCCGGGGCGCGCTCGTGCTCCCCGCTGGTGTGCGGCCGCCCGCGTTACACATCGTCGTCGAAGGCGAGCTCGCGGCGGGCGCGATGACTTGGGCGCCGCATGGGATCGTCGGTGGCGTCGAGGTACTCGCTCGCCGCCCGCTGCGCGCCGCGGTGATCGCGACGCGCGCGAGTCGTACGCTTCAGCTGCTCTCCGGGGACGCGCGCGAGCTCCTCGAAGAGAACATCCAGCTGTTGCGTGCCGCGCTGCGGGCGCTCGCGGGGCGCGTATCGGAAGCCCCGCCGCCAACAGTCCCGTCGGCGCTCGGCAACCCCTTGGGCTTCGTCGATCGGTTGCTACTGCTCCGCGATCAGTCCGCGTACACGGGCGCGCGGCTCGATGCACTCGCGAGGCTCGCGCATGCCTCGCGCGAGGTTCAGTTCCCGGCGGGTACGCCAATCGTGCGCGCAGGGGAGGCAGCGCGCGGATCCTTCGTGATCGTGGACGGCTCGGCGATCGGCCCACAGGGCGAGCTCGGGCCGGGCCACACGATCGGTGCACTCGAAACGCTCGCCGAGGTGCCGCATCCGGCGACGATCACGTCGCGGACGCCTGTCCGCGCACTCGAGACCTGCGCCGGAACCATGTTCGACGTGATCGAAGATCACAGCGATCTGGGGATGGCGATGCTCGCGAGCTTCGCGACGACGCTCGCAGAGGGCGGCACGCTGGCTGCACAAGCGTAGGGCATGGAGCTCATCGCGCCGAACCTCGAATCGTCGTTCTACAACTACATGATCCGCCTGCACGGGCACCACGAGGATCTGTGCTGCAAGCTCCTCGATGCGATGGCGACGCGCTCGCCGAACGCGCGGCGCTTCTGGAGCGAGCTCGACGAGAGCCTGCGCACTCACATGGAGTCAGAAGAGCGCTACGTGTTGCCCGCGTTCGCCCGGATCGACCGCGAGGAGGCGCTCGCCCTCATCCGCGACCACGGACGCATTCGCGAGCAGCTGCTCGAGATCGGAGTCGCGATCGATCTCCACGAACTCGCGCAAACGCAGCGCTTCATCGACACGATCCGCGAGCACGCGGCGCGCGAGGACAAGCTGATGGCGCGATGGGCGACAGCGCCCACGCCGTAGCACGCGGACGCAATCGATTCGCATTTGCGGCGTCCCCGGCTGGCGTACTTCGTGAAGCACCAGGGCGCATGATGACTCCACGCACGATCCTTGTCCCCGTCGACTTCAGCGAGTGCTCGGGGCTAGCACTCGACTACGCGGTCGCTCTCGCCGCGAAGCTCGATGCGAAGGTCCACCTGCTCAACGTGATCTCGATCCCGTTCGTCGCGGTGCCCGAGGTCGGCTCCACCATCTCGCCGACGGTGCTCGAGAACGTGATCCACGACAACCAGAAGGCACTCGACAACCTCGCCGACGCCCGCCGAACGAAGGTCGCACTTGGCGACACGCTGCTGCGCACCGGCGACGCCCGCGACGAGATCCTCCACGCCGCCGAATCGATCGGCGCGGATCTGATCGTCATGGGCACGCACGGTCGCCGCGGCGTGACCCGGGCTCTCCTCGGCAGCGTCGCCGAGCAAATTGTGCGAACGGCACCGTGCCCCGTGCTCACCGTCCGCGCGCGCAAGCACTGAGTCAGGGCGCAAAGCCGTCGTTGCGAGCGAGCCAGCGGACGATGTCGAGCGTCGAGACGACACCGGTGAGCACACCGTCGAGATCGACGACGAGCAGATGGTGAATATCCTCGGCCGACATCAGCGACGCCGCGTGCGCGATCGTCGCGCGTTCACTGACCGCGATCGTGATCGGCAGCATCACCTCGCCGGCGATCCGCGGCAGCTCGCCTTGCGGCGTGATCAGATGCGCGATCACATCGGTCTTCGTGATCATACCGATCGGCCGTCCGCGCTCATCGACGACGGGCACGCACCCGATGCGATGTCGCGCGATCAGGTCGGGCAGGTGGCGGACGCTTAGATCAGCGCGCACGACAGTCATATCGCGCGTCATGATCTCGGTCAGCGGGACGATGTCCGCGATCGACGGCACTCGCGCGAGGTTCGCGTCGCGCTGCCCGCAATGAACTTCGCGTTCGGACGTTCGGTCGTCGGTCGCGTACACCCGCTGCCGGCTTTCGTCGGGATTTGTTTCCATCATGACCATCGCTTCAGCAACTGCCAGGCCGCGGATCCCATGTCGCCTCGATGTTCGATCTCGCAGCGCTTGCGTCGGCGTCCCCGTGTTCCGCCGCGCTTGCGCAACCTGCTGGCGAACGGGCGGGCATGTGCGTTGCTCCATCGACGAGAATGCGCAGACTCCTGCTGACCGTCGCTCTCGCCGGCTGTGCGTCGCCCGCCGCGTCGCCGGACCTCCCGTGGCTGCACGGCTTCAACGCTGTTGCCACGACGACGACACCCTCGCTGGTCGTCGCGCAGCGGCTCGCCGCCATCACGAACACCGCGGACGATGGCGGCTACGGCGGCGTCGAGCTCACAGCCGACCTCACGGGCGACGGTACGCGCGAAACCGTCCTCGCGTCCTATCAGCAGGGCATCGTGGTGCTGTCGGCCGACGGTCACGTGATCTCGTCCGCGCCAGCGTGGGATGCGACCGGCTCGCGCGATGACCTGCTCGTGCTCGCTGTGGGCGACGCGCGCGCGAGCGCACCGATGATTGCAGTCGCGGTGGAGCAGGGCGGCCATCGCGAGAGCGCGACGTCGCTCTTCCTGTACGGACTACGCGGCCGTCAGCTCGTGCTGCTCTTCTCGGGCGAGGTCGAGCGTCACGAAGGCAGCACAACGACGACGGGCGCGGTGATGCTCGAGCCCGGCGCGCTGCTCTATCGCGCCCCGCAGGCCGAGGTCGCGCGTCGCTGGACGTTCGGCATCGCGAACAGCCGCTACGTCGAGGTCCGCTGACGACACTCGCCGAGAGCGGTTGCGACGGTCGCTTGACGATCTCGCGGGGGCTTCGGCTTGTCACGTCGCGCGGAACCTGCATCATGGATACATGAGCGCGGCCCAGAAGCAGCGGGTCCTGGTCTTGTACGGGGGCGAGAACGCAACGTTCCCGCGCGCGGAGTTGTGCGCCTGGCTGGGGATGACGAAGTCACTCAACGCCGAACCGACGATCGTGGCAGACGATGTGCCGCATTCCGAAGGCTCGGTGAACGACCGCGTCACGGAGGCGATCAAGGACGCCGACAAAGCAATCGCGCTGGTTACGATCGATGCCCGCTCGAAGTTCGGCGCGCCAAACGTCATCGAAGAGATCGGCCGCTGGGTTCAGGGCAAAGGCGCGCGGACGTTGTGCGTCGTTCGTCAGGAGGGCACGGAGATCAACTCGAACATGCAAGGGGCCGTGTACCTGGCCTTCAGGGAGCGAATCAAGGAAGCGTTCGAGGGCATCCGTAAGTTCCTCGAGGACGCGCCGGCTCCGACGGCGAAGCCGGCAGCGCCAGCGTCGTCGTTTACCCTCAGCTCGAGCACCACGTTCGTGCTCCTGGAGGGACGTCTCTACAGACGCGCGCGCATCGACGAGGCCGAGCAAAAACTGACGGCCGTATTAGACTGCGACGGCCCGGCCGAAGCCGCGCTGCGCGCGGTGCGCCGCGGACGCGTAGAGCTGACGTTCGGGAACAACGTGGTGCGTGGTTATGTCGACGAGCCACGGTTCACGCACGAAGGCGACCATCAGCTTGCGACGGTAGTGATCTCGAAGCGCGACAGCGACAGCTCGCAGGCCCACATGTACGACGCCGCCTGGGGCGGTGTGAATTCGCTGAGCGCCGACGAGATTGCGACGATGCGCGCTACGCGCATCCTGACGGGCGAGCCGAAGGCGACGACGGTCGACACCTTCGGCCCCGAGATGTTGATCCGCGGAGGCTCGCACGACGGCATCGAGGTTACTCAGTCGCCGATTCCTGGTTTCCTTGCCACGCATCCACGCGACGTGCGTGAGACGTGGGAGCACCTACGTCTCGAGCTCGTACGTCAACTGATCTTGAGCCGCGCCGTGGAGCGGATCGAGCGTCTGCAGCTGACCGTATCGAAAGGCCGCCTCGCACACATCACGTTCCGAGGCATCCGGCACCAGTACTACTCGAACCACGCGCCGCATACCGTCGAGGTCGACGAAGCCGTCGACTTCTAGCGGCCCGGTAACCCAGGCGTACCCGTGGTGCAGCACAATGCTGCGGGCTTCGGCAGCGACACTTGCTGAGGAGTTCGTCATGAGCAAGTACGATCGAGCGGAAGCCGAAGCACTGATCGCCCGCGCGGCGGCGGCGACTCGAGGGTTTTCTGGCCCCATGGCGGCTGCAGCGAAGGAGCTGCTCGAAGCGCTGGTAGAGCTAAACGGGTTTTGTGATTGCAGCATCGACTGGGCGGACTCGGACAAAGTAGTCGAGATCCAGTTCGGCTCGAAGGCAACCTGGCTTGCGTACCGCCCGGCTGATCGTCAGTTCGTCGTCCAGAACGGCGAATCGCTCGTGACAGTCGCCGGTTTGCGGTTTGACCCAAGCGCAGCGAGATGGGAAGGCGTCGCCGATGATGCGTACCTGGTACCGACGCCCGGCCAACCGCGCATCAAGCGTGCTGCGATAGCGGTGCTCATCGAGAACGTGTGCACCGTGCTCGGCATCAATGTGGCTTGAGTGCTTGAACGTGAGCTCAACCAGGCCGGTGGCCGCGATGCGCGCCTTGACGTGCGCAACGTACATTGAGCTCTGAAGATGTCGTTTCGATCGACGAAGGTGCGCGACTTCATTCGGCGTCTCGAGCTCGAGGGGATCCCTTGGCTTCACGAGCGAACGGTCCAAATCCATTGGCTGGACAAAGCTCGCAACGTCCAGGTCCCGCTCGGCAGCGGCGTGCTCCTGAAGATCGGCGACACCGGCTTCCTTCTCTCTGCTGCGCATGTGCTTCGTCACGGTCGCCGGCGCACGCTGCTCATGTTCCCGACTGAATCCAACGTCGCGATCAATCTGAATACGAGCGACATGAGGATGTCGATCGACGAGAGCGTCGTCGATGTCGGCATCGCCCGCCTGGCGCCCGAGTGTCTGGCGGCGGTCGAGCAACATCGACCATTTCTGCGCCTTGATGACGTCGTGCTGGATGACGTATCCCCGCCCGAAGGCTGGTACGCGGTCTGCGGTTACCCGGGTGCGTATACCGACACCGATCTAGACGCTCGGTTCGTGACATCGAAGGCGCTGTGTTACACGAGTGAGCTCTTCGGTAAGGCTCTCGCCTGCGCTGTCGACGGCGTGACGCTCGCGCTCGAGTTCGCGGCACATAGCATCGACTCTACTGGTGAAACCGGGGACGTCCCTGATCCCGGCGGCATCAGCGGATGCGGCATGTGGCGGGTACACCAGCGCGGGTCGAGCTCTGAGGCGTGGTCCGCAGCATCAGTGCGTCTCGTCGGCATCCAGCATTCAGTTGTTAGCAACCGCAAAGGCCCGCTCGCCTTCCGCGGAACCCGCAGCCACTGCGTGGTCGCTTGGATCTGGCAGGAGTTCCCGGACATGCGGTCCGAGATCGATCGCCACGCACCAGGCCTAGGACTTCGGTTTTCGCGGCCAGTAGGCGCAGGCCGCGGTACGCGACGAAAAAATAAAGCGCGGCGCCGACTACGAGAATGATCGGTCATACCTCGCGACATCTCGCGGCCGTCGTTGACCTGCGACGCGAGGGACTGACGTGCCGCTAGGCCGCGCGTCGCGTGGCTAACAGCTCGATATTTATCGCGTATGGTCCCGATTGCGTCGTGTCACGTCGGGGTCGCCAGGGGTCGCTAACCCGTATCGAAACAGGTTAGCGGCCCGCACGCGTCGTATCGCGGGCGTTCTCGTGGATCGCGGAGAGTGTCATCGACCTGGCCACGCTCCAGGATCTCCGCGCTGGGGAAACACCGCGAGCACGACAACATGCTCCACGTTCGGTCGGATACGGAAGAACACCGCGAACGGATAGCGGCGCAACAAGGCGCGATGGATCGTGCCGTACACGACGGGGAAGCGAAGAGGCATCGCTTGAATCGCCTCGAACACCGCTTCGAGCTCGTCGAGAAAGGGATCACGGTGCCCTACAAGCTCGTAGCGATCGCGAGCTGCTTCGATTTCCGCCAGCGCCCGGCGGCGCAGGCTGATCGAGTACGTCATCGGCCGTGACGGAGCTGTGTGCGCGCTTGGGACCAGGGGACGGCGTCGTCTGGGCGCTCGTCGTCTTCGCGCAGCCGCTCATCGAGCTCCTTGCGCTCAGCCTCGGAGATCGGCAGATCGCGGGTCTGCGCGTCCTTGACGATGCTGTCCCAGAGCTCCTGCACCAGAGCGAGCCTCGTCTGGAGGTCGAGCGCCAGCAGCTCTTTGAGTCCTGGGGCGGCCATCAACGCCAGCGTAGCATGAGCGGTCGGACCAGCAGATCGATCTTCACCGTCCCGACGAGACGCGGACCCGTCGGGGTCGCTACTTCCGCTCGCTCGCACGCGTCCGCCCGACGGGCTTCGAACCCGTCGGGTCGCAGGGGTTCGAATTCGGACACTTCGTTTCGCTACGCGTCGCTACGATCGACGAGCACGACAGCCTTCGCGAGGCGCTTCTGCTCGGCGCGCGCCTTCGCCAGCTCATGCTTGAGCGCCTTCGCGGCGGCGGATCGCTGGGTGGTAGCCTCTCGACCCATGGGCGACAAGTATGACGACGCATCGTGGCACTCCGGCGGCGAGAAGTTCCCGGCTGACGTGCCCGAAGAGGCCGGCGGGACGCATATCGGTATGTTTGTCGCGTGGGCTGTGCTCGCGGGCGTCGGAAGCGATGACATCTGTGGCGAGCACTCGGACGAGGCCCAGTTCGTTGCCCAACTTAGACAGCGATCGATCACACCAGGCGCCTTTATCTTCGTGCTCGACGGCAAGTTTACGGATTTCGTTCTCAACGACGAGGGAAACGCCTTCACTCGCGCCTACTACGACAGGTACGCCGAAGACTACGCGGCCACCGTCGGAGGCGACGTGGCCGACGCGTACTACATCGAAGACAGCTGGGCGACCTTCGACCGGCTAAAGCCGATGCTGGATCAGCGCCTCGCCGAGTGGCGAGCATCTCGCTGATTCCGTCGCACCCGTCGCGCCTCTCGGGCCGCCGTCACGGGCGCTCGCACAACCAGATCGCCTTGTTGTGCGTGAAGTAGAGGCGCTTCGTGTCCTTCGACAGCCAGGGATCGCCCTCGTCGAAGCTTCCGCTCGAGGCGTCGAGCACGTCGGCGAGCGGCCACGACTCGTCGATGCTGGTGCGCTGCGAGACGTAGAGGTCGCGCTGGCCCGGGGTCGGCGCGCCCGCGAACACGAGCGTCAGGCCGTCGGCGGAGACCTGCGGGTTCTCGTGGATCGCGAGCTGGCCGTTGATCGTGTCGCAGCTCGCGTCGGGTATCCACGTGCCGGTGTCATGGTGGAGGCCGAGGAGCGCGGAGTTGCGCGCGATGACCATGTAGTCGCCGGCGGCGTCGGGCGAGCCCGGACGGTTGTCGTCGACGACGATGTTGAGGTCGGCCGGCGCGCCGCCGGCGGTCCATGGGCCGGCGACCGTCGGCGCGGTCGCGATCTGGATCCTCCCCATCGGATACATCGTGTAGTCGTGCCAGTACATCGTGGTCCCCGACGGCGCCAGCTCCGGCGACGCTGCGTAGCTCGGGCTGACGAGCACGTTCGCGCGTGGGCCGGTCTTCGTGTGGTCGAGCATCTTCGCCTCGAAGATGTCGTAGTCGTTGTTGGTGTAGATGACGGAGTAGAACAGGTACGTCTCGTCGAGATCGAACGACGGATCCGACGGCCATGCGCCCGCCGGCGTATCGGGCATCACCTGTTGGGGCGGCCCCCAGCCCTTGGCGATCGACGACGTGCCTGGCGCGTCCGTGTCGACCAGAGGCACGTGGTCGAAGCCGAAGACTCGGTCGCAAGCGGCCACGAGCGGGAGCGCAGCAGCGAGCCCGACCACGGCGTCTCCCCGGCGCATCCTGGTAGCTTACTTCCGTTCGCTCATCGTTAGGTCACGGCGGGGTGGTGTTCGAGCGCGGCGGTTGTTGGCAGAGTTGCCGCATGAAGCTGGGCAAGCACTGGGTCGCGCACGTCGAGCTCTCCGACAAGCCGGACGAGTGGGTGTCCGTCGTCAACGAGATTCCGGCGGACTCGAGCTGCAAGTATCGGCTCGACAAGACGACGGGCCAGCTGTCGCTCGCGCGTGTGTTGCCGCGGTCGATCACGTACCCGACGAGCTACGGGTTCATTCCTCACACGCGGTCGAAAGCGGACGACGAGGAGACGGACGTCATGATCGTGACGTCCGAGCCGGTGTTGCCACTGACGATCGCGCGGGCGCGGATCATCGGCGGGTTCGCCGAGACGTCGAGCGATCTGGGCGTGCCCGATGATCGGATGATCGCGGTCGTCGAGAACGATCCGAACACGGCGGAGCTGAAAGACGTCGACGATCTCGAGGCGGCGCTGCGGACACGGATCGAGCGGTTTGTCGTCGAGTACAAGCAGAACGAGGACATCCAGGTGACGTTCGACGGCTGGTTCGATCGCGCGGAGGCGCTCGAGCGGCTGCGCAAGGCGTTCAAGCTCGGCAAGAAGCGCGCGGCGAAGTAGCGACCGCGACATCGTCGTCGTGGCGGGGCTCGGAAAATCGGGCGAGGCCGCGCGCCGTGCCGGGGGGTTGCGGGCGGCGCTGGGCTTGCACGAGGGCGGTGCATGCGTTCGTGGATCCTCGTCGCGCTCGCGGCATGTTCGGGGGGAGGGCAGGCCGTGCCGGACTCTGCCGCCGGCAGTGACAACCTGCTGCGCAATGGGGACTTCGAGTACCTCGATGGCAGCGGATGGGTGGCGGAGTGGGAGAGATTCGATTCGAACCCGAACGGGCAGATCGTCGTCGTCGATACGGCGCACTCGGGGGCGCATGCGCTGCAGTGGCAGATCGATGCGGCGGGTGACGGGCGCGAGTACTGGGTGACGCAGCACGGGCTCACGACCCAGACGCTGCGCGCCGGCCACACGTACGCGCTCAGCGGCTGGTACCTGTGCGATGCGAGCGGCGATGTCGCGCTCAACTACATCGTGCGTGGGGAGCCGGGGGATTCGCCTGACCTCAGCACGATCTCGCAGGCGCCGGTGTTTCCGGCGGTCGTCGGGCGGTGGGCGCCGTTCCGGTTCGAGGTGGCGCTGCCGGGGGATGCGGCGCCCGACAGCTGGCAGGTGTCGGTGCATTCGATCAAGTTCAACGGGCTCGCGACACGGCTCACGGTCGATGACGTGTGGCTCGTCGAGCTGTAGAGTCGCCGCATCGAGCCGGGACTTTCTGTGGCGCTGTTGCGGCCGCTCGCCGAGACGCTCGGGCGGATCGGGGTCGACGCGCGCGCGTTTCTGGAGGCGCTCGAGATCGATGACGGCGCGGCGCCCGAGATGTTCGTTCCGGCCGCTCGCGTCGACGAGCTCCTCGCGGACATCGCGCGGCGGCGCCGCGATCCGACGTTCAGCCTGACGCTCGCGCGCGCGGCGGTGGTGCGGAACCTCGGGCTGTTCGGTCACATGGTGTGGATGTCGGGGACCGTGCGCGATGCGCTCGTGCGCGCGGTGAAGTTTTTCGGCGTCGTGTCGCAGCGGACGACGCTCACGCTCGACGAGGCGCGCGGCGTGGGGACGTTGCGGCAGCATGCGGTGGCGGGGCGCGGTGCGATCCTGACCGAGTTCCCGTTCGTGTCACTCGCGCTGCGCGCTCGGCAGGCGACCGACGGGACGTTCACGCTGCGCGCCGTGCGCTTCCGGCATGCGAGCGAACACGCCGATGCGTATCGCGAGGCCTTCGGATGTGCCGTGACGTTCGGCGCGCGCTGCGACGAGCTCGAGCTCGATAGCGCGATGCTCGACCTGGCGCTGGCGAGCGCGGATCCGATCACGTCGGCGGCGCTCGAGGTGCGTGCGCGCGAGATCAGCGGGGCGCCGCGCAGTGCGTTTGTCGAGCGCGCGCGGCAGGCAGCGCAGGCGGTGCTCGCGGAGGATCCGTCGCTCGAGAGCGTCGCGAAGCGGCTCGGGATGAGCGCGCGGACGTTGCGGCGACACCTCGCGGATGCGGGGACGACGCTGCGCGCGATCCTCGACGACGTTCGCCGCGAGCGCGCCGACCAGCTGCTCGCGCGCGGGCTCGCCGTGAAGGCCGTCGCACTCGAGCTCGGGTTCTCGGAGGCGAGCGCCTTCAGTCGGGCGTACAAGCGGTGGACCGGGCGCGCGCCCAGCTGACCGGGCCCGTCGCCGAGCCGCCGTCACTTCGCCCGCCCGATGGCAATTCGGTCATGAAGTTGGCCGCCCGAAGTCACGATCGTCGCGTGTAGGTTTCGCGCGTGCGCACCTTCGCCATCCTCCTGCTCGCCGCGTGCAGCGGCTCACCGTCGTCCCCCTCGTCCGGTACCGGTGCGGATGCCGCGCCGCCCGCGGCCGCGGCCGTGATCCCGATGCCGACCGGGACGTGTCCCGCGATCGCCAACGGCGATGTCACGTTCGCGCCGGCCGGGATGCCGCCTCGCAAGGTGAAGATCGCGATGGACGCGACGAAGACGGGCGGGCCGCTCGTCCTCTACTGGCATGCGACGGGCAGCAATCCGAACGAGGCCGGCTATGCGCTCGGCGCCACCGAGCAGCAGATCACGGGGGCCGGCGGCGTCGTGGCCGCGCCGTATCCCGACCCGGCGGCCGGACAGTTCGAGTGGTTCATCGTCAACAAGGCGGGCAGCACGAGGCAAGACGACTTCATCCTCTCGGACGAGATCGTCGGCTGCCTCGCGCAGGCGCACCTGATCGACACCGCGCACATCCACTCGATGGGCATGAGCGCGGGTGCGCTGCAGACGACCGCCCTCAGCTTCGTGCGGTCGAACTGGCTCGCGAGCGTCGTGACGTACTCCGGCGGCATCCCGGCCGGCTACTCGGCGCCGGCGAGCCAGGACCCGGCAAACAAGTTCGCGGCGCTGATCTTCGACGGCGGCTCGACCGACAACGTCTACATGGTCGACTTCCAGGGCGCGAGCATGGCGTACAAGGCGATGCTCGACGCCGACGGTCACTACACCGCGCTGTGCGATCACAACATGGGCCACTCGATCCCCGTCGATGCGGCGCCGAGCGTCGCGAAGTTTTTCGCAGACAACGGCTTTGGCCAGTGGCCGTCGCCGTATCAAGCCAGCGGATTGCCGAGCAGCTTCCCGACGTACTGCAAGCACTAGTGATGGACGTGTAGCTCGACGAAGCCTCGTTCGACGGGCACGTCGGACTCGCTGAGCCTGCGCGCACGCCGCGACAGCGCGCGCCGGAGCACGTCGAGCTCCGTGTGGCCGCCGCCCTCGTGGGGTGCGTCGAGATCGTCGTCCTCGTACAAACCGCGGGATTCATGTTCGTGTAGCCGGGGCACGCGAATTCTCCTGACCTTGATCATTGCAACCGCAGTGCTCGCCCGCAGTACGCTGGTGCGATGGCAGAGCCGAAGCTGAGCCCGCTGGCGTGTCCACGCTGTGGTGCGTCGGTGCCGCTCGGGGAAGGGCCGATCGCGCGCTGCACGTACTGCGCGATCGACGTACCGGTGCCGGCCGAGTACATCGCGCTGCGCGACGACGCGAAGACGCGCGTTCGAGATCGGGAGCAGATCGATCGGCTGTATGCCGAGGCGAGCCGGCCGCCGAGCCGGTTCGTGCGCGCGTTCGCGAAGCTCGGCCGCATCGTCACGCGGATCGGCCTGGGCGCGGGCGCGTTGATCGTCGTCGCGACGGTGATCGGCGTGATCGTCCGCGAGCAAGACGGCATGACGGCGGCGATCTCCGCGCTGCTGATGATCGTGCTCGTGATCCCGGCGTTCCTCGAGACGATGTTTCACCTCGCCGGCGCGCGCAGCGTCGATCTCGTCGATGCGTTCGGCGCGCTCGCGGGCGTCCTGCCGGCGCTCGCCGTGTGGCTGCTCGTCGTCGCCCCGGTGCTGATCAGCTCGACGTGCCGCGGCGCGCTCGCGTCGATCATCGGGCTTCGCATGCGGCTGGCGGCGCACCAGCCGGTGCAGCCGGGCGGGCCCGCGACGTGCCGCGGCTGCGGCGCTGCGCTCGATGTTCCGGCCGGCGCGCTCGGCGTGCGCTGCACGTACTGCGAGACCGACAACGTCGTCGCGATTCCCGCCATGCTCGCCGCCGCCGATCATCGCGAAGCAACGCACGTGCACGAGGCGATCGACCAGGTGATGGCGCGGCACCAGAGCGAGCTCCGGGCGCAGCGCAAGGACCTGCGGCTCCAGCTCGTGACGACGCTGATCGCGCTGATCGTCGCGTTCGAGATCCTGTACTTCCCCGCGCACTACTTCCTCGACGGCACGTTCACGATGGCGCGCACGCCGGCGGGACATCGCGGCATCTTGTATCCGGCCGACGTCGGCAATCCGACGATCGCGGCGAACGCGACGCAACCGGTCGAGCTCGAGTTCACCTGGAAGTGCCACAACGTGCGGCGCCGCTGCATTCACTTCTACGTCGCGCTCGAGCGCGGCGAGCGTGTCACGTTCGAGACGCCGCAGCCTGACCTCCAGCTCGCGCTGCAGCGCCATCAGCACCTCGTGCTCTCGGTCGGCGTCTGGGAACCGTGGGTCACCGATGCCTCGCTCGCGGCGCGCGCACCGTACACCGGCTGGTATCGCGTCGAGGCGTCGGTGCCGATCGGAACCGAGTCGGTGACAACCTCGCTGCGGTGGTCGACGTCAGATTAGAACGTGTACGCATTCGTGCGTTGACACGACGGGGGCGAAGCTGGTGTCGTCAGGCGAGTGCGCGAGCGGTTTGGGTCGTACGAGATCTACGAGAAGCTCGGCTCGGGCGGCCTTGCCGCCGTCCACCTCGCGAAGTCGCGCGCGATCTCGAATCCGGTCGCGCTGAAGCGGCTGTTCCCGCACATCGCCGATGTGCGCGAGCTCGTCGGCGCGTTCATCGACGAGGCGCGCCTCGCCAAGCACCTGCGGCATCCCGGCATCGCGCGCGTCTACGAGTTCGGCAAGCTGCGCGGGATCTACTTCATCGCGTTCGAGTTCGTGCCGGGCCCGACGCTGCTGCAGCTCGCCGAGCACTGTCGCGAATACGTCGGTCCGATCCCGACGATGGTCGTGCTCGAGGTCGCGTATCAGCTGTGCGACGCGCTCGATCATGCGCACAACTGCCGCAACGAGCTCGGCCTCCCGCTCGGCATCGTGCATCGTGACGTGTCGCCCGCGAACGTGATCGTCTCGAACAGCGGCCAGGTGAAGCTGATCGACTTCGGGCTCGCGAAGACGAAGCAGCAGACCGTGCACAGCCAGGCCGGCGTGATCAAGGGCAAGCTCAGCTACGTCGCGCCCGAGTACCTCGCCGGCAAGCTCGATGCGCGCTGCGATCTGTGGGCGCTCGGCGTCGTGATGTGGGAGCTGCTGACGGGGCGCCGCCTGTTCGACGCGCCGGAGCAGCACGAGATCCTCGAGCGCGTGCGGTCGCTGCCGATCGAGCCGCCGTCCCGGTACAACCCCGAGGTGCCGGCCGAGGTCGATCGCATCGTGCTGACGGCGCTGACGCGGGACCCGGAGAAGCGCTGGCAGCGCGCGGCCGAGATGCGCGATGCGATCGGGCGCGCCGCGGCGGGCCGGCTGACGCCGAAGCAGTTCGTGTCGTGGGTCGAGTGGGCGTTCACGCAGAAGCAGCCGCTGCGCCGCGAGGACAGCGGCGTCTCGGCGCTGCACGAGATCATGAGCAAGGAGGTCGAGGTCGTCGAGGACCTGCCGGCGCTGGCGGAGGCGATGCTCGAGCGGCGGCGCAACAGCGTCGCGATGATGCCGCCGCTCGGCGCGGCGATGCTCCAGCGACGATCGTCGCGACGCTGGCTGTGGTTCGCGCTACTGCTGCTGCTCGTCGCGGCGGCCGCCGCTGCGCACGCGATGGGCATGCTGTGAGCGCACCGGCGCCGATCCCGCGCGCCGTCTTCGACGAGTGGCGCATGCCGCGCTTCGGCACCGACAACCCGACGCGCCACGACAACGAGCTGTGGGCCTCGCTCGTCCGCGATCCCGAGCCGATCAACGCGTACCAGGTCAACAAGCGCTTCGGCTACGCCGGAAGAGGCGAGGGCCCGACCTGGTGCTTCGATCGCTTCGGCCGCACGACGACGACTATCCCCGACGGCCGCACGCTCCACGTCGCCGGCGAGCACGAGGACTACTACGACCCCGACTTCTACATCTACAACGACGTGATCGTCGTCGCGCCCGACAACACCGTGGCGATCTACGGCTACCCGCGCGCCGCGTTCCCGCCGACCGACTTCCACACCGCGACGCTTGTCGGCAACCAGCTCTGGCTCGTCGGCAACCTCGGCTACGCCGACGCGCGCAAGCCGGGCACGACCCAGGTCTGTCGCCTCGATCTGACGACGATGGCGATCGAGCGCCTGCAGACGCACGGCGATCCGCCGGGCTGGATCCACAAGCACGAGGCCGCGCTCGAGGGCAACGCGATCGTCGTGCGCCGCGGGCTCGTCGATCCAGGAGGCGAGCTGCCATTCGCGGAGAACATCGACGACTGGGCACTCGACCTCGCGACGCTCGCGTGGACGCGCCGCACCGCGCGCGACTGGCAGCGCTTCGGCCTGCGCCGGCGCGATGGCAAGCGCACGCTGCTGTGGGAGCTGCGCCAGCTGCTGTGGCACCGCGAGCATCCGGACTTCGGCCGCGACATGCGCGAGCGCTACGAGAAGGAGCTGCCGCACGATCCGGACCTCACGCTGCTCGCGACGCTCTACGTCTGCGACGGCGCGACGCCGCTCGACGAGCACGAGGACGAGTACAACGTCTATCGCATCGAGCTCGACGGCGTGCACGTGCGCTTCACCGAGGACGGCCACCGGATCGCGGCGATGGTCGAGGGGCGCCTCGCCGACGACCGCCTGCGCATGCTGCAGGACCACGTGATCGACCGGCTAACTGCGCTCCACGCCACCGCCTGGGAGCTCGAGTCCTAGCTGCGGCATCGCGCCGCACGGCGCCGGTGGCCCTCCTCGCATCACACTGGCCGGAGCACCACGATGCCCAAGCCACCTGCGCAGAGCGACTTCACGTACGAGTCGCCGAACCTCGATCACGAGAAGGACATGGCCGACAACGGCGCCGACACGCGCGTCGCGAAGGTCGTCTACGTCGTGATCGCCGTGCTGTTCGTCGTGCTGTTCTTGCTCGTCGGCATCGGCTTGCACATCCCGAGCGGCGGCTAGCGCATCGGCAGCTTCGCGTACGGGAATGCGCGCTTCGCGGCGGTGGCGAGCTCGGCGAAGCGCGGATGCGCCTTTGCGTGCGGCGTCGCGAGCAGCGCCGCGATCTGTTCGTCGCCGAAGCTGTAGTCGCCAATTGCCTCGCGCTTTGCCGTGCACACCTCGAGGACGAGGTCGGCCCACGCGGGGTTCGCGGCGGTCTCGGGGCGCGCGAGCAGCGCGAGCACCCAGTCCCACGTGTAGAGGTGGTCGTCCGACATCTGATCGAGCGCACCGCCCTCGTCGGACCCCATGCGCGAGAGGGGCAACGCCTTGCCGTACGCTGCCTTCGTGAGCTGGCCGTAGGTGAGCGAGCGGCCGATCACGTCGCGCACGAGCGCGGGCCACTTCGGATGCGCGATCGCCGCCGGCGCGGAGAGCACGGCCGTGCAGACCTGCTCGATCGCGGCGCGGCCGGCCTCGCTGTCGATCTTGCCCATTGCCTTCGTGACGTCGGCGGGCCAGGTCTTCGAGGTTGCCTTCGCGAGGTCGCCGTGGCGCGCCGCGGTCTTCTTCTCCTTCGTTGCGGTGGCGCCGAGCTTCGCCTCGAGCTTCTTGACGATCGGCGCGGCGGCCGGCGCATGCTGCGCGAGCAGACGGAAGCCGGCGAGAAAGCCGAGCAGGACCTTCTTCGGCGCCTTGTCGCGCTGGGCGAGGGCGAGCGCGTGCGACCAGACCTCGATCGCGCTGTCGGCGGCGGAGCCGGCCGCGAGGAGGCGCTCGGCGATCGCGATCGCGTTCGGTTTCCAGCCCGGCTGCGCGGAGGCGAGCGCGGTGCCGAGGCAGCCGACGTGGCGGACGTTCGCGCCTCGCTCGACGAGCAGCTCGACGCTCGCGCGCTGATCCGCGGCGGCGGCCTGGATCAGCGGCGTCTCGTTGCGATAGTCGATGACATCGATCGCGGCGCCGGCGTCGAGGAGCGCGCGCACGATCTCGACATGGCCCATGCGGGCGGCCTCGCCCAGCGGCGTGTAGTAGGGCGCGCCGGTGATGCAGCCCTCGGCGGTATCGTCGTAGGTCTCGCAGTCCTCGCCGTCGAGTGGTGCGCGGCGCGCGATGCCGCGGCGTACGCCCTCGAGGTCGCCGTCCAGCGCGGCCTGGCAAAGTGAAGAGCGCATGTCACCAGCGTATCGCGTTGGCGTATCTTCGACGCATGCGGGGACGCGTATGATCCTGGTCACCGGGTCATCGGGGCACCTCGGCGAGGCGCTCGTGCGCACGCTGCGCGGCGCGGGCCGGCCGGTGCGCGGCATCGACGTGCTGCCATCGCCGTGGACGGACGTCGTCGGTTCGATCGCGGACGCGGCGGTAGTCGAGCGCGCGTTCGACGGCATCGCCGAGGTCGTGCACGCGGCGACGCTCCACAAGCCGCACGTCGCGACGCACTCGCGCCAGCAGTTCATCGACGTCAACGTCACCGGCACGCTCGTGCTGCTCGAGGCGGCGGCACGGGCACGCGTGCGCGCGTTCGTCTACACGAGCACGACCAGCACGTTCGGCGATGCGCTGTCGCCGCCGCCCGGCGCGCCCGCGGCGTGGATCACCGAGGACGTCGTGCCGGTGCCGAAGAACATCTACGGCGTGACGAAGTGCGCGGCCGAGGACCTCTGCCAGCTCGCGCATCGCAATCAGCACCTGCCGGTCGTCGTGCTGCGCACCTCGCGCTTCTTCCCCGAGGCCGACGACGATCCGCACAAGGCGGCCGCGTTCGACGGCGACAACCTCAAGCACGTCGAGCTGCTCTATCGCCGCGCCGACATCGAGGACATCGTCAGCGCGCACCTGTGCGCCCTCGAGCGCGCGCCCGCGATCGGCTTCGGCCGCTACATCATCAGCGCGACCACGCCGCTGACGCGCGATGATGCGGCCGAGCTCGCGCGCGATGCGCCCGCTGTCGTCGATCGGCGCGTGCCCGGCTGGCGCGTCACGTACGCCGCGCGCGGCTGGCGGATGCCCGCGACGCTCGACCGCGTCTACGACAACCGTCGGGCCCGCGCCGCGCTCGGGTGGGAGCCGCGCAACGATTTCGCGTCGGTGCTCGCACGGCTTGCGCACGGCGACGACCCGCGGAGTCCGCTCGCCCGCACGATCGGCAAGAAGGGGTATCACGCGAAGCGCGTGTGATCGCGATCTGTGCGAGGCTGCGCCCATGCGCAAACTCTGGGTGATGGCGGTAGTCCTTGGTTGTGGTGGTTCCACGCATCAACACGCGGCGGTCCAATCGCATCCGATGGATCACGGCGCGCCCGCTGCGAAGCCGACGGGGCTGACGATCGAAGGCATCGCGCAAGGCGCGTGGCTGATCGACAACCTCGGCGACTATCACCGCGCGGTGACGACGCAGTCGAAGGACGCGCAGGCGTTCTTCGATCAGGGACTGCGCCTGATCTACGGCTTCAATCACGACGAGGCGGCGCGGTCGTTCGCGCGCGCGACCCAGCTCGATCCGACGTGCGCGAGCTGTTACTGGGGCCTCGCGCTCGTGCTCGGGCCCAACTACAACGTGCCGATGCTCGAAGATCGGTTTCCCGCGGCGTGGGAAGCCGTGCAGAAGGCGCAGGCGAACGCGGCGGGCGCGACACCCGTCGAGCAGGCGCTGATCGCGGCGCTCGCGAAGCGCTACCCCGGAAAGGATCCGAAGGATCCGGGCGCGATGCAGCCGTTCAACCAGGCGTACGCGGATGCGATGACGGCCGTCGCCGCGAAGTTCCCCGACGATCTCGACGTGCAGGTGCTGCGTGCCGAGTCGCTGATGGATCTGAACCCGTGGAAGCTGTGGACCGCCGACGGGCAGCCCGCGCCGGGCACGACCGACATCGTCGCCGCGCTCGAGGGCGTGCTCGCGAAGAACGCGACCCATCCCGGCGCGAACCACTACTACATCCATGCCGTCGAGGCGTCGAAGCATCCCGAGAAGGCGGTGGCGTCGGCGGAGCGGCTCGCGGGGCTGATCCCGAACGCGGGCCACATCGTTCACATGCCCGCGCACATCTTCCAGCGCGTCGGTCGCTATGCAGATGCGGCGGAGGCGAACCGTCGCGCGGCGGCTGTCGACCTCGCGTACATGCCGAAGGCGCCGGCGTGGGGCTACTACGGGATGTATCTCGTGCACAACCAGGGATTCCTGTCGTTCGCGGCCTCGATGGAGGGCCGCAGCGCGGAGTCGATCCAGGCCGCACAGGAGTCGGCGAAGAACTTCCCGCCCGCGATGCTGTCGATGATGCCGGGCATGGACTTCTTCGTCAGCGAGCCGCTGCTCGCGATGGTGCGGTTCGGTCACTGGAAGCAGATCCTCGAGCTGCCGCGCCCGGAGGCGAAGTACGCGACGCTGACGTCACTGTGGTTGCACGCGCATGGCCTCGCGAGCCTCGCGACCGGCGCGCCCGAGCAGGCCGACAAGGACCTCGCGGAGCTGCGCAAGCTCGGCGACAGCCTGCCTGCGGAGCTGACGACGAGCACGAACGCGACACGCGACGTGATCGCGGTGTCGGCGGCGGTGCTCGAGGCCGCGATCGCGCAGAAGCGCGGCGACGGTAGTGCCGAGAAGCTGTGGGCCGCGGCGGTCGCCGCCGAGGACAAGCTCGCGTACTCCGAGCCGAACGACTGGTACTACCCGGTGCGCCACTTCCAGGGCGCGTCGCTGATCGCGGCGAAGAAGTTCGCGGAGGCCGAGGCCGTGTATCGCGCCGACCTGCAGCGCAATCCGAACAACGGGTGGGCGCTGTTCGGGCTCGCCCAGGCGCTGCGCGGCCAGCACAAGGATGCATCGGCGGTCGAAGCGCAGCGCGCGAAGGCGTGGGCGCACGCGGACATCCAGCTGACCGCGTCCGCGATCCTGCCGTAGCGATGCGGATCGCATCGGCGGCCTGCCGCTAACCAGGTCAGGGTAGGTGGATGCGGCCCTGCGCGGTCGTCGAGTGGCAGGCCGTCTGGTTGCAGCCGCGATCGCTCGACGTCAGCTGCGCCGTCATCTTCTGCGGCGTCGCCGCGATCTGACACTCGCTCGCCTGCACCGTCACCGGGAACGCGACGCTCGTCGTCGTGTAGAAGTTGCCGTTCGCCTGCGAGACGATGTCGAACGTCTGGCCGTTGGCATCCTTGACGGTGATCGACGCGCCCGCGACCGCGGTGCCTCCGCTCGACGCCGCGTACAGCGTGCCCGCGAGCGTGAAGCCGTGGTTGTGGCACGAGTTCATGCAGTCCTGGCCGGCGTTGTGATGGCCGTTGCCGACGATCGCAACCTTCTGCTTGCACAGCGCGCCGCTGCCGCTGCCCGAGCCGGCCCCGTCGACGCTGGCATCCGGAGACCCATTTCCTCCGCTGGATCCGCCACACGCCAGGACGAACAACAGAGCAACAACCAGACTGCGCATGCAACTTCGTACCACGTGCATCGCCGGCCGCTTCGACGAGCCACTTGCGTGCGCTCGCACCGGGAGCGCGGTGAGAATCGCGCGGTGTGCAAGTTACGTACAGCGGGTGTTTTTGCCTCGGAAACGATCCGTTGCGCAGGTGGAGATATCGACGAAGCCTGGGGTGATGCACGATCGACGCGTGCGATGGCTCGCCGTGATGTTGCTCGCCGGCGGCTGCGATCGCGTCTTTGGCTTCGATCACGTCCCGACCGCGACGGCGGATGCGCCGGCCGTGATCGATGCCGCACGGTTCTCGTGCTCGTCGCCAGTGCTCGCCGACGAGTTCACCGAGACCACGCCGTGCGCGCCGTGGGGCACGCTCGCCGCAGCCGGTAATGCGACGGCGACGGAAGGCAGTGGCCGCCTGACGTTCGACCTGCCGAACATGGGCGAGGCGAGGTGCTCGACGAACCGCGCGGTCGCGTTTCCCGGCGGTGGCCTCGCCGTGCAGGTCGCGCAGGTTCCCGCCGGCACGTCGTCGTACGCGTCGCTCGAGAGCAGCGCGCTCGACGTCGAGCTGTATCTGTTCGCCGGTCGCCTCGGGATCGCGCGCGCCGGCGGGTCGCCGGTGATCGCATCTGTGCAATACAACGGCGCCGAGATGCAGTTCTGGCGGATCACGCCGGATGCGCAGTCGATGACCGCGGTCGGCTCGTACTCCGCCGACGGCATCACGTGGACCGACATGGCGCCCGCCGCGCCGCTGGCGTCGATCCCGGCGACGATCGACGTGCAGCTAAAGGCCGGTGCGATCGGGACCGGCCAGCCGGCGACGGCGGAGTTCCGTCACCTCGTCGCGTGCCCCTAGACGTCAAACCGGTCGAGGTTCATCACCTTGGTCCACGCGGTGACGAAGTCGCGCACGAACTTCTCCTTCGCATCGGAGCTCGCGTACACCTCGGCGAGGCTGCGCAGCACGGAGTTGGAGCCGAACACGAGGTCGACGCGCGTGCCGGTCCATCGCACCTCGCCCGTCTTGCGGTCGCGGCCCTCGAAGACGTCGGCGCCTTCGCGGACCGGTTTCCACGACGTGTGCATGTCGAGCAGGTTGACGAAGAAGTCGTTCGTCAGCGTCCCGGGACGCTTCGTCAGCACGCCGTGCTGGCTGCCGTTCGCGTTGACGCCGAGCACGCGCAGACCGCCGAGCAGGACCGTCATCTCCGGTGCGCTCAGCGTCAGCAGCTGCGCGCGGTCGACGAGCAGCTCCTCCGGCCGGAATTTGGACTGCGCCTTCGCGTAGTTGCGGAAGCCGTCGGCCAAAGGCTCGAGCACGGCGAAGGACTCGACATCGGTCTGCTCCTGCGTCGCGTCCGTGCGGCCTGGCGTGAACGGCACCTCGACCGCCACGCCCGCCTTCCTCGCCGCCTCTTCCACCGCCGCGCAGCCGGCGAGCACGATCAGGTCGGCGAGCGAGACTTTCTTGCCGCCGGGCTGCTCGCGGCTGAAGGAG
>JAFAOG010000310.1 GCA_019237945.1 Deltaproteobacteria bacterium | reverse complement strand
CGATGTCGAGGTTGTCGGTGACGTCCGGCACCGCGAGGCGCGTCGTGCCGCCGGTCGTGCCGTCGCTGTGCGTCGCACCCATCACCGACGGCATCAGCTTCACGAGCTCCTCGCCGATGTGCTCCGCCTCGAGGGGGCCCCAGAACGTGACGCTCGGCTCGTAGCCGCCCTGCACCCAGTCCTCGGGGCGCAGCATGTAGCCGACGTGCCCCTGCGCGTAGCCGAGGAGGATCGTGTGATCGCTGCCCGCGGGCGAGGTCTCGCGCAGGTGATCCTTGAGCAACACGGTGAGCTCGCCCGGCATCGTGCCGAGGACGATGTCGCCCATGCGGACCGCGGAGATCGTGGTGCGCGTGGTCTCGCAGACCGGGTGCGTCTCGTCGACGCCGAAGTCGATGTTGAACACCGGGCCGAGCACGGAGCCGGCGACGTCGAGGCGCAGGCACGAGCCGTACGGCAATAGGCCGTCGGTGCCCGGGATCGCGGCGGCCGGGAACATCGCGGTCGGGTTCTGGCAGAGCGCGGCGCCGACGGGCGCGTTGAACTCGTCGATCGGCGAGAGGATGTTGTGCGCGTCGTCGTAGACCTTGCCGTCGGGCGTCTTGCTCGGATCGAACGGCGCGTACTCGAGTGCGCCGCCGCGGATCGTGAACGTCTTGGGGTCGGGGCCCGTCTCGATCGACTTCGTCAGCATCTCGAGCTCGAGCGTGTCGCGCATGTTCGCGCCGGCTCCCTGCCACGCAGCCATCAGCATCGGCGCGGCCGCGCGGCCGTGGCCTTCCTCGGTGAGCCACGTCAGGCACGGATCGCTCGCGAGGCCTGGCTTCTGGTTGCAGTCGAGGCCGCCGTGGCCGCTCGGCGAGTTGTCGCCGCCCGCGCTCTGGAGGTGCATGACGACGACGGGCGTGTCGAACTGCTCCTGGAAGACGCGCTCGAGCGCGCCCGGTGCATCCGTCGACGCGAACGGATTGTCCTCGCCGTTGAGCGTGCCGTGCTCGCCGAAGATCGGAATCGCCGCGATCGGCGTGTTGTCGGTGCCGTCGATGCGGACGAGGTAGAAGTGGTTGTCCTTGACGTTGCCGCCGGGCAGCATGTCGTTCTCGCCGCGGCGGTCGTGGTTGACCTGGTTCGTCGGATCGAAGTTGCCGTCGAAGAACACGCCGAGCTTGGCCGGCTTGCGCGCGTCGAGCGCGTCGTGCGCGGTCTGGACGATCTGCGTGATCATCCGGTCGTAAACGATCTGGCGCATCTCGCCCGAGCCGAGCTTGAGCGGACCGTGCGACTGGTACTGCGCCCAGCCCGAGTGCGTGTGCGACGCCGCGAGCACGACCTTGCCCGCGAACTCGGGACCGAGCCTCTGCTCGAGGTCCCACAGCATGCCCTCGTAGACCCAGCAGAAGTCGACCTTGATGAGGAGGACGGTCTCGTCGCCCGCGGTCAGCGCGACCGCCTTCACGCGCGGCGCCGTGATCACGCCGATCGACGGGTTGAACGTCCCCGAGAGCTTCACCTTGCGCGCATCGACTACCCCGGCCGACCCGAGGAACCCCGCGCGTGCCGTGTAGCCGCCGAGCGCCGTGCCGACCGGAACGTCGATGATGTGCTCGGAGGCGCCCGCCATCAGTGGCGCGGCCGCGACGGTGCCACCCGCATGCGCGGTTGGATCGACGGGCTGGTACGTGCAGTTCTCCGTCGTGACGACGCCAGCATCCGGCGTTTTTTTGCCGTCGCTGCCGCAGGCCGCAGCGATGCAAAGCGCGAGCAGAAGTCCCCTCATCGGGGCGGGCATAACACGGGCGGCTAGCGCAGATCCTTGGAAACCGACTCGGTCTCCCCGGCGCGCAGCGTCACCGGATACGTGAACCGATCGGCGCCGATGACATACGTCACCTTGTGCTTGCCGGGCGTGAGCGTCAGGTTGACCGGCGTGGTCTTACCAGTCGGCGCGCCGTCGATGAGGATCTGCGCCTGCGGGACGCAGTCGATGTGGAGCGTGGCCGTTCCGGCGGCGGGCGCGGGCGCGGCCGGACCGCCGTCGAGCATGTCTTCGGTGATGCCGTTGCGCACGCACATCTGCTTGAGCGTCTGCGCGGGCGCCGGCGCCAGCTTGCCCCAGTACTGCCGCGCCTTGCCGACGCTCTTCGCATTGCACGCGGCCATGAACGACAGCTGGTAGAGCCGCGCCAGGTTCGCGTTCTTGCAGTGCATCGCCTCCTCGAAGCTCGACAGCGCCGCTCCATGCTGGCCGACCTGCTCCGACGACATGCCCTTCTGCTGGAGGTCGTCGGCATCGCACGACGTATCGAGCTGATCGAGCGTGATGCCGTTGCGCACGCAGATCTGCAGCACCTGGTTCTGCGACGCGCTGCTGAGCTTGCCCCAGTGCTCGCGCGCCTTCGTCACGCTGACCGCGTTGCACGACGCCATGAACGCGAGCCGCTCGACGCGCTCCTCGGGCTTGCACGCGATCGCCGCCTCGTACTTCGCGAGCGCCGCGATGTGCTTGCCATCGGCCATCTGCTGGTTGCCTTCCTGGATCAGCGCGTCGGCGTCGCACGCGGGCGGCTGCTTCTTCGGTGGCGCGGGCGGCGGCTTCCGCGCGGCGCCGGTCACCTCGGCATAGAGCCGCGCCGCCCAGTCCTGACGTGCAGGACCTTGCGATTCGCTGGCAGGAATCCGCTCCGTCACGGTGCGCTCGAGCTGCTGGCGCCCGACATCGAAGAGCTTGAGGGTGACGTCATACCCGTCACGTTGCGACGCAACCGAACCGTAGATCAGCTGCGCGGCACCCAGGTCGCTGCCAATCGCGGCCATGCAGACGGGCGCCTCGCTCTCGCAGTCGTGGAGCAGCTTCTCGTCGGCGAGCTCCTTTGCTGTCGAGTCCATCGCGAGCGCGCGCAGATCGCTGACGAGATAGTGCGCCACCGCATCGCCTTGCCACCCCTCGAGGCCGAGGACAGCGACGCGCGGATGCTCGACCGTCGCCGTGACCACCGGCGCAGGCGGCTGTTGCTTGATCGTGTACGTCGAGCCGGGCTGCACGACGACGGTCTGCCCGCTGCTCGCGACCTTGACGTGCCCCTCGTAGACGACAACCGTCACCATCGCAACGGTGGCCGCGGTCAGGGCGCTCGCGCCGATCACTCTGACGTCACTCACGTTCATCGGAACCTCCACGCGCAGGCTCGCGCCCGCGGCATCGATCGACGCCACCGTGGCGCCGATCATCACGTGCTCGTCACCGCCGACGCGCCAGCTCGCCGCGCCTGCGCGTTGCTCGATCTCGACGCCGTGCGCCGTGCGGTGCCACCGAACGTCGGCGCCGCGATCGAGATCGGCCGAGATACCGCCGCCGAGCTCGATGTGCTGCGCGCGGTCGGCGAGCACGGCGCCGTGATCGGGAACCGGCGTGCCGTGCGGCCGCGCGATCGCCCACACACCCGCCGCGACCGCGAGCACGCCCGCCGCGCTCGCCGCGATCACCCAGCGGCGCTTCGTCGACACCGGCTCGGGCTGCGGCTCGGGCTCGGCCATCCGCGCGACGACCGCATCGGCGAGCCCGTCGGGCGGCGGGGGCGCTTCCCAGGCGGAGAAGTCGATCTCGCTCATAGACGTACTCCCATCGCGGTCAGGTGCTCGCGCAAGGCATCCTTCGCGCGCGACAGCCGCGACTTGACGGTGCCGACATCGATCTCGAGCGCGTCGGCGATCTCGGCGTACTCGAGCTCGTGGTACTCGCGCAGCACGAGCACCGCGCGCTGGCCTTCGGGCAGCTTCGCGACGGCTCGCGCGATCGCGGCGCCGAGTCGGGCCCGCTCGCTCGCGTGATCCGCGCGCTCCTCGGTCAGCGGCTCGCGCTCGAGCGACGCGGGCAGCGGCTTTCGGAGCTCGCTGAGCGCGAGGCGCGTCGCGATCGTCAGGATCCAGGTCGTCAGCGTCGCGGGCCCGGCCGGCTCGAAGCGCGGCAGCGCGCGCAGCACGCGCACGAACGTCTCCTGCGTCACATCCTCGGCGCGATGCGGTGCGCGGCTCGCGAGCAGCCGCCACACGAGCGCGTGCACCGGCGCCTGGTAGCGCGCGATCAGATCACGCCACGCGCGCTCGTCACCGCGTTGCGCACGGCGGAGCGTGAGCTCGTCGAGCTCCTCGCGCCTGCGCGTTACGGCCGCCTGCATCGGTATCGCGTATCACTCGCGAGGCCGCGATTTGTTCCATCAGCGATCAAGATTTTTCAGCAGCGCGTCGCGCACCGCGTCGTAGCGCTCGGGCAACTCGACGGGAACATTGCGGAACTTCGGCTGCGGCACGTCGGCGAGCTTCGCCTCGTGATAGCCGACCTTGAAGTCGGCGAACTTGAGGCCGCTCGCGGTCGAGATCACGACGACGCGGTCGCGCGGCGTCACCGTGCCCTTCGCCGCGAGCTTCTCGAGCGCGGCGAGCGCGACGCCGGTGTGCGGATCGGTGAACAGACCGAAGCGATCGGCGCGGCCCGCCGCATCGGCGAGCTCGGCCTCGGTCGCGACCTCGACGACGCCGTCGAACGCGCGCAGCGCACGCACCGCCTTCTTGAAGCTGACCGGGTTGCCGATCTGGATCGCGGACGCGAGGGTGGTCTTGGCCTTGACCGGCTCGAGATCCGTCCAGTGGTTCATGAAGCTCGCGTGCAGCGGCGCCGCGTGAGCCGCCTGCGCGACGCAGATCCGCGGCCGCTTCGAGACGAGCCCGAGCGCGAGCAGCATCTCGAAGCCGGCGCCGAGCGCGCTGACGTTGCCGAGGTTGCCGCCGGGGATGACGATCCAGTCGGGCACGTCCCACCCGAGCTGCTGCGCGAGCTCGATCGCGACGGTCTTCTGACCCTCGAGCCGCAGCGAGTTCATCGAGTTCGCGAGGTACACGCCTTCTTTTTCGGCGAGGTCCTGGACGAGGCGCATGCAGCCGTCGAAGTCGGTGTCGATCGCGAGCACGAGCGCGCCCATCGCGAGCGGCTGGACGAGCTGTGCCGTCGAGATCTTGCCGCGCGGCAGGATCACGACCGCGCGAACGCCGGCCGCCGCCGCGTAGGCCGCGAGGGCCGCGCTCGTATCGCCCGTCGACGCGCACGCGATCGCGCGGATGTCCTGCCCGCGCGCGACCATCTGCTTGACCATCGACACGAGCACCGTCATGCCGAGGTCCTTGAACGACCCCGAATGGCTCGTGCCGCACTGCTTGACGCGCACGTCACCGAGGCCCGCGAATCCCGCGATCCGCGTCAGGTGCGTGGCGCCCTCGCCGAACGACACCATGTTCTCGCGCTCGATCTCCGGCGCGACCCACTCCCACTTGCCCCACACGCCGCTGCCCCACGGCTCGTCGAACGATCGCCAGCGCTCGGCGAACAGCGTCTTCCACGCCTCGGCCTTGACCACGCGAAGCGCCGCGATGTCGTGCACGATCTCGAGCAGGTCGCCGCACGTCGGGCAGCGATACATCACGCGATCGAGCGCGTAGGTACCGGGGCATCCCGCGATGCATCGGAAGTTTGCCGAGAAGGCCATGCGCGAAGCGTACAATGCCCGCGTCGCGAGGGAAGTCGTCGGGCGCGCCCGTGATAGGATGAGTGCTTGTCACTGCGGTCGAAGCTGCTGAGCGTCCCGCGCGGTGTGGCTCGAGGAGCGCGCGCCATCGGACGCGCCGTCAAGACGGCCGCGATCGCGGTGAAGGACCATCCGTCGCACGTGCTCGCGGTGTCGTGGATCGCCGGCATGGCGACGTTCTCCGTGATCACGGTGCAGCGCGCGCGCGCGGTCGCCGCGGCGGAGGAGCGCGTGGCGGACCTCGCGCCCGGGCACGCGCGTGGATCGGACGACGGCCCCGGCGAGACCGTCGCGATGCTCGACGTCGATCAGATGGAGAAGCTACGGGTCGCGCGCATGCACGCGAACGGGCTGTCGGCGGCGGGCGAGGCCGAGGAGCCGAGCAAGCAGATGATCGACGACGCGCGCGCCGAGCTCGCCCGCGGCATCGAGGTCGACGGCGAGGTCGCGGGCACCGCTGGCAAGATTCGCATCGTCAGCAAGGGCGGCCTCGCCGGCTGGATCAAGCGCAACAAGGGCAAGAAGGCCGATCCGGAGACGCTCGCGTGGCTGCGCAGCGAGGAGGCACGCGAGGGCGGGCCCGCGTACGCCGGCTGGGTCGACCGCGGCGACGGTGACATCCTCAACTACGCGCTCGACAAGAAGCACGGCGGCAATGGCCTCGGCAGCGCGCACAATTTTGCCGGAGGCCGTGGAGATGGCAGCGCGGTCGCCTCGAGTGACGGAAACGGCAGCGCGGTCGCTGCGAGCGACGGCAACGGAAACGGGAACGGGAACGGAAACGGGAACGGGAACGGGAACGGCAGCGCGAACGGGAACGGGAACGGCAACGGTAGCGGCGACGCCCACGCCAGCGCTCGACCGCGGCCTGCCGCGCCACCGCTCGACATGCGCGTCGTCGGCGGAGCGGCCGTTGCGGCGCTCGCGTCCGCGGCCGATGCGTCGCGCGAACCGACGGAGGCCGATCGCGCCGCGCTCGCCGCCGCGCTGCAGTCCGAGCTCGGCGCCGATGCGCCCGCCGTCGTGCTGCGTGATCATCACCTCGTCGCGCTGCTGCTCGCCGACCGGATGTTCACCCAGGGCGAGCTGACGGGTCAGGGCAAGGCGATCGTGCGCGCGCTCGCGAAGCACCTGACGACGATGACCGACCGCGCGTTCGTGATCTCGGCCGATGCGGACGGCTCGATGGAGACGGCCGGCTACTTGATGATCAACGGTGTCGATGGCGATCACATGGCGATCCGGACCAAGGACGTCGATCGCGCGATCAACCTCGTCGAGGTCGAGATCATCCCGCTGCCCGGCGGCGGCTTCGTGCAGGGAGTGCCGCGATGAGCGCGCCCGTGAAGTGCACGACGCATCCCGACGAGCTCGCCGGCTGGCAGTGCCGCGGCGACTGCAAGGCGTACCTGTGCCCGAAGTGCACGGCGCAGCTCGTGCGGCTGTACACGTGCTGTCGGTGCGGCGGGCCGGCGCATCGGTTGTCGGTGCCGCGGCGGTCGAAGGGCCTCGCGCACTGGATCGGCGTCGCGATCGCGCGGCCGCTGAAGATGTTCCCGATGTTCGCGCTGTTCGTGCTGCTGCTCGGCGGCATCGCGTTCGTCGACATCAGCAGCGGGACGCCCGAGGTCCATCGCATCGCGACGATCGTCAAGCTCGCGCTCGTGACCGTGTACGCGCTGTTCGTCGTCGATGCGGCCGCGCACGGCGCCCCCGACAGCCGCACGCCGCTGCGAGTCGCGCGCGCGCTCGCGGCCGTGCTGTTCGTGCTCGCGCCGGGGATCGTGTACGCGTACTTCGTCGGCGTGCCGGGCGCGGCGGCGCAGCACGATCATGCGATGTGGCTGTTCGGCGGGCTCGTCGTCGCGTACGTGCCGGTCGCGCTCGCGGTCGCCGTCAGCGAGGCGCCGATGGCGTCGCTGATGAACCCGTTCACGATGTTCGAGGTCGCGTGGCGGCTCGGCCGCACGTACCTCGGGACGCTCGTCGTCGTCGCCGTGCTCGTCGCGGCGGCGGTGTCGCTCGCGACCGGAGGCAGCGCGTCGCTCAAGCAGTCGGTGCCGACGCCGCTCGTCGGCGACGCGGTCGCCGCGATCCCGTGGCTGTGGTCGCTCGGAGCGCTCGCCGCGATGATCGGCCTTCTGACGTACGTCCACGGCGATCGGTTCGGCTGGGGGCACACGGCGGAGTACGTCGAGCCTCTCTATCCGAAGATGGTCGCGCTCGGCGCGCGCAAGCTGGCCGATCGCTCGTCGGCCGCCGCCGGCATGACCGGTGAGATCACCCGGCTCGACGCCGCCGAGCGCGCCGACGCGGGCAAGCTCGACGACGCGCTTCGCACCGAGAATGCCGCGCGCGCGATCAAGCTCTACGAGGGTCGCGCGACGTGGTCGGCGGCCGCCGTCGACGACCGCAAGCTCGTCGCGATCGCCCGCTGCGCGGTGCGCGTCAAGCGGCTCGATCTCGCCGAGCGCCTGCTCGACGACGCGGTCGCGCGCAAGGGCCGCAGCTGCGGCCAGGCGATGCTCGCGCTCGCCCAGCTGCACGGCGATTCGCTCGGCAACGCCGACCGTGCGGCGGCGCTGTACGCGTCGATCGTCGAGCAGTTCGCCGGCTCCGACGTCGCGAAGGTCGCGGCGAAGAAGCTCGCGGGCTAGGGCGTCCGCGACTACGGCGTCAGCGACGCGACGAGCGCCGCCGTCTCCGCGGTCGTCGCCGCCGACGGCTGCCGCGTCACCGCCACCGCGACGATCTCGCGGTCGCCGATCACGCGCACGTACACGCCGACCTCCGACGTCGCGCCGGTCTGCTGGGCGGTGCCGACGCACGCCCCGGTCTTCACACCGCCGAGCGAGACGACCGTGCACCCGGCTGACACGTAGCCACCCGCGCCATGCGTCACCGCGGCGCCGAGCCCGCGCTCCGCGGTCCCCGCCGCCCGGATCAGCGCCGCATCGGCAGGATGGCCCGCGAGCTCGCCCGCCGCCGGCAGGACACTCACGAACATCCCGCGTTCCGGATCCGCGGCCGAGCCGCCGCGATAGACGAGCGACATCGGCGGCGCGTGCGCATCCGCCGGCAACAGCTCGGCGTCGCTCGCCTCGTGCCAGCCGCGCGGGACGTTCGCGAACAGCGGCACGCGGCGCAGGCGCACGCGGTTGTCGGCGGGCGCTGGCTGTGAAGGCGCGCCGGTCGCGGTCGCGGTCTTCGTCGCGGTCGCCGGTGCTGTCGTCGACTGGCGACCGCGCAGCTGCAGGCCGACGACGACGAGACCGCCCGCGACGACGACACCCGCCGCATAGCCGATCCAGCCGCGTCGCGATCGCGTGACCGCGTCGGGCTCGCGCGACGCAGCGTCCGTCGAGCCGTCCGTCGACGCGGCTTCGGCGAGCGCACCGTCCGCCGGCGCGGGCTCGGGCGGCGACGCCGCCGTCGACGCCGACTCGGCAGCTCGCAGCGTGATCCCGAACGGCGCGGGCTCGAGCTCGAGCGGCGAGCCGGCCAGCGGCGAGTCGGCCGCCGGCGATTCGGCCGGCGGAGATTCGCCCGCCGGCGATCCGGCCGGCGGGGCCGCCTCGAACTCGAGCAGCAGCGCACCGAGCGCGGCAACCGACGCATCCGACATTCCGGCGTCGCGCGCGAGCGCGGCCGCGTGCTCGACGTGGATCGGCTCGAGCTTGCCGCCGCCGGTCATCGACAGCATGCCGTCGGTGACGGAGCGGCTGAACAGCGCGAGCTCGTCGGCGTTGCCGCGCGCGCGGAGCCACGCCTCGAATGCGTCGATGCGCTCCTTGCGCGACATCAATCTCTCCACGGTACACCGTGGACGCGGTTGGGTTCTAGCTCAGGCGAGCGATACGATCCTTGGTCAGAAGCTTTTGCTTCTTGAGCCGCGCGATCTGGTCGCGTTCGGCGGGGGTGAGGGCGCGGCGTCTCTCGAGCTGCTGCAGCTGTTCATCGAGAGAGCGGTGTTCGGCGGTCAACTGGGCGAGCAGGCTTTCCTTCTCGGTCGTTGTTGTCACGCAGCCTCCGTATGGAGAGCTTACTCCACGCTCAGCTGTCGCGCTTGCGTAACGCGCCGGGCACCCCGTCGGGGTAGCGAATTTCTGCTTCCGACGCGCGGATGTAGGTGGGCGCGCCCCCGACGAGGACATCGACCCGGGCCCCGGCGAGGGCAAGCCGCGCCACGTGCTCGCCCGTCGGAGTTGCGGCGTGGGCGCACAGCGCGGGGACGTCCCCGACGGTCGTCGCCCCCGCCGGCACGACGAGCGCGGACGGCGCGATCACGCGCTCGACGTCGATCGCCTCGACGGCGCCGCCGGTCTTGCGAAATGCCCCCGCGAAGATCTCGCCCTTGCGCGCATCGAGGATCGCGACGACCGTGCCGTCACCCGGCGCCGCCAGCGCGAGCGCGGCCAGCGACGACACCGCCCACACCGGCTTGCCGAGCGCGAACGCGATACCCTTCGCCGTCGCCATGCCGATGCGCAGCCCGGTGAACGAGCCTGGGCCGGCGCCGACGCCGACCGCGTCGAGCTGCGCCGGCGTGATGCCCGCGGTGCGGCACGCCTCATCGACGGCGACCAGCACGTCGGCGGTGCGGCGGTGCGTGTTGCGCGTCGCGGTCGCGATCACGGTGTCGTCGCGGAGCACGGCGATGCTCGCGGTCGTCGTTGCGGTATCGAGGCCGAGGAGGATCATCGCGAGACAAAGCGCATGACGTCGTTGCGCAGCGCGAGCAGCAGCACGAGCAGGATCACGGCGAGCCCGACCTGCTGGATCCGCTCGCGCGCCTGCGGCGTCAGCCGGCGCCGCCGCAGCGCCTCGATCGCGAAGATCAGCAGGTGGCCGCCGTCGAGCATCGGAATCGGCAGCAGGTTGATCAGGCCGAGGTTGACGCTGATCAGCGCGAGCATGCGCAGGAAGCTGTCCCAGCCCTGCGAGCCCGACACGCTCGCCGCCTGATACACGGTCAACGGGCCGCCGAGCGCGTCACTGGGCGAATCGCCGCCGAGCATGTGGAAGAAGCCGACGACGACCGTGCGCACGGTGTCGCGCGTGCGATCGACGGCGCGAGTCATCGCGAAGCTGACGCGGCCCTCGATCGGCACCATCGCGCCGGTGCCGCGGTCGATGTCGTCGTACGCGCCGAACACGAGCCGCGTGACCGTGTGCTCGTACTCGTCGTGCTGCTTGCGCCACACCTGCGTGACGTCGGCGCTGAGCGTCTCGGTCTTGCCGCCCTGCGCGGCGCGCTTCCACGTGACCTTGAACGCGCGCGTCGGTTCGGCCTGCAGTCGCTGATCGAGATCGACCCAGTGGGTGACCGGTTTGTCGTCGAGCGCGGTGATCAGATCGCCGGGCTTGAGGCCCGCCGCATCCGCCGGCGATCCCGGATCGACGCGCGCGACGAACATCTCCGCGTGCTCGAGCCCGGTGTACGTCTGGCGCTCGCCGGTCGGCGCGAGCTGCGTATCGGGCACGAGATCCGCGAACCCCGCCGCGAGCAGCTGCACCTGCGGTACGCCCGGCATCTCGGTGCCGCGGAAGTAGACGATGCTGCTTCGCCGCGCGACCTTGCCGAGCCGCGCGACGACATCACTCCAGTTACGCACCGGCTGGCCGTCGATCGAGATCAACAGATCCTGCGTGCGCAGCCCGGCGCGCCCCGCCGGCGACTGCGCGTCGATCACGCCGACGAGCGGGATGTACGGCGCGTACTTGATGCCGACGCGTCCCTGCCGCGACACCTTCCCGTCGCGTTCCTTCGACCACACCGACTCCTCGATCGGCGTCAGGTAGCGCTCGAACGTCTTGCCGTTGCGAGAAATCCGCAGGTGCAGCTCCTTGCCGGTCGAGTGCTGCACGATCTGCTCGATGTCTTCCCAGTAGCGCACCGCCTGGCCGTCGATCTCGAGCACGCGGTCACCCGGCTCGAGCCCCGCACGCTGCGCGACGCTGCCGTCGAACACGTCGCCGATCTGCGCGGCGGGCACCATCGTGTGGCCGGCAAAGAACACGAAGTAGATCGCGATCGGCAGGATGAGGTTCGCCGCCGGCCCCGCGAACACGATCACCAGCCGTTGCCACAGCGGCCGGCTCGCGAAGCTGCGCCCCGCATCGGCCTTGTTCGGAGTCTCGCCCTCGATGCCGAGCAGCCGCACGTACCCGCCGATCGGGAACACCGCGATCTGGTACTCGGTCTCCCTCCCCTTCACCCGCACCAGCGGCCGCCCGTACCCGAGCGAGAACCGCAGCACCTTGACGTCGAGGAGCTTCGCGGCCGCAAAGTGCCCGAGCTCGTGGATGACCACGAGGACCCCGACGAGCACGAGGAAGTAGATGATCGACATCGAAAACCGGGCGTCCGACGCTATAGCAGAGCTGCTATCCTCTGTCCCAGGTGGCTTCGAAGACCGGGCAAGAACCGTCCTCCAGCGTGGAGGACGTCGAGGAGCTCCTCGATACGCTCGACAAGACGCTCGACCGCCTCAAGACGCTCTACGAGCAGTACTTCCTCGGCATCCAGAAGCAGGCACCGGCCTACATCCACAGCGACGTCGAGCGCAAGCTGCGCGATCTGATGCAGCTGCAGATCCGCAACACGGGCCTGCGCTATCGCCTCAACTCCATCCAGGCGAAGTTCGGCGCGTACAACTCGTACTGGCGCCGCACGCTCCGTCAGATCGAGAACGGCACGTACATCCGCAACCTCTCCAAGATCGGTCGCGCCGCCGCGCGCTCGGGCGCCGACATCCCCGAGGAGATCCTCGCCGCGATGCCCAAGCGCATGCGCGAGCAGGTCCTCAAGGATCGCGACGCCGCGATCGCCGCCGCGCGCCGCCACAAGCAGCTCGACGAGGGCGACGAGATGCTCACGCTCGACGACGAGCCGCCCGCCATGATCAAGGAGGGCACGGAGCTGCGCCGCCAGGTGCGCGGCGCTCACGTCCTGAAGGCCGAGGACGCCGACTTCGATCTCGACGCGTTCTTCCAGCAGGTCGAGAGCGGCGACGCCGCCGACGATCGCACGCCGCCTGACCAGCCGCCGGCGATGCCCGCCGCGCCCGCGCGCACCGAGCCGGCACCGGTCCGCGCTGCGACGATGGCGCCGCCGCCTCGCACGTCGAGCCCGGCGCTCCGCACGCCGACGGGCCCGTTCCCCGCCGCCGGCGCACGTCAGCCGACGGGCCCCGTTCCCAGCGGCCCGACGCGAGAGTCGCAGAGCGGCGCGCTGCCGCGCATGCCGACGGGACCGGTGCAGCGCCAGCCGACGGGCCCGGTCCCCGCCGACCCGACGACGGCATCGCAGAGCGGCGCGTTGCCGCGGATGCCGACGGGGCCGGTGCCCGCCGCGCCGACGAGCCGGTCGCAGACGGCCGCCGTTCCGCGCATGCAGACCGGCCCCGTGCCGCGCCAACCGACAGGCCCTGTGCCCGCCCCGCCGACGAGCACGTCGCAAACAGGCGCCGTGCCGCGCATGCCGACGGGGCCCGTTCCCGCCGTCCCGAACACGTCGCAAACCGGCGCCGTGCCGCGCATGCAGACCGGCCCCGTTCCCGCCGTCCCGAACGCGTCGCAGACCGGGCCGGTGCCGCGCCAACCGACCGGCCCTGTTCCGGCGGCGCCTTCGCAAGGCACACGGCCCAACCCGATCGCCCCCGGCGCGGCCGCCGCGCGCGGTGACGTGCCCGTCGAGTCGATGGCGGGCCCGTTCCCGCGCGCACCGCAGCCGCCATCGGCGCAACCGCCGGCGCCTCCAGTTCCTCGCGCGCAACAGCCGCAAGCATCGCAGCCGATTCCACGACCGCCGGTGCCGCCGGCGACGCCGCCGCGCGCCGCGACCACGCCCGGCATGCCCGCGGTCCCCGCGGC
>JAFAOG010000275.1 GCA_019237945.1 Deltaproteobacteria bacterium | reverse complement strand
CGCAGTCGTACGTCAAGCTCGCGCGTCCCGACGCGAATGCGCTCGCGCAAGGCGGCGCGCCCGGCGGCGGCGGTGGCCACGGCGTCATGACCGCGGGCGCGATGGCGCCGATGGATGCGGCACCACCGCCACCTCCCGCCGCGCCCGAGATGACGCGCGAGGAGGGCAAGATGGGCAAGAAGGAGAGTGTCCAGTACGACTTCTCCGACGACGAGATCTCCGGGAACTTCAAGGGCGCGCCGGCGAAGCACAAGGTTCCCGCGACGGGGAGTGGCAGCAGCCCGGCGCCCACGCCGATCGCGATCCGCTCGAACTTCAACCCGCTCGCCGCGTTCTCGCCGGCGGTGAAGACGGGGCCGGATGGCCGCGCGACCGTCGACGTCAAGATGCCCGACAACCTGACGCGCTATCGCATCGTCGCGATCGCGGTCGCGGGCGAGAAGTACTACGGCAAGGGCGAGAGCAACGTGACCGCGCGCCTGCCGCTGATGGTGCGGCCGAGCCCGCCGCGCTTTCTGAACTTCGGCGACACGTTCCGGCTGCCGGTCGTCGTCCAGAACCAGACCGATCAGCAGATGACGGTGAAGGTCGCCGTGCGCGCGACGAACGCCGCGATCACCGACGGCGCGGGCCGCGAGGTCGTCGTGCCGGCAAACGATCGCGTCGAGGTGCAGTTCCCCGCCGCCGCGGAGATGGCGGGCACGGCGCGGTTCCAGATCGTCGGCGAGTCGGGCGCGGCCACCGATGCGAGCGAGCTCGCGCTGCCGGTGTGGACGCCGGCGACGACCGAGGCGTTCGCGACATATGGCGTGATCGATTCGGGGGCGACGAAGCAGCAGGTCGCGCTGCCCGAGAAGGTGATCACGCAGTTCGGCGGGCTCGAGGTCACGACCGCCTCGACGAACCTCCAGGCGCTGACCGACGCGCTGCTCTACCTCGTGCACTACCCGTACGAATGCGCCGAGCAGCGCAGCTCGCGGATCCTCGCGATCGCGGCGCTCCGCGACGTGCTCAGCGCGTTCAAGACGAAGGACATGCCGAGCGCGGCGGAGATGGAGAAGAGCGTCGCCGACGACATCGAGCACCTGTCGCAGATGCAGAACTACGACGGCGGCTACGCGTTCTGGGATCGCGGCTATCCGAGCGAGCCGTACCTGACCGTGTTCGTGACGAACGCGCTCGCGCACGCGAAGGCGAAAGGCTTCACGGTACCGGCGGGGATGATCGAGCGCAGCAAGCCGTACCTGCGCGACATCGAATCGCACTATCCCTGGTACTACCCCGACGACGTTCGCCACGCGATCAGCGCGTACGCGCTCTACACGCGCAAGCAGATCGGCGACCTCGACATCGCGAAGGGCCAGAAGCTGCTGCGCGAGTGGGGCGGACCGGAGAAGGTCACGATGGAGACCGACGGCTGGCTGCTCGGGCTGTTCGCGGGCGACAAGGCCGCCGCCGACGAGCGCAAGGCGCTGGTCAAGAATGCGCTGAACCACGTCAGCGAGACGGCGGGCGCCGCGAACTTCACGACCGGCTACAAGGACGGCAACTACCTGCTGCTCTCGAGTGACCGCCGCGTCGACGGCGTGATGCTCGAGTCGCTGATCCTCGAGAACAAGGATCTCGACCTGATCCCGAAGATCGTCACTGGCCTGCTCGCGCATCGCAAGGCGGGCCGCTGGCTCAACACGCAGGAGAACAGCTTCATCCTGCTCGCGCTCGATACGTACTTCCAGACGTACGAGAAGACGACGCCGGACTTCGTCGCGCGCGTGTGGCTCGGCAACGACTACGCGGGTGACCACGGCTTCAAGGGGCACATGACGGACTATTTCCAGCTCAACATCCCGATGAAGGATGTCGCGGCCCACGACAAGTCCGACCTGACGATCCAGAAGGACGGCGCGGGCCGGCTCTACTACCGCATCGGCATGACGTACGCGCCGGCGAGCCTGAAGCTGGAGCCGGCCGATTACGGATTCGTCGTCGATCGCCGCTACGAGGCCGTCGATGATCCGAAGGACGTCACGCATGCCGCCGATGGCACGTGGCACATCAAGGCCGGTGCGCGCGTGCGCGTGAAGCTGTCGATGGTCAACGAGAACCGTCGCTATCACGTCGCGCTCGTCGATCCGATTCCGGCCGGCCTCGAGGCGATGAACCCGGCGCTCGCGGTGACCGGGCCGATTCCGACCGATCCGAACGAGCAGAAGTCGCGCGGCCGCTACTGGTGGTGGATCGGCCCCTGGTACGAGCATCAGAACCTGCGCGACGAGCGCGTCGAGGCATTCGCATCGCTCTTGTGGGAAGGCGTTCACCAGTACAGCTACGTCGCGCGTGCGACGACGCCGGGAAACTTCGTCGTGCCGCCGCCGAAGGCGGAAGAGATGTACATGCCCGAGACGTTCGGGCGTGGTGGCAGTGACCGCGTGATTGTCGAGTAAGGGAGACCACCGTGAAGCGCATCGCTCTCGTTCTGCTTATCGCTGCCTGCGGTCACAAGGATTCGTCGTCGCCCGTCGCGCAGCCGCCGGTCGTGATGAAGCCGTACGTCATGCCGAAGGACGCGCCGGTCGGGCTCGATCTGTCGCTGTCGAACGGCAAGCAGGGAGCGCCTGCGTTCGACCACGCCAAGCTCGCGCCGGCGACGAAGCTCTCCGACGCAGAGGCGCAGCAGCTGCTCGCGCGCGCACCGGCGCTGCAGATGCAGGCCGACGATCAGCAGGCGTTCGCGCTTCGGCCTGCCTCGACGCCGCCGCCGCGCACCGGTGACACGATCACGACGACGTTCCCGCCGCCGCCGTCGTCGCTGCTGCCGCCGCCCGCGAACGATGCGGGCAAGGACCTGCGCGTGCTGCGCTACATGCCGACCGGCGAGGTGCCGATCGCGCCCGAGCTCAGCGTGACGTTTTCTCAGCCGATGGTCGCCGTGACGTCGCAGAGCGATGCGGCCGCGACCGTGCCGGTCAAGCTGACGCCGCAGCCGAAGGGCAAGTGGCGCTGGATCGGCACGCGCACCGCGCTGTTCGATCCGGATCCGCGGTTCCCGCAGGCGACGACGTACCAGGTCGAGGTGCCGGCGGGGACGAAGAGCGCGAACGGCGGCGTGCTGAAGGACGCCGTGAAGTTCTCGTTCGAGACACCGGCGCCGAAGGTCGTCAGCGAGTACCCCGGCTCGTATCAGCCGCAGCGCCTCGATGTGCCGATGTTCCTGATGTTCGATCAGAAGGTCGATCCGAAGGCGGTGCTCGCGAAGATCACCGTGACCGGCGCGAAGGGCTGGGATGGCAAGCCGCTCGCGATCCAGCTGCTCGATCAGAAGGCGATCGACGGCGACAAGCAACTCAAGATGCTCGCCGAGGCCGCGCACAAAGAGGAGCAGGACGGCCGCTGGCTCGCGTTCCGCACGACCGCGCCGCTGCCGATCGACTCCGAGATCACGATCACCGTGCCGAAGGGCACGCCGTCGCTCGAGGGTCCGAACCCGACGAAGGCCGACCAGACGTACTCGTTCCACACGTACGCACCGCTAAGGGTCGAGGACGTCGCGTGCTCGCCGTCGTGCCCGCCCGACTCGCCGCTGTGGTTCCGCTTCAACAACCCGCTCGACGAGGAATCGTTCGACGAGTCGTGGGTCACCGTGAAGCCCGAGATCCCGAACGCGAAGATCATCGTGCAGGGCACGCTCGTCGAGGTGCTCGGCCCGACGAAGCCGCGCTCGGCGTACACGGTGACGATTGCCAGGCCGCTCAAGGACGACTTCGGCCAGCTGCTCGGCCGCGAGGAGACACGCACGTTCAAGATCGGCGACGCGTACCCGACGTTCTACGGTCCGAGCGGCCTCATCGTGCTCGATCCGGCCGCGACGAAGCCGACCTTGGATTTCTTCTCGACGAACTACGACTCGCTCAAGGTCAAGCTGTACGCGGTCGAGCCGGGGGACCTGCAGGCGTTCGGCAACTACGTCGAGAACCAGTGGAACCACGATCACCCGCCGGTGATGCCGGGCCACAAGGTGTTCGACTCGCTCGTGAAGGTCCCCGGTGGCAAGAACGAGCTCGTCGAGACGCACATCGATCTCGCGCCCGCGCTGAAGGGCGGGTTCGGTCACGTCGCGGCGATCGTCGAGCCGTATCCGTGGAAGGAAACGTACGACCCACCGCGCATGATCGTGTGGGCGCAGGCGACGAAGCTCGCGGTCGATGCGCACGTCGACGGCGACGACCTCGTCGCGTTCGCGACCGAGCTCGGCACCGCGGCGCCCGCCCCAAATGTGCAGCTCGAGATTCGCCCGTACGGCATCAAGGCGACGACCGACGCCAAGGGCATGGCGACGCTGCCGCTTGCAGATGCGCAGAAGAACGGCGCGCACTACCTGCTCGCGAGCAGGGGCGGTGATTCCGGCTTTGTCGCGGAGAGCTGGAGCGACTACGGCTCCTGGTACAAGCATGCGCGCAGCGCGCAGCTCGCGTGGTACGTCGTCGACGATCGCAAGCTGTATCGCCCCGGCGAGGAGGTCTCGCTGAAGGGCTGGCTGCGCACGATCGACTACGGCAAGAACGGCGACGTCGGCCCGAGCACGGTCAACGAGGTCAGCTACAAGGTGATCGATTCGGTCGGCAATCAGATGGGCGCCGGCACCGCGAAGGTCGACGCGCTCGGTGGCTTCGACACGAAGTTCACGCTGCCGAAGACGCCGAACCTCGGCTACGCGCAGGTGCAGTTCGAGGCGCCGGGCAGCACGTACAGCCA
>JAFAOG010000198.1 GCA_019237945.1 Deltaproteobacteria bacterium | reverse complement strand
GCTCCGTGGAGAGTTTTCCTCGGAGCATGTGGCTTGCGACGGCTACTGGTTTGATAAAGCGCCTGGCTCGCTTATCGCGGCGCAGCTCACGCGCGACGTCGCTTTCGAACTGGAATTCCTTCGTGCCGAGCACGAGGCCCTGCGAGGTCCCTTTATCGTTCGCGTTTAGCGCACGCGCGCCGGTAAGGTTGACGTCGAGCTGAAGCGTCGGAGGAATTACCTTCGGTTCGAACACCGCGCCGTCGATGACGAGACGACGCGGTTCTCCTTCGGCTGCGCCCTTGACCCAGTTGACCATCGAGACGTTCACGACTGCCAGCCCAGGCCATGGCTGCGACGAGACGGCATTCGTGATCGTTCCGCCGTTCTCAACGATGTAGTCAGTGGCGGCTTCGCGCGAATTGCCTTCGCGAATCGAGCTGGTCGCCACGAGGCCAGCGCGTTTGTTTGGCCCAAGGTGATCGTGCGCTCGTCGGAACCAGAACGAACAGAAGTCGGCGCGCCCGTTGACACCCGGGTAGCGCTTCTTGAGCTTCTCCAAGTAGTCAGGACCCAGCTCGCTTCGAATGTCGAGACCGGCGAGGAACGGCGGGTTTCCTACGATCGCGTCCACCTGTGGCCAGTCTGTGAAAAGTGCATCTCGCACGACGATGTTGTCGTCGAGGTTGTCGAGCGGCAGTGAGGGGTCCGTATCCATCTCGACCTGACCGTGAAACGTGAGCGCCTTTTCCTTCCGCTCCTCGAATGCTTTCTTCTTCGCGATATTCAGCGTGACCTTCGCGAGCTCCACGGCAAAGCGGTTGATGTCGAAGCCGTAGAAATTGGTCGCAGGTATTCCGCCACTCCAGCTCAGCTTTCCGTGTGTCGACGGAAAATCGCGCAGCATGCGGGTGAGCAGTTCGGTGTCGAGCGCGTAGAGCTCCCGGAATGCGATGTAGAGGAAGTTACCGCTGCCGCAAGCCGGATCGAGGACTTTGAAGCGGAACAACTCGGCTCGTAGCTCGGTCAGTTCCTTGAGCGTGGTTGCGGCCTGAATTCGTTTGCGCCACGGCTCAACGATCGTTGGGCCGACAACTCGCATGATGTCGTCGTGGGCGGTGTAGTGCGCGCCGCTCGCGTGGCGCTCTTCGGCGCCCATGATGTTCTGGAACACGCTACCGAAGATGTGCGGGTCGACGTGGGTCCAGTTCGCCTGGGCAGCTTCTGTCAACGCCATCAACTGTGCCGAGCCGAGCGGCAGCGTTTCGATCTTGGTGAACAGCCCCCCGTTGAAGTAGGGGACAACCCGTTGAGCGAGGTCACGTGTGTTCATCTGAACGAACAGCTCTCGGAGTCGCGCTTCGACATCACGTTGCTGCGCACCGACGTAGAGCAGCGAAGTGAAGTAGTTCCTGGGCAAAAGGCCGATATCCTCGGCGAACATCGCGGTGATGCACTGGAGCGTGAACCGGATGACATCGTCCTCGCGTTTCGGATACTGCGCGAGCACGCTGCGATAGACCTTTGCGACGAGTTCCGCGACTGCCTTGGAGACCTTGTCGGAGTTGATGATCCGGGGCGTGGCGCCTGGACGCCAGTCGGTCATGAAGAACGGGAAAGCGTCGCTTTGCTTTGGAAGATCGTCGATCGGGATCGAGAGCCGCCATGCTTCATGGTTTCCGGCGAGGTCGTACAATTGAAGATCGCGCTGGTTTGTCAGCACCACGTACTGAGGCGTCGGATCGAGCTGAAGGCAGATGCGCAGAAGATCTTTCCACGCGTAGTCGAGCACCGTCTCAGGCGACGCGACCTCCATCATCGTGCGTCGCTCCGGCCACCACAACGCGATTTCACGGTCCGCACGTTGCCCGTTCTCTGCGACCGAGAAGGTGCGCGGCGTGTGAGCCCCCTCGGGTCGGCCATCGCTCCATCCGAAGCACTGAAGTAGCCGCGTCGTGAAGCTCAGCGTTGCCTCGCGTCCACGAAATCCACCCGCGGCCTCTATCGCAAACTGTCGCAGCGCAGCCTTGAGCGACCCAGAGACCACTGCTTCCGATTCGCTAGAATCCGCCTGTCGTCGGCGCTTGGCCTTCGTGGGTGGTTTCCCTGGAATCTCGAAACCCGGCAGCAACAGGCCGACGGTGCTTCCTTCGCGAGCGATGCTCCCCCGGGTCGCCTCGGGGTCGATCTTGTACGTACCTGAGCCATTCCCCGCGGCAGTGACGATGCGCTCGACGAGGGGTCCCTTCTCTTTGCTCGTGTCATCGAGACCGCACGCCACGCAGATTGCCTTCAGAGTGTCGCGCGACATCGACTCCTGGACGATCCTCGGCACGCTCGCACGCTTGCTCTTTGCGATGACGTCACGAAGGTCATCGACGCGCATGGCCGCGGTGACCTCGAGGTCCAGTCCGCGCCCGATCTCGAGGAGTTCCTCTTTCCCCAACGCCGAAAGGACACGCCGCTTGAAACTCATCGGGCGCATAGTAGCGCAGGGGTCGGTCGGTTCGCCGACGGTGGCGCCATCCGAGGCGATCCTGGCCCTTCGTCTAGGACCCCAGCGCTACCCGATGAAAACTAGTCTAGCCAGAACTCGCCCGCCACGGTCCACCTCGGATTCGGCGCGGCCATGTTGGCGGCGACGAGCTGTGCTCAGCGCACGACGCTCAGCTTCGGACGCCGCACCAAGGGCGTTACGGCCTCGTACGCCTTGATGATGCGGAGCACCCGCCAGTTGAGATCCTCATACTCACCCGCGCGAGCGCACTCGATGTGGCGCCCCTCCGCGAGACCCGCGACCAGTTCTGACGCGAACGCGCGGTTGCTGCTCGATGGCGCGAATTGCTCGACGCGATCGAGGATGAAGGCGATCGCGGCGAGACGTTCTTCGTTCTGATTTGCTGACATGTTCGTGGCTCCTGTTCGAGCCCACCTGGGCTCGTGATGGGCTCACTCTCCGCGATCCGTCTGACGTGTACGGCGCGCGGACGCACTCCTGCAGAACGCGCGGAATCGGCCCTGAGACGCATCCTGCGGCACTTACTGAACAACTTCTCAGGTGTCAGACCGCGGTCATAGAGTGCGTGGAAAGGAGACCTGATGCAGACGAAGGATTCGCCACAGCAACTGTGGCGCACGCAGTTCGACAAGCAGCTCACCGATACCCTCGTGGAGCGCGTACTCAAGCAGACGTCGTCCCTGATTCGCCAAGTACAGCGCGATACGCCGTGGCGCGATCAGCTCGGGCCAGATGACCGGCTCAACAACATCCTGATGAAGCTTCTCGACGGGAAGCTCAACTGGGATCCCGATCGCGTGAACCTCGAAGGCTTTCTCTTCTGGGCGATCTCGCGCGAGATCACGCACGAGGTCAGGCACGCGAAGGACTTCCCGCACGTCTCGATCGATGACGAGAGCCGGAACCAAGAGCGACTCGCCGAAGAAGCCAGCGACGTGCTCGTCGCGCAACGCGAGAGCAAGCGCGAGGAGCCGGTCGAGCCGTGCTGGTCGCTGTTCGTCCGCGAGATGCGCATGCGCGCCGCCGGCGATGTGGGCGTCCTCGCGATCGTGGATGCCTACGCGAAGCGCGCGACCACGCGCGCCGAAGTGATGGACCTCACCGGGATGTCGAAGAGCGCCTACCACGCTGCGTACCAGCGCATGGTGCGCGTCGCGAAGAAGCTCGATCCCGAGATCCTCGAAACCATCGTCCAGGCGATCGCCTGAAGGAGAACGACCATGAGTGAACAAGACCTGGATACGTACATGGCGATCGCGCGTGCGGTCGCAGTCGAAGAGGCCAAGACCATGCCGACAACGCCAGACCTTCAGCGTCGCGCGCACGCGATCGCGGAGGGGGCGCGCGACCGGCTCGCGGCGATCCGTCGCGCGGAACGCGCGAAACGTCCCTCGAACGTCGTGAGCGGAGCGATCCGCGACGCAATCAAGGCGATGAGCCCCGCGCAGATCCTCGGGCGGTTGAGCGAGCTGCGCACCATCCACCCGGAGATGCAGTTCGCGCATCGCAGCTTCGAGCATCTGTCCGATGACGACCTGCGCAGCGCTCTCGAAGACGTGGAGTCGCTGATCGAGCGCGGGGATTGATCCGTGGCGCGGCGCCTATCCCGGCCGCGCCAGATCGGTCGCGATCTGCTAGTCCGGGTGGGCGCGCGCACGCCGGACCAGATCGATCCGATCGAGACGGCGAAGGAACTCGGCATCGAGGTCACGTTCGGCCATCTGAAAGGCGCGACCGCGCGAATCTTTCGGGTCGGCAGCAAGGCGCGCATCCGCGTCTCCGATGACATCGTCAAGGAGGGCCGGCGGCGCACATCGATCACGCACGAGGTCGGGCACTTCGCGCTCGGCCACGAGTTACCAGCAGAAGGCGACCCGGCGAGCTGGTTCAAAGCGTCATGCGAGTACCGCAGCAAGCGCGACGAACGCGATGCGGACATCCTGGCGATCGAACATCTGACGCCCGCGCCGATGGTGGAGCCTTATTGCTGCGTGACACCGGTTGATCTTCACGCAGTAAGCGCCATCGAGCGTGTGTTCACTGCGTCACCCGTCATGAGCGCGATGCGTTTCGCAGAGCTTTCACCAGAACCATGCGCCGCGGTGTACTCGGAACGCGGTGTGATCAAGTGGATGAAGCCGAGCCGCACGTTTCCCACCCATTTGGATGGCGGAACGTCGCTCGCGCGAGAGTCGATCGCGTCCGGCTTCTTCGATCGCGGCGCGTTGACGGAGGAGCCAAAGCGACTCCAAGCCTCGGCCTGGTTGGGATCGAGCAAACACGTGGATCCGGAGCACGAGATCATCGAACACGCGATGGTGATTCCCGAGCCCGGGTGGGGTGGCGTGCTTTCGCTGCTGTGGTTACCGAACTGGACGCGCCGCGCACCGGCAGAGCCAAAGCACAACCGTTGAGCGCTGCCTTGGCAGTGTGCCGGCCCCGTCGTGTAGGCTCGTAGAATGCCTCCATCGAGAGCCTATCCCGCGGGCGACGTTGTGATCACCTTTCGTGCAGTGCAGCTGACCGACCTCAAGCCAGGCAGCATCGTGGCTGCGAGACGTAACGAAGATGATTTGACGCCCAGCGGGGCAGTCAACCACAACAAGACGGGGACGATCACGGTGACGCTTGTCTCTCCGTCGCCCGGCAACAACGCGGTGGCGGCAATGTCCGACGACGCCGGGCTCCTCGTGATTGCGGATTCGACCGGTCGCGACTTGGTTCGTGCCGAGCACGCCTGGAAGAACGGGTTTGGCGGCAGTCCAGGCCAAGTTGTATGGACGATCGACGCGGCCAAGCTGGAGTTGCTCGATCCCTAAAGGCGCGTCACGCGGTTCGTCGTAATGAGAAAGATCGCTGCGTAGCTGAAACGGCCCAGTCTCGCAGTGGGTTGAACACCGGCTGCGTCGGTGCAGATTTCTCCCGCACGAGAATCCGCGCCACATATCTCGCGGGTTCGATCGGCGAAAGCTGGATGGGGTCGCGAGCTTTCTTCCGCGAACGCGCTCAGCCAACTTGATCGAGGAGTCGCGCGGTTGCGCGAGTCTTGATCGTAACCGCGAGAAACCGATCTGAATGATCGGGCGCGCGCGTACGCGTACGCACACGCGCGAGGACTTCGCGCACTTGATCGAGCGGTCGCGCGGTTCGCTCGCGTCTCGAGATCGATCGCACGCAACCGATCGCGTGCGCTCGGCAATGACCGGGCCAAACGTGAGTTGGGGGTCGCTCGTGGGCATTACCCAACAGGAGGAATGATCAAGATGAGCGAGCTGGCCTTCAACGCGAACGGAGATAGCTTCGATGTCCCGGCGACGGTGACCGGATGGCGCGTGCGGCGCATGAAGCCGCGCGGCGCACCGGAGTTGGTGTACGGGCGCGACGGGCGCCCGCTGACGGTGCCGGTCGAGTCCGAGATCGAGGATCTTCGTGAAGCGGCCGGCACGCCGGGCAAGTACCGCCTCGATCCCATCAACGACGATGGCAAGTGCGTGGAGGGCGTCCCGCCCGCCTATGTCCAGGTAGTCAAGCCGGAGCGCAACGCGTCCGAGGGCGCGATCGCGCTCGCCAGCCCCGCTCCGATCGACGACGCCGTGCGCGAGGCGATGCGGCTCAACACCGAGCTGGCGAAGTCCGTGATCGATCGCTTCCCGGAGATGATGACGGCCGCTGCCGAGCTGCTTCGCGCGGCCGATGGCGCTGGCCTGCCGCGCCGCGCGCCCCGCGACACCGATGACCAGGACGAGGACGACGATACCGATGCAGCGCTCGCGACCGCGAGCTCGCCCGGCTTCGAGTTCATCAACAACCTCGTGGCGCAGGTCATCCCGATCGTGATCACGAGCCTGGCGGGCGGAAAGAAGATGAACCTGTCCTCGGTGCTCGACTGGCGCAAAGCGAGCGCCGAGGGTGCGCAGAAGAAGGCGTCCGCCCCGGCGCTCGACGTCACGACCGCCAGCGAGTCTGCCACGGCGCACGCGCAGACCACGAGCGCGATGCCGCCGCTCGATCCGAAGACCATGTCGCACTTCATCGCGATCCAGTCCGCGCTCGCGCCGTCCGAGGCCGCACTCGCGCGCCAGGTCGCGGCGGAGCTGTCGCCCGCCGAGCTGCGCGCCTGGATCGACGAGCTGTCGGCGCTGTCGGTGCCGGACGCGGTCGCCAAGGTCCGGACGATGCTCGGCGGCGCCTCGAAGGATGGAGGCGCGTCGTGATCGCGCTGCCGTTCAACGACCTCCGCTGCCTTGGCTCCATCACCGAAGTCGTGGCCGAGCTGGTGAAGAACCAGGATCCGCTCATCGCGGAGATCGCGGAGAAGCATCCGACCACCGAGAGCCTGGCGGCGTGGATCCGCACGCTCCCTCAGCGCGACGATGACGGCGCCAAGCACGACGGCCCCAAGGTCGAGGCGTGCGAGCCCCCGCAGCGGCTGCGCATCCCCGCACCGGACCCCAACTGCGTGGAGCGGTCCGCCCTGTACATCGCCGTCGCGGAGCTGATCGATCCCGAGCCCAACCGTCAGCTCGCCACGCTCGACACCCCTATCGGCCTGCACACCTTTCCCATCGAGAACGGAGCGCCCGTCATTCTGGATCCTCGTGTCACGCGCAACGGCCTGAGCTGCGGGGTCGCCATGACCGCGCCTGGCCCGGTCGTGGTTGACGCGCACGATGCGATCGAGTGGTCGGCGCGGCTCGCGGAGGACGGGGCCGGCACTGCACATGTCCGCAACGGAGCCTCCCGCGTGCGCCGAGCGCGCAACGCGGTGATGCGGCTCGTTGACGAAGGTGCGGTGCCGGCTCCGTCGGAGGTGGATGCCATGGGCTGGATGTTCGCGCTCGCCGAGCAGGCCGCGCGTCGCTACGGGCTCCGCGCGCTCTCGATGGTCCGCACCACGGCGCATGCGATCGGCGAGGTGCTCGACGAAGTGCTCGCACGCACCCAGCGGAACTTCGCGCTCGAGATCGGAGGGCTTCGGCTCGAACCGCCGCCGTTCGTGTCTGCGCTCGCGAGTGTCGCTGGTCGTGTCGGGCTCGACATCGGCGCAGCAGCGCTGCGGTCGAAGCTCGGTGCGCTGGGCATTGGCGCGGACATGTTCGGCCTGGTCGAAGAGGAGCTGAACCGCGAGGGACTGTCGATGGGCGTGCTCGCGCATCCACCGAAGCTCACGACGTTCGCGACGATCGCATCGAACAAGGCCGCGTAACGGCCGGAGACTCGCTTGCTCGCGTCGCGCGTGGTGCGTGACGCGACGAAAGGAACCGCTCGCCGCGTTGCGGGCACGGCCGGGCTTTGCCCGGAGACAGGAGACGACTGTGAAGAAGACCGAGAAGAAGAAGCACTCGCGCGGCGCGAACGCCGGCCGTGACGTGGTGCGTGACTGGCAGCCGCTGTTCGCGCGGCTCCAGGACACGATCGACTGGGCGCTCGACATCGCTCGCAGGCTTGCGGGTGACTACGACGAGGAGATCGAGGCAATCGAACGCGTGCGCGGCTACGTCCACGCCTGGCTCGAAGGTCGCCGCGTCGACATCGATATGGACGACGTCCTGACGACGCTCGCGATCCTGTTCGCGGCGATCGAGCTCGACGTCAGCATCGACAGCTCGCCGGTGATCTCCGCGATGCGCGGCCTGCCGTCGATGCTCCATCTCCCAGGCGCGGCGCGCGACGAGCTGCCCACGGTCGTGATCCGTCGCAACCCGCGCCGCCGCAACGCATGCGGTGCGTTCACCCATCTCGCCGCGTAACGCGAGGAGAAAGACCATGGCGAAGAAGAAGAAGGGCAAGAAGCATCACCATTTCCGCAACGCCGCACCTCGCGCGCCGCGCGCGGCCAAGCAGGAAGACGAGACGCCGCTGAAGCGCCTCGCGTACACGGCGGGAGGCGCCGCCGGCACCGCGCTGGCGGGCTCGTTTCTGGCGCACGAAGGCTGGGCTCCGAAGACGATCGCGACGGCCCTCGCGGCCGTTGGCGGCGGGCTCGCCTGGAAGGGCGATTCGTCCACCATCCGCAGTGTCGGCGCGGGCGTCATGTCCGCGGCCGGAAGTCAGCTCGCGCTGATGGTGATGGACGATCGCGAGAAGAAGGCGGCGCCCGCGCCGGCTCCGGCGGTGCAGGTCGCCAAGAAGCCGGCGAACGCGGGCAACGCGCTCCCTCCGGGCGCGTTGGAATCGGCGCTCGAACGCGCGCAAGCGCGACTCGCGCTGTCGGCGCGCGAAGCGGAGGTCTAGCGAGCCGATCGGGGGTCGGGGTCGCGCGAGCGGTCAAGCGCGAACCGAGAAAGGAAGAGAGCGATGGAAGAGTCGGACATCTATATCGTGGACACTCGGAACGCGGATCATCGGACGCACCCCGGCAGTACGCCGTGGCGCCCCGCTGGTCCGGCCCGGCCGGTGCAGACCGTGTATGCGCAGCCCTCGCGCGTGTACACGCAGCCTCAGCCGCAGGTGATCTACGCGAACCCGCCGCAGTCGGCGCTCGCGCAGAACATCTTCGGCCGGGTCACCGGTGGGCAGCTCGTCGATCTGGTGGCGCAGATCTTCGCCGCGCTGATGCCGCTCCCCGCGGCGCCGGTCGCGACGGATAGCGCTGCGACGGATGTGGGCAACCTCATCCTCTACCAGAGCGCTCTCGCGTCGTACGCGAAGCGCGACGAGCAGGTCCGGACGCTCGGCAACCTCGTTACCAAGCTGATCGGGTAACGCGTCATGGCGACTCCGAACTACAAAGGTGCGGGGCAGCCGTCGTCGAGTGGCGGTAGCTGGCTCGCGACGCTGGTCGGTGGAACGCCGGCCTACAAGAGCGTCGACAAGGGAGCGTCGCACGCGGCGGGATACACGGGCGCGGGACCGGCTTACAAGCCGGCCCCCGCGGCTGCGCCGTCCCCCGCTGTGACGCAGACCGCGGATCCCAACGCGGCACAGAGCGCGGAGCAGAGCGAGGCGTACGGGTGTGGCCCGATCGCGATCGTGATCCCGCGCGAGGTGATCGAGCAGCAGTAGCAGAAGGCACGTAGCAGGTAGTCAACCCAAACCAGGGCTCGCGCCATCGCTCGCGCGACCCCGGCCCCCGATCGAATTCCCCTCTCAGGAGGCAACATGACGGCAGACATCTACAACTGGATCGACGGATACATCGCGCTCCGTCACCGCGCGTTTCAGACACGCGGATTCATCGAGCTCGACACGGGCGCGCGCTGGCCGCGCACCACGGGTGAAGAGGTCGTCGCGATCGCGGCGTTGTTCGATCCCGCGGTTCGTGCGAATGCGACAGCGGGAATCCTGAGCCGTTGGCGCGCGACGCTCGCCGATCTCGAGCACGAGGCGGTCAGGTCGCCACACGCGCCGTACGCCGAGAACCGCTCCTTCTGGCGAACGCTCGAAGTGGTCGCGGTGTTTCTCGACGACCTCATGATCGCGCCGCCGTTGCCGGCGCTGTGGGACGCGCTGCTCGTGCAGCTCGGCTCATACACGGTCCGCAATGTCGGCCCGGGTGGCGATGGTCCGTTCAAGCACTTCGATAACGTGAAGACGTACGACGACCTCTACGGCGAAGAGTTCAAGTACCTCGTCCAGCTTCGCGGTTTCGACGAGCTGGAGCCCGAGCCCGGGATGCTGGGCGCGAAGAAGAAGATCCCACGCGCGACCAACGCCGATGTGATCGCGCTCGCCGACTACTGGAGCAAGCAGCTCTCCGACGTCAAGGAGGTGTTCGGGCACGAGGGCGTCGAGAAGCGCTGGAAGGACGCGATGGCCGACGTCAACTCGATCGCTCGTAAGGGCAACCCGAGCGACGTCTACCCGAAGAACAACGGCTTCTGGCGTGTCCTGTTCGAGACCGCGGTTCACGTCGCCGTCGCCGACGAAGCGCCGAGCAAGTGGGACATGGCGAAGGACTCGATCAAGGACAGCATCACGCACCTTCCCGAGAACCTCGAGCACGGAGCCAGCAAGGCAGCGGACTTCGTCGCGAGCGCTGCACACGCGGTCGGCAAGGTCGCCAACGAGGCGGGCAAGGGTCTGTTTCAGGGGTTCGGTACGCCGCTCCTGATCGGCGCGGGCTTGCTCGGGCTGTTTCTGGTCACGCGCAACAGCGGTGAGCACAAGGAGGCGTGAGATGCGCGCGCTGCCTTGGATCATCGGCGGCGGCGTGGCCGCGTACGCGCTCACGCGTCGCAGCTCGCGCTCATCGATCACCAGCTCCGAGACGGTCGCGCCGTTTGCTGGCCCGCTTCCCGGTCGCTGGGTATGGCCCGTGCCGCGCTGGAACGGTCGCACGCCCGTGATCTCGGACGGCTTCAACTCGCCGCGCCCAGGACTGCCACGCCACGGCGGCGTCGATCTGATGTTCCTGCGGCAGCCTTCGGACGCGTACAAGGTCGGAACACCGAACGGTTCGAAGCTCCACGTGATGCCGGACGGTCTTCCGGCGGTCGCGGCGAGCGACGGCGTTATCTGGTCGGCGATGAACACGCCGCACGGCTGGGCGGTCGTCATCGACCACACGCCGCGCAAGGTCGCGACGTTCTACACGCACATGGAGAAGCTGCTCGTTCCCGAGACCGCGCCGGGCAAAAGGGGCGTCGCAGTTCGCGCGGGGCAACCGCTAGGGATCATCGGGGCGTCGCCGCTCGACGCGGCCCACCTCAAACACGTTCACTTCGAGGTCTGGCTCGGCGGACCGACCGATCGAATCGATCCGTCCATCGTGATGCGCGCATGGGAGACCGTCGCCGATCCCAATGCGCTCGTAGCTCGCAACGCATCGCTCGTGTATCGCCCGGTCGGCGCGCCGGGCGAGGCCTATCCCGATTGGGTGCGCGCGCTGAAGAACAAGGCCGGTGTCTACGTCATCCGCGACGCGGAGACCGCGGAGATCCTCTACGTCGGTTCATCCGCTGGCCGCCTCTACGACACGCTCACCCGGCACTTCCAGACCTGGCGACGATGGAAGGGGTTCTGGAAAGGCCAGTACGCGGAAGGTCACGACCCGGGCCTCACGTACCCGCGCGATTCCGTCGAAGTCGCGGTCCGCCTGACGTCGCCCGCCAAATCGCTCGACGAAGAGATGCGGCTGATCGGGCGACTCAAGCCTCGCGACAACCTGACTGGTGTACCTGCTCTTGAGGAGGCGCCGTTCTGACCATGCGCGCGACCGCTTCAAAGAACACGTCTCCCGCCTCTCCGAGGACCGCCAAACAACCTGGCCGGCGAACGGCCACGATTAGACATGCGGCCTCGGAGAGCTCG
>JAFAOG010000069.1 GCA_019237945.1 Deltaproteobacteria bacterium | reverse complement strand
CACGCGTCTTGTCGGCCACCTTGTCGGCGCCGTCCTCGATGCGCTTACCGGCCTTGTCGGCGATGTCCTTCGTCTTGTCCGCTGCCTGATCGATCTTGTCTTTGAGGTTGTCGTTGCTCATATGCCCATCGAAATTGCAACGCGCCCGCCAGCACGGTGGGACGAAATATCAACAAGATGGCGGGTCACAGCGCGCGAGTCGTCACGGCGTGCGCACATCAGCAACCCCACGATGCGAAGCACGATGATAGAACGCGCGCCGTGAAGGCTCTCGGCTTCGTCGCTCTCGCCGCGACGCTCGCGGTTGCGGGTGCGCGCAAGCCGCCGAAGCCGGCGTCGTTCGATGATCCGTGTCTCGATGACGGGTGCACGCATCACGCACTCGATGCGTTTCGAACGGCGCTCGCCGCGCAGCGCGACGGCACCGCGACCCACCCGCTGCGGATCTCGTACTTCGGGGATTCCCTGACAGCGGACGATCACATCACCGAGGATCTGCGCGCGAAGCTGCAGGCGCTGCTCGGCGACGGCGGCCCGGGCTTCGTGTTCGCGGCGCCGCCGCATCCGTACTGTCAGCATCGCGCGGTCGCGCGCGTCGTCGGCGAAGGCTGGCACGTCCACGGCATCTCGACCGTCGTGCCGCCGGATCGCCTGCTTGGCCTCGGCGGCAGCGCGGAGTGCGACGCGGGCGGGACGATCGAGCTCGTGCCGACCGGCGCGGTATCGACGCTCGAGCTGCACTACCTCGCGCAGCCGCACGGCGGCACGCTCGCCATCGCCGTCGACAACAAGGTCGTGCAGACGATCGCGACCGCCGCCGCCGCGAAGAAGGGCTCGTTCGCGACCGTCACGCTGCCGCCCGGCAAACGGATTGCACTGCGCGCCAGGGGTCGCGTGCGATTGTTCGGTGCGTCGCTCGAGGCGGCGAAGGGCGGGGTCGTCGACAACCTCGGCGTCGTCAACGCGACCGCGAAGTCGATGCGCAACAACAACCTCGACGCGCACTGGCGCAACCAGCTCGCGCATCGCGCCAGCGATCTCGTCGTGATCATGTACGGCACGAACGAGGCGGAGTGGCTGCGCCCCAGCGGCGCAGGCATGGCGGAGCACGAGAAGCTGTTCGGCGAGCTGCTCGCGACCGTGCGCACCGCGCTGCCCGATGCGTCGTGTCTCGTCGTGTCGCCGCTCGATCAGCTCGACTACGGAGACGACAAGCTCCCGCCGCGCGACTCGATCCCCGCGATGGTCGCCGCGCAGCGCCGCGCCGCGCTCGCCCACGGCTGCGCGTTCTGGGACACGTACACATGGATGGGCGGCAAGGGCGCGTCGCGGTCGTGGTTCGCGCGCGGCCTGATGATGAAAGACTTCCAGCATCCGACGAGCGAGGGCTCGGAGCAGATCGCCGACGCGCTCTACGCCGGGCTCGTCCCCGCGGGCTCCGCGGGCGCGATCAGCCCAGGCGGCGATTGAGTCGTGCGAGCACCGCGCGCGTGACGTCACCGGCGGGGCCGACCGGCACCTTCGCGAGCGCGTCTTTCGCCTCGGTCGCATGCAGCCGCGCGAGCGTCAATTCGCCGACGCGCTCGTACGCGGTCGCGAGCTTGACATGCAAGGTCGGCAAGAAGCCGACGAGCGTGAGCCCGGGGAAGCGCCCGTCGAACTCGGCCGGCTCGGCGCGACGCGCGGCTGCGAGGGCGAGGATGTCGAAGCGAAGCTCCTCGGCGGGGTCGCTCTGCGCCTCCGCGAGGTAGTGCGCGACGACGCAGCGATGAAAGTGGTCGTCGGGGTCGACGCGGGCCCAGATCGCCTCGAGCTCTTCATGCGCCTGCTCGCGGTCCCCTCGGTGGAGGGTGCTGACGGCGGCGAGGATATCGGCGGCAAGTCCAGGTTTCACTGCGGTTACAGGGACTGTGGAGTAGGTCTTGCCTATGATCAGTACGCCGCATGGCCGGGCTCGCCAAGTACTTGATTGCCGCAGCTGCCCTGTGGGGGGTGCGGGCCCATGCCGAGGGGGAGCCTACCCCGCCTGCGGGACTGTCGGACGACGATCTGGTCAAGCTCTCGCAGGGCGAGGCGATCGAGATCTACGACGAGCGCCCCGACAAGCCGTTCGATCGCGACACCGAGGTGCGGCTCACCGGCGAGGAGCTCGCGGCCAAAGGCGCGGTCGATCTCAAGACCGCACTCGCGCTGATCCCCGACGTCACGGTGCGCGAGTCGGGGCGCGGCGGCTTTCAGATCGACGTCCGCGGCGC
>JAFAOG010000074.1 GCA_019237945.1 Deltaproteobacteria bacterium | reverse complement strand
CTGTTTGGCCATGAGGGCCGCGAAACTAGCAGATCCGGCGCCTGCGAAAAACGCCGATACTCGGCGAGTGAGGACCCTGGTCTTGGTGGTGGTCGCCGGCGCGGTGGCGTGCGGCGGAGACAAACCTCGTCACACGCCGGATGCGTCGCCGGTCGATGCCGCGCCGCCCGATGCGCCGGCGTGCCCGCCGGTGACCGGGGCCGGGACGATGCACACGGGCACGATCACGACGGCCCAGACGTGGTCCGCGGCGGACAGCCCGCACATCATCCCGAGCGACACCAGCCTGCGAGCCGACATCACGATCGAGGCGTGCGCGGTCGTGCAGATCGGCGATGGCAAGACGCTCGACGTGCGCGGCGTGCTGACAGCGGCGGGGATGCCCGGCAAGCCGGTGACGATCGAGGCGATCGATCCGCAGAAGCCGTGGTCGCGGATTCTCGCGGAGCTCGGCGGCACGCTGCGCTTCTCGTACACGAACGTGCGCGATGGTGGGGCGCCGCTCAACGCGCCGCTCGATGTCGCGGCGGCGATCGACGTGCGCGGGCCGGATCAGACGCAGCCGCCCGGCGAGACGTTCGACGCGCAGCATGTGGTGATCGAGGGCTCGCGGAGCCAGGGCGTGTCGGTGCGCGAGGCGGGTGGGTTCTCGGCGACGTCGACGGACCTCGTGATTCATGGCTCGGCGAACGTGCCGATCCGCACGTGGGCGAGCGCGGCCGGATCGATCCCCGCCGGGACGTATACCGGGAACGCGGTCGACGAGATCGTGCTCGAGGGCAGCGGGCTCGCGAGCATCGTGCGCGATCAGACGTTTCACGCGCGCGGCGTGCCGTATCGCGTCGGCGATTCGATCGCGGCGAGCCGGCTCGATGTGGCGGCGACGACCGGGGTGGCGGCGCTGACGATCGAGCCAGGCGTGACGATCAAGCTCAAGTCGGGCGGCATCATCAACGTGCAGGTCGCGCAGAACACGGCGCCCGCGACGGGCGCGTTGATCGCGGTGGGGACGGCGGCGGCTCCGATCGTGTTCACGAGCGCGCAGGCGACGCCGGCGGCCGGCGACTGGCTCGCGATCCACTTCAACGGGCTGCCGGATCCGCGGTCGCGGCTCGACTTCGTGCGCGTCGAGTATGCGGGCGGGGTGTCGGCGAACCAGGGCTCGTCGTGCCGCTATCCCGACAACATGAACAACGCGGCGGCGATCCGGATCTTCACCGAGCCGGCGAGCGCGTTCGTCACGAACACGACGGTCGTCGCGAGCGCCGCATACGGAATCGATCGCGGCTGGCTCGGCTCGACCGCGATCTCGTTCGTCGCGGCGAACGATCTCTCGGGCGCAGCGAAGTGCAAGGAGACGTATCCGACGCCGACCGGCGGGACGTGCCCGACGCCGGTGCCGTGTCCCTAGCGGCGGCGGCGGAGCAGCAGCGCGCCGACCAGCACGAGCAGCGCAGACGACGGCGCGCCGACGTCGCATCCGCCGTGGTGCGTGCCGCCGGTCGTGCCGGCGTCGTCGCCGGAGGACACGCCCGCGTCGGGGCCGTCGGCCGTGATGTTGACGATCGAGCAGTGGTGATAGAAGCAGCCGCCCGGGTTGTTGAGGCCGTGATCCGACATGAACTCGATCACCTGGAGCACGCAGTTGTTGCAGGTCATGCCGGCGGGGAGCTGGACCTGCGCGGTCTGCACGTGACCGTTGAACGAGCTCGTGTGCGTGAACAGCCCGTCGGCGAGCACGGGGAGTTGTGGATGCGCGTCGACCGGCGCGGAGCCGCACGCGAAGCCGGTGCCGGGCGAGACCGTCGGCTCGGGCGGCAGCGATGCCATGTCCTGCGCGAGCGCGACGCGATAGTGACCGGGGTGCGTGATCGTCTCGTTGATCGAGACGGTGACGGTGCCGCCCGCCTTGAGCTGGACGATCGTGTTGGTTGGCGTCGAGTCGTTGGCGCCTTGCGTCGCGTCGGATTCGCCGCACGGCGAGCTCTTCTGCGGCCCGCCGAGCGCGTCCTGCGCCGATCGACTCGCCGGCGAGACCAGCTTGAAGTGCGCGTATGCGGGCGCGGCCGCGACGACGAGGGAAGCGACGACGATCCGGAGGCGACTCATGGCGGCGACGGTACACGAGCCGTGTGCGGATCCTGCGAGCAACTCAGTGTTCCCCGCGACGGTGGTAGCCTCGGCTCATGCAACGCGTGATCGGGGTACTCGTGTTCGTGATGGCGTGCGGTAAAGGCGGCGGTGGTGGCGGCGCGGGGAGTGCGGGGAGCGCGGCACCGTCGGCGCCGGCGGCCGCTCCGGCAGGGAAGACGGTCGTCGCCGGCACGCTTCGTCTGTCCGGTGCGATCGAAGGGACGTTCTCGTGGAAGGACGATCTCGCCGTCGATACGTGCGCGTGGGTGCCGGAGGTCAAGTCCGGCGGGCTCGGCGTGTCGCTGACGGACGGCAAGGGCACGTTCATCCAGGCGACCGCGACGATCGACAACGCCGGCAAGCACACGATCACGCTCAGCAGCGCCAAGCTGCAGCTGCCGCAGGCGAGCGGGCTGCTCGGCTCGGAGGGCGTCGACGTCACCGGCACGTTGAACGGCACGACCAGCAAGGTCGACGTGAAGTACGACCACGCGCAGGTCACCGCCGATGGGCAGACCGTCACGATCGACGGCGCCCTCCACGGCACCTGCGTGGATACGCCGTAGGCGCTTGCTAGGGTCTACTGTCCCCAGCAGAACGTTCTAGGAACCGTCGCGGGCGCGGCGTTATCGTCCGCCCATGATGAGGGTCATGGCCATCGCCGCCGTGGTGTTCGCTGCGTGCGGCCCGAGCTCGAACGAGACACAAGGACTCGTTTCGATCGAAGTGCAACCGGCGAATGCGACGATCACGTTGCCGTCAGGTGTGATGCCGGTCGACTACACGGCGATCGGTCACTACAAGGACGGTCATACACACGTGCTGTCAGACGCGACGTTCGCGCTCGACACGTCGGCGTCCGCGCTCGGCACGCTGTCGGTCGCCGAGTTCAACGCGACCGGCGCGGCGGCGGGAACGGGCAACGTGATCGCGACCGACGGCATGGCGACCGGATCGACGACGGTCAACGTCGTCATCCACAACGTGCACGTCGATCCGACAGCGCCGCCGGATGCCGCGAACGACTTCCCCGACACGTCGCCGATGGGCGCGCAGTCGCCGGTGATCGATTACCCGCTCGACGGCGCGGTGATGCCGGCAACCGTCAAGGCGCCCGATGTGCAGTGGGAAGGCGCGAACACGGCGGCCGATCTGTATCGCGTGCGGCTCGTCGCCGGGCTCGCGACGGTCGATACGATCCTCGCCGGTGGCCCGACGTTCAAGCTCGACTCGGCGCCGCTTGCCGCCGACTGGCAGCTGCTGATCGCGAGCTCCGGTGGCCAGCCGATCACGGTGCAGGTCGATCACTGGGACGCGACGAACGGCGCCCAGGGCGGCGCGCCGGTGCACGTGCGCACGGTCGCCGCGAACGTGACGGGCGCGATCTACTACTGGAACCTCAGCCAGGGCCGGATGGAGCGCATCGATGCGAACGGGCGCGGCCTCGCGATCCCGAACCCGCCGGCGAGCCCGAGCGATGCGAACAACCACTGCGTCGCGTGTCACGTCGTCAGCCGCGACGGCCGTTACATGTCGGGCGAGCTGTGGGGCGGCGGGCTGCAGGGCGCGGTGTTCGATCTGTCGGACCCGGCGGTGCAGATGGGCAATCCGGCGCCGACGCTCGCGCCGGTGACGTCGACCTCGTACACGTCGCTGTTCTCGACGTTCAACCCGGATGCGACGCGCCTGCTGATCAACCCGGGCACGCAGCTGCAGCTGATCGATCCGCACACCGGCGCCGCCGTCGCGACGCAGGGCACGCCGCTGCCGACGGCGAACGCCGCGCATCCATGCTGGTCGCCCGACGGCACGTCGATCGTGTACGTCGCGAACATCCTCGCCAACGGCGCGGCCGCCGGCTGGGCCGTCGATTACACCTCGGGTGACCTCGCGGTGATCCCGGTCACCGGGCCCGATACGTTCGGCGCGTCGGCGACGATCGTGCCGAGCGCTTCGGTCGATCCCGCGTTCGCGGCGCCGTCGTGGCCGTCGTTCGCGCCCGACTCGAGCTGGATCGCGTACGGCGCGGGCGTCAACTCGCGCGGCCGCAACAGCGTCAACAACGTCGAGACCACGCTGCCCGGCTCGCTGTTCCTCGTGCAGAAGACCGGCGGCACGCCGACGCGCCTCGACATCGCGTGCAGCGGCGCGCGCAACTGCTTCCTGCCGAACTTCAGCCCGTACGACGACGGCGGCTACTTCTGGCTCGTGTTCTACAGCCTGCGCGATTACGGCAATCCGCTTGCCGGCACGAAGGGCACGACGCGCCGGCAGATGTGGGTCACCGCGATCGACAAGTCCAAGCTCGGCACCGCCGACGCGAGCAGCGTCCCGTACTGGATTCCCGACCAGGACACGACGACCGAGAACATGAGTGCGTTCTGGGCGCTGCCGCCTCCGCTGCAGTAGCTATCGGGCGGCGCCGCGATCGAGCGCGGCGTTGCGTCGTTCCTCGTCCGCAATTTCGGCGGCGCGCTGCTTCACCGCCCGGCACTCGCGCGCCTGCGATGCGCCCTCGGCCGCGCCGATGAGCAGCGTGGTTCCGGTGATCCCGGCCACCGGGATCCATAAGACGCCGCCCGAGTCGACCGGGTCCTGCGTGGCGCCGTAGAGCGCGACGGCAAGGCTCGCGACACCCAGCACCGCGGCTTCCGTCGGTGTCTCCATCGAGTCCGTGCACTCGACGACGCGGTCTCGTGGGATCTCGCGCGGCGCGCGCACCATCGATCCGACGCACGCGCACAGTCCGAGGCACGCGGCGGTCCAGATCCGGAACATCGGCTCATGCTACGGCGTGCGGGGATGCGTCGAGAGAGCCGGGCCGCGCGCTGCCGCTGCTTGCCGGCATCACCGTGAGCGCGAGTTGTGCACACAATGTACAGCTAGGCGTGCGTCTTTCTTGATGAAAGCGCCGGTGCGACGGGCGTAGGCTGCGCGCGGGAGGTGACCATGCGCGGTCTCGCGATCTGCTCGGTAGTGACGCTCGTAGCGTGCGGCTCGTCGAAGGGCTCGGGCTCGGGCGGTGGCGACGGCAACAACGACGGACCTCCCGAGGTCCACACGTACGTCGATCCGACACTGCCGCCGGATATCGCGGGACAGTTCGACGGGCTGACGTTCGATCCGGGACTCTCGCTCGTCTATCCGAGCTCGGGCGCGATCATTCCCAATGACGTCGGATCGATCGACGTGCAGGGCGTCGCGGTCGCCGGGCTCGAGGTCTATCGCGTGAAGTTCGCGGTCGACAACGGCAACGCGCTCGTCGGCTACGTGCCGCAGGCGTCGTGGTTGCCCGATGATCCGGACTGGCGATGGCTGACCGGGCGCGCGTCGGGTCACACGATCTCGCTGAGCCTCGCCGGCGCGCACCTCGCGGGCGGCCAGCTCGTCGGGCCGGGCAAGACGTCGATGGAGCAGCCGCTGATCGTTTCGAAGGATGCGGCGACCGGCGCGCTGTTCTACTTCGCGACGACCGGCGATCAGATCAGCGGCACCGGCACGCTGCAGCGCCTCGAGGTCGGCAGCCGCCAGCCCGACGTGTTCATGAACAACGCGATCTCCGGCAGCCAGTGCGTCGGCTGTCACGCGATCTCGCGCGATGGCTCGAGGCTGTCGTTCGTCGGGATGGACTCGCTCGGCAGCGGACGCAAGACGTCGCTCGTCGACGCGGCGAACCCGACGACGCGCACCCCCGTTGTCTCGTCGGTCGCGATCGGTGCGTTCAATCCCGACGGCACGCGTTACATCGCGAGCTCGGGCGGCCACCTCGCGATCTACGACGCGATGACCGGCGCGCTCGTCTCCAACGTCACGACGTCGGGCCCGGCGCTCTATCCAGACTGGTCGTGGGACGGCAAGACGATCGTGTTCGTGCGGCCCTCGGCGCTGTGCTCGGGCGGCGCGCTCGACTTCGGCCAGTCCGACATCTTCGTCTATGGCGGCTCGATCGTGACGATGAAGTGGAACGGCTCGAGCTTCGGCAACGAGCAGGTCGTCGTGCCCGCCGACGCGAGCTCGAACAACTTCTATCCGTCGTTCTCGCCCGACGGCAGCTGGATCGCGTTCGCGCGCGCGAGCACCTCCGTCGCCTCGAGCTGGGCGGTCGCGAGCTCGGCGTGCGCGGGCCAGAACGGCATGGGCGTCTCCTACGACAACCCGTCCTCGTCGATCTGGCTGCTGCCCGCGAGCGGCGGCTCCCCGACGCGCCTCGACACCGCGAACAGCGGCAACATGCTGACGAACTCGTGGCCGAAGTGGGCGCCGAAGGCCGATGGCGAGTACCTGTGGATGTCGCTGTCGTCGACGCGTCCATACGGCACGCGCCTGACCGGCGCCGACGCGCACCACCAGGTCTGGTTCACGGCGGTCAAGCGGCCGGGTGGCGCCGCGGATCCGTCCGCGCCCGCGGTGTGGTTCCCGTTCCAGACGCTCGCGACGAAGAATCACGTCGGGCAGTGGTCGTACAAGGTCGGCGACTGGGTGATCCAGTAGCGACGCGCAGCTACTCCATCAGCAGCTGGAGGTGCTGGCACGCGGCGGCGATCGCGTGCGCCTGGGTCGCGTTGCCGGTGCCGCCGCATTTGTAGGCGTGCGGGCCGAGCTTGCGCTGGCCGACGACCTTGAAGCCCGTCGGAATCGCGTAGATCAGCTGGTAGTCGTCGGGATCCTGCGATGACTTCTCGGCCGGCTTGCTGGTCTCGGCCTTCTCGGCGTCGGCCTCGGAGACCGGTGCATCGGCGGGCGTGACGTCGATGATGCCGATGGCGGGGCCGGTCAGGCGCACGCCCTTCTTCGCGGGGCCGGCGGCGGCGGGCTGCGGCTTGGTGCAGAACGGTGCCTCGATCTGGAGCCCGAGCGCGTCGAGATCGACCGACGGCTTCTTCGGCTCGGCCGGCCGATGCGCTTTGTACCAGGACAGGTCGAACGAGTAGTGGCCGGAGGCGTCGCCGAGGCCCTTCGTCAGCTGCTCCAGGATGTCGTGATCGATGTACGCGGCCCAGTACTCGTTGAACGGCGTCGGGATCGAGAGGCCGCCCTTGTACGCGGTGCACTGCGTGGCGCGCGACTTCGGCGGATGATCGCCGTCCCACTTCTTCGCGGCGCACGACATCAGGAACACGCCCTGGAGCCCGCCCTCGAGGTCCTTGAGCATCGCCGGGTTGTATTGCTTGATCTCCCAGTTGCGCGCGTCGTCGATCGCGGCCTTGGCGCCGGGCTCCTGCTCGACGAGATCGATCCACTCGTTCGCCGCCATCGCCGCGGTGTTGATCGAGTAGAGCTGGTGCTCGGAGGCGGTCGCCGCGTCCTTCGCGGGATGCGGGCCGAAGCCGTGGTGCGGGATCTGCGACGCCTTCTCGTAGAACAGCTGCGAGTTGTCGTGGTTCATCATCGCGTGATCGAGCGGCGTGCCGAACGCGTCCTTGGGCGGCGCGGTCTTCGGCGGCGGATAGATGCCGCTCCGCGCCTCGAGCGGCCAGGTCTCGGTCGCGTCGAGCGACGGCGGGCCGAGCTTGTCGGCGACCTGGAACCACGACGGCGCGTAGTCCTGGCCCCAGAAGCTCTTCTGCTGCGGGAAGCACATGCCGACGAAGTCGAAGTGGGCCCAGTTCGAGTGGCTGTAGAAGTCCTCGACCATGTGCAGCGACGAGCCGAGCGTGATCAGGACGAGCAACTTCCGCGTGCCCTCGTTGAGCTTCGGCGTGTTGTAGAGCGCGTTGATCGTGCGCTGCGTGTTGTCGAGCAGGCGGCGGAACAGGTAGTCGACCTTCCAGTCGCGATCGAGCTCGCCGTACAGGTTGTCGAAGTGCATGAGCACGCCGGCCTTGCGCACGCCCGACGCCTTGCCGCGCAGGTCGAAGAACGCCTTCGCCTTCTCGGCGAGGTCCGCTTCCCAGTCCTCGACGTAATGACCGGGCCCGGTGTCATAGAGCGGACCGAAGAAGTCCGGACCGAACGTGCCGAACTGCAGCACGTTGACCGCGTCGGCCGTGAAGCCGTGGTGCTGCGCGGCGCCTTCGCTCGCGGCGGAGTGCCAGAACGTGTCGAACGCGTAGGCGCTGGGCACGGCGAGTGCGCTCGCCAGCGCGATGGCAACGAAACCCCTCTTCATCCACCGCTTGTACACCAACGCGGCGACGCGCGGGCTACTGGCCGAGCTGCGACGGATCGCCGACTGACATCGCAGTCTGCATGCAGCGCGCCATGCGCATGCCCATGTCGTTCGCGCGCTTCATCTGCGCCTCGTCGAACTTCGGCATCGGCTGCCAGTCCTTCTCGACCTGCTGCGCCCACTTCGTCATGTCGTCGCTGACGTGCTGCGCGCACGCGTTGTCCTTGCACGCGCACATCTCGTCGGTGAACCGCTCGAACGTGCGCATCTCGCGTTCGAAGCGGTCGTCGTGATGGCGCGCGCGGTACGCGAACAGACCGCCGACGATCATCACGAGCCCGGCCGCCAGCGCGGCGATGCGGAGCCGCTTGCGGCGGCGGCGCGCGGGGCCACCGCTCGCGAGGTCGGCGAGGTAGGCATCGGCGTCCGCGCGCACACGCGCCTCGGCGAGCAGCCGGGCCGCCTCATCGCGCTCACGCTCGCGGACGGCAAGGTCGGCCGACAGGGCGGCGACCCGGGCTTCGAGAGCAGCGACGTCGTCGCGATACGCCATGCCTATTAGTACGCACGGGCGGGCATTCGGTTCCCACCCGCGCAACTAGGCGTCGCGACTGTCAGTTCGTGCCGCAGGCCGCGCCGCCGCCGCCCGGAGCCTGGGTCGGCGCTGCTCCCGAGAGCTGCTTCGCGCAGGCGGGCAGGCCGGGGTTCGCCTTGCAGTAGTGGGCCGCGATGTCGGCGGCGTCCTGCGCGTTGAACGTCTCGCGGTTATTGAGCAGGAACGTCGGGCTCGCCGCGATCGCGAGCTTCTTGGAAACGTCGAAGCTCGAGGCGAGCAGCGTGTTCGCTTCCTTGTCGACGCAGGTCTGGATCACGTTGGCGTCGATGCCGGTCTTGCCGGTGCAGTCCTTCCAGTCGGCCTTGAGGTCCTTGCTGCGGCACGCGAGGAAGTCGAGGAACTTCTCGTTGTCGCCGTAGTGCTGGATCGCGCAGACCTCGCGGAGATCGTCGGTGACCTCGTCGGGGCCGTGCATCGAGCTGAGCTGGCCGTTCGCGTTGTCGCCGATGTAGTGGATGTTGACGGTCGCGTCCTTGCCGAACGCGTCGGAGAAGTCCTTGACCGCGAGCATCGCCTTCGTGCCGTACGGGCAGTGCGACATCACGAACAGGTCGAGCGACTTCTTGATCTCGGGGCGGCAGACCATCGCTTCCTTGCACGAGGCCTGGTCGCAGTCGGTCTTGCCGTCGCCGTCGTCGTCGACCTTGTTGTCGCAGATCTCGGCCGTCGGATCGAAGCTGCCGCCGAGCGCGACCGACTGGTAGCTGCCGATCGGGTGGAGGTAGCGCGCGATCTGGCCCTTGCCGTCCTTGTCGTTGTCGATCGACTTGTCGAACAGGATCGCCGGCAGCGTCTTGAACGTCGGGTCGGCCTTCTGGAGCTCGGCGTAGAGCGCCTTGCCCTCGGGCGACATGTAGTCGACCTTCTTGACCTTGATGCCGTCGAAGATCGACGCGAGCTGGCCCTCGAGGCGATCGATGTTGCACTCCTTGCAGCGCGCGTCCGAGAAGAACGTCGCGTTGACCGGGATCGCGGCCGGGATCGAGTTGCAGTCGGCGGGCTTGGTGCCGTCGTACGAGTTGCAGATCGCCTTGAGGAAGTCGTTCGGCTTGCGGCCGCCTTCGTACGGCTTGCCGTTCAGGTAGATCGTCGGCGAGCCGGTCGCGCCGCGCTGATCGGACTCGGCGAACGACGCCGCGAGCAGCTGCTGGCCCTTGCTGTCCATGCACGCCTTGACGGCGCCGGTGTCGATGCCGACCTGCTTGCCGCAGTCCTGCCAGTTCGTGTCGACGTGGCCGGGGTCCTTGTCCTGGCAGTCGATCATCTTGACGTACTTGTCGGGCGCGATCTCTCGCGCGCACAGCTGCGCGATGTCACCGGTGACCTCGCCGGGGCCGTGCATCGACGTCAGCTGATCGCCCTGCTTCTGGCCGATGAACGCGACGTGGAAGTCGACGTTGTCGCCGAGCTTGTCGAGCACCGGCGCGACCGCCTGCTCGACCTGCACGCCGTACGGGCACTTCGACATGACGTAGAACTCGAGCTTCGCGGGCTGCTTGACGACGCGCGCGGCGCGCACGGTCGAGGTGCCAGTCGAGTGATCGAGCTTGCTCGCGTTCTGGCAACCGAAGGCGAGCGCGAGGGCGAGGGACGATAGAGCGAGTCTGTACAAGGGACCTCCGAGGCGACGCTTATAGCGCGTTCCTAGGGGGTCTCAACCGGTCTCATCGGCTGGGAATTTCCTCCTACGCATGTAGTAGACCGCCCACAGCACCAACAGGCCGGTCATCCCGTACTGGACAAAGGGAGAAACCAGCAGAAAGCGCGAGGTTGTCATCGCGTAGACCATGGCGGTCCGCACCGCCATCTCGACGATCAGGCCCAGGCCGAGCACGGCGCTGAGCACGCGCATTTCGTGCAGCGGGGGGTCGCCGCCCTGCATCTGGCGGAACAGCAGGTACATCAGCGGCCTGGGGAACAGGGCCGACACGGCGACCGCGAGCCCGATCAGCGACGTGATCAGCGAATCGCGGAGCAGCAGCACGCGCTCCGAACCACCGAGCGCGATCAGGATCAGGCTGACCGCGATGCCGGAGAGCACGAGCGCGGCCATCACGTCGAGCTTGCGCTTCTTCGCGACGCTCCACACCGACTCGATCGCGGGCGGCACCGCGGACAGCGCGAGGGCGCCCAGGCCACCGGTGGTCGGCTCGGCGAGCTCGTACACGACGTACGGCGCGACCGCGTTGATCAAGATCATGTTGATGATCTCGCGGCGAACCGAGGTGGGCGGCGGCGCGGTGGCCATCGCGGCCACTATAGTCACTTCGTCGCGATCGTGACGAGGCCCGCGGTGACGTCGGCGGGGCCGCCCGCGCCTTCGAATGCCGGGCCCACGCTCGCATCGCCGAGCAGCTCGCGGCCGAAGAACGCGGCGAGGTAGCGCGTCGCGTAGCCGAGCACGACCTGCGGGTCGGCGGTGCCGGCCGGCGAGCACACGCTGCACGCGCTGCAGCCCGCCGGATCTTCGAGCTGCGTGTGACCCGCGCCCGCGCCGACGATCTTCACCGACGGCGACGGCGCGCGCCCGTAGAGCATCTCGTAGCTGTCGGCGACCGGCGCGCAGTTGCTCGTGACACCGGCGCCGAGGAACGCGGTCGGAATGCCGATGCTCGCGAGCGTCGTGCGCGCGTACTCGCGCGGGTTCTGGCCGAACTCGTTGTCGGCGGGATCGAGCCCGAACCACGCGGCGATCTTGCCGGGCTCGTGCTCGGCGGTGAGCAGGCTGACCGCGCCGCCGCGCGAGTGACCGGCGAGCCCGATGCGCGTCAGGTCGAGGTGGTCGGACATCGTCGGCAGCCACGTCTCGATCACGTACTCGGCATGCGGCAGCACGTCGCTCGTGTTCGTCAGGATGCCCGGGTCGTCCTCGATCACGGCGGCGATGCCGTGACTCGCGAGGCGCTTGCCGTAGCTCGCGTAGCCGGCGGCCGTCTGCTGCGTGCCACACGAGATCGCGACGACCGGGTGCTTGCCAGCGCTCGTCGGCATGTACAGCGTCACCGCGAACGAGCCGGGCAGGGTGGCGGTCGTGACGTCGTAGGGCACCGGCCCGTCGACGCCGTAGTCGGTCGCGCCGGCGGCGGCATCGGGCGACGGCGATGCGGGCGAATCGATCGACGGCGCATCGGGCGTGGCGCCCGACGAGGGCGGCGTCGTCGGGTGACCACACGCGGCGAGCACGATGGGGCCACACGCGGCGACGAGGAGCAGGAACGCGCGCATCGGCGCGGACCATACGGGGCGCCGCGATCGCGCGGGGCTAACAGCTGCTCGTGCGCTTCATGCGCGCGCGTGCGCATCACGCGCACCGGTGACCGCGCGGCTCACGGCGCTGCGATCTCGGTGATGCGGACGGCGGCCGCCACGGGAAGCGGCGCGTAGAGATGCGGGAACAGCGCGCCTCCGCGCGACGGCTCCCAGCGCAGCGCCTCGCCGAGCGCATCGGCCTCGACCGCGATCAGCAGCAGGTCGCGCTGGCCGGCGAAGTGCTTCGCGAGCGTCTCCGGAAGCTGCTCCGCCGTCGAGAAGTGAATGTAGCCGTCGGCGACGTCGACGGGCGCGCCGGTGAATACGCCGGTGGCCTCGGCCGCCTGCCACTGCGCACGCGTCGCGATCTTGTAGATGAGCACGGCGCGCCGAGGATACGGTAACGTCGGCGCATGCGCTGGTGGTTCGTCGTCGTCGGGGCGCTCGGCGCCTGCGGGCAGAGCCATCCGCACCAGGCGCCGGATGGCGCGCTGGCCATCGATGCCGCGATCGCGATCGATGCGGCGACCAAGCCCGCGACGGTCCTGCCCGGCGACCCGGCCGCGTGGACGCTGACGTTCGAGGACACGTTCGCGAGCGGTGCAGCAAGCCGGCGGGCACGTACGACTACACGTCGGGCGCGCTCGCGAGCTTCGATCTGTTCTCGCAGCAGTACGGCTACTTCGAGATGCGCGCGCGCGTGCCGGCGGGCAAGGGCATGTGGCCCGCGTTCTGGCTGATGCCGCAGAGCGGGGCGTGGCCTCCGGAGATCGACATCGTCGAGCTCGTCGACGTGATGACGACCAGCTACCACACGCTGCACTACCTCTCCGGCGGCGTGCACATGAGCGATGGCGCGCCGTACGCGATGCCCGCCGACGGCTCGCTCGACTTCCACACGTACTCCGTGCGCTGGTCGCCCGGGCTGATCGTCTGGTACGTCGACGGCGCCGAGGCGCATCGCGTCGCCCACGACGTGCCGGCCGAGCCGTTCTATCTGCTCGTCAACCTGGCGATCGGCGGCGGCTGGCCGGGCAACCCCGACGGCACGACCGTGTTTCCCGCCGTCATGGATGTCGACTACGTGCGGGTCTTCCAGTGCGCGGACTGGGCTCGATGCGGCACGTGACAGCGCCGGCCCGGCTTGGTACACCACCCGCGATGCGTACCGTTCTCATGCTCGTACTGGCGCTCTCGGCGTGCACGCACGACGACAAGGCGAAGGACAAGGCGGCCCCGGCGACGGCGACCGCGGGCCAGCAGCACCTCGGTGCTCCGATCGCGGCGGATACGCCGGTGGTCGCGCTCGCGGACGTCGTGAAGGATCCGGCGAAGTTCAAGGGCAAGCCGTTCGTCACGACCGGCACCGTCACCGCGGTGTGCCAGGAGATGGGCTGCTGGATGGAGATCAAGGACGACGCGGGTGTCGCGCACGTCAAGATGGCGGGCGAGAAGTTCTACGTGCCGAAGACGAGCGCGGGCCACAAGGCGCGCGTGTCGGGCACGCTCGTCGATGTCGCCGGCGGCGATGCGGAGTGTGCGGAGGAGGCTGCGAAACAGACCGGCGGCCAGGTCGCGAAGCTCCAGCTCGAAGCGACCGGCGTCGAGCTCGACTGACGATCGCTCCGGCGAGTCGAACGGTTACTTCGACGGCGCCTGCTGCGCCGGGCCCTTCTTCGTCGGCTTCTTCTCGGTATCGGGGGCGCCGCCTGGGACGATCGGGCCGGGCGCGCCCGAGCCCTTCGCGGCGTCGGCGGCTTCCTTGTGGGCGCGCTGCGTGGCGTCCATGTCGTCGAAGCCCTGGCGCAGGCCTTCGCGATCGCGGTCGCTCGTGCTCGCGGCCGGGGCCTCGGTCGGCGTGGCGCGGGTGCGCGCGGTCGGGGTGTCGGCGAGCTGCTGCTGCGTCGGCCCGCCGCACGCGGCGAGCGCGAGGAGGAACGCGGGGAGCTTCATGACCGAACCGTACCCCGCGCGCGGCGGCTAGACGAGCACGCGCAGGTCGATCTCGATCGTGCCGCCCAGGATCTCGGTGTACGGGATCGCGATCTCGATCGCGGCGTCGAACGACGGCAGCTCCATCACCGTGAAGCCACCGATGAGCTCCTTCGACTCGGTGAACGGCCCGTCGACGACGCGCAGCTTGTTGTTCGTGAAGTAGAGGCGCTTGGCCTGGGTGCTCGGCGCGAGCTCGTGCGAACGCTGCAGCACACCCGCCTTCGTCATCTCGGTCTTGAGGCGCGAGATCGCGGCCTTCTGCGCCGGCGTGTGCTGCCGCTCGCCCTTCTCGATCAGCAGGAAGTGCAGCGGCGCGTTCTGCGGCTCCGGCATGACACCGAGGTCCCACGGCTCGGTGACCTTGCCCACCTCGAGCTCGCAGTCGCCGAGGATCTTCGCGTAGCGCTCGGCCCAGCCGATCGCCTGCTCGCGCGTCGTGACCTCGAGCGCGAGCATCGCCGCCGGCAGCTCGCTGTCCTCGCCGCGATACGGGCCGTGCTTCACCGTGCACTGGCCGTCGCGACAGCTGATCCGCGTGCGGTGCTTGCTGCCGAGCAGACCGGCGCCGTCGAGCAGCCGGCCCGACTTGATGTAGCCGCCGATGAAGGCGCCCATCTTCTCGATGATCTCCTTCGACGGAGGGTTACCGGCTTCGCTGTTCGCATCGTTCTTGTGCATCATCATCACGCGCATCTGATTTCTCCTTTGCCAGCACGACGAACGGCGCCCGCGAGCGGCGACACGGCCGAGGATCTTTTTGTAACACCGCGAAACGTCAGGCGTGTCGCAGCGCGACCAGGATCAACCCCCAGAACTGGCCGCCCGCATTGCGATACCCCCAGCCGAGGTGAGCGCCGCAGCGCCCGCACAAGGCGACGCGCCAGGCCCAGCCGGGAAACCAGCTGAACGCCGTCTCCTCCGCGGAGAGGTGCGCGCAGCCGGGCGCGGCGCCAAAGCATCCGATGCGGAACGCGTGGCCCGCCGGATTGACGAACGTGTGCTCGTGCGCGCCCGCCATGTCGATGCGCTGCGCGTTGTCGGTGATCTCGTGCTCGCACGCGATGCACACGAGGGCGCCGCGCGTACCGGATGTCGGCGCGCTGCGCTTGTCGCGTTCCGCCTCGCGGGCTATTCGGGCGAGCACGCGTAGGCCTCGGCGAGCCACTCGGCGAGCTCGCGATCGACGTCGCGCGCGGCACGCAGCTCGACGTAGTGAACGACGCGATGCGCGGAGACGCGGAGCCGCTTGTCGATGCGGTCGTCGGTGAGCTCGCGCGACAGGATGAATGCGAGCGTCAGCCGATCGCGCTTGGCGCGGATCTCGGCGAACGTGCGCGCGCGCTTGAACATGATGCACGCGGTGACCGGATCGATCGATGCGCCGAGCTTGACGATGCGGCGCTCGAGCGCGTCGTAGACCTTGCGCAGCGCAGGCGGCCGAGCCGCGAAGTACTCGTCGACCGTGCCGCTCGGCGCGCACTCGTGCGACTGGTTCTTGCGGCCGAACGACCGCCGGCAGTCGGGACACGTCCACGCCACGCGCCGAGCGTAGGACACCAGCTGGCACGCGGTCTTATGCAATTTGGAAAAAAAGTTCTTGCCGATTGCGCGCGTGATCTCTAGATTGCGACGCGTTTCGTGGGGCGCCGCAGTGATGCTGCGCCCCGCAGCGCTCCGCCGCGGTGGGCCTACACGCTCGTCGGGAAACCGACACCAGCCCAACACGCTGGCCCCTGAAAAGGCCTCGTGCTCACCGCACTCGAGCGCTCACTTTTTTTCGCGTGCCCAACCGAGCAGGGCCTACACGCACCCGGAATAGCTCATCTGGTAGAGCATCAGACTCATAATCTGAACGTGGCGGGTTCGAGTCCCGTTTCCAACAACACATGCTCCGCTCACTCGGGCACGCGATCTTTCTTTTCGTCTAGCATCGAGGTTGGTCATGACTGCGCGCACTCCACTACCCGAGGCCCAGATGGGTCCTGCCGAGCGTCTGCTCGACGTCGTGCTCAACGGCTCGGCTCACCTGTGGCACAACCGCCCCGGCGTCGATATCGACGGCGTCTGGAAGCCAGCGCAGCGCGCCGGCAAGGTCCGTGGCAAGGCGGTGAAGCCGGGCCTGTTCGTGCCCGCGGCGGTGGCGCTCTACTCGCGGCTGCTCGAGATCTTCAAGCTCAACCCCGATCTGATGGCGCACCTCGCGAGCTATTCGCTCGTCGAGACGGACTGGCGCGACCTCAAGGTCGCATGCGCTGCACTGATGCTCGTGCAGGCACGCGCTGGCGTGGCGATTCACGACGACGATGGATCCGTCGCGTTCTATGACGACGACTACCGCCGCATCGGCGAGGCGATGGTTCTTTGGTATCAGAAGAAGAGCGCTCGCATGCTGACGCCCAAGGCAGTGCTGCGAGTCGCCGAGCTGCTCGAGGTTCCCGAGATCGCGGCGCTCAATCGCAAGGCGGGCTTCGGCGATCCGGGCGCGAAGCGTGCGCCACTCGGCCGCTGGACCAAGGCCGCGACGAAGTGGCTCGCACTTCGCGAGACGAACCGCGCGATGCTCGAGGGCCTCGTACGCGCTGGCTACAAGGAGACGATCAAGACGCTCGCTCGCAAGATCGGCTACAAGCCGCAGTCGTCCGAGTTCTTCGGTCTTCTCGGCTGGAAGCAGAAGCAGGCCGGCGACGGACGCCGGACGATGGGGCTCGACAACAAGACGCTCGTCAAGTCGGACCGTTTCGACGGGCTTGCCGAGGCGGAGATCTGCGAGGCGATCATCACGCAGCGGCTGCGCTACAAGGATGCCGTCGGTCGACTGCCCTCCGACATCGGGCTGACGCCGGCGATCATGATCGCGCTGCTGCCGACGCTCTCGGATCGCGACCTACGTCAGCTGACTCCGACGCTCGAGGAGCTTGGTCTCCTCGGCGTGCCGGAGGTTCGCGAGAAGTGGGAGAAGGCGATTGCGAGCGCGACGGATCAGCGCGGCATGAACATCGCGAAGAACGTGCGCGATGTGAAGCTCAAGGAGAAGCTCGAGGAGTCTGCCGACAACGCGGCCAAGAAGGCCGTCGCGGCGGCTGCTGCGGACGCAGATCTGCGCGTGATGTTCCTCGTCGACAAGTCTGGATCGATGCAGAACGCGATCGATCAGTCGAAGGAGGCGCTCGCGAAGATCCTCGGCGGGTTTCCGCTCGACAAGCTTCACGTCGCGGCGTTCGACACGATGGGTCAGGTCCTCAAGCCGAAGGCGGCGAGCCGCAAGGCTGTCGAGCACATGCTTGCGCCGCTCAAGGGCGAGGGCGGTACGATTCACGGCGCGGCGGTGCATGCTCTGCATCGCGACGGCGTCCGCGTGCCGGCAGGAGCGAAGCTGATCGTGATCGTCGTCGGCGATGCGCAGGGAGAGCGTGGCTCGCAGCTCGCGGATGTATTCCGCGCGCTCGGCTACGAGGTCTCGGCGATGGCCTTCCTGCAGGCAGGAGGCACCGGCGCAACGGTGCGCGACTGCGCGCGCGAGCTCGCGGTTCCGTACAGCGAGATCAATGTCGCGCAGTTCGACGACCCGTACCACGTGCCGCGCGTGCTGCGCGCCCTGCTCGAGGCTCCCGTGGCCAAGGGCGTCGTCGTCGCCGGTCTCGTCGAGAAGGTGATGGCGACGAAGCTGCTCGAGGTCGCGACGAGTGCCTGATTTCCGCGAGTTTCTCGGGACGTCGCAGACGCTCGTGCTGCCGTACTTCGGCGGTACGCGCGTCGACGCGGCCGATCGACGCTGGCGGATCGAAGGCGACCTGGCGCCCGGGTGGTGGCGCTTTCGCACCGAGCGGCGCAGCGCAATCGCGACGGATCCGGCTCGACCCGAAGGGCTGGCGTCGCTGCCGCGCGTGCGGGGTCACTGGGTCGATGGCTGGATCGCGACCGACGGCCGCTTGGTGGCGCGCATCGCCCTGCCACCCGATGACGAGCCGGCGCCCTTCTCGCGGGCATCTGCTCGCCGCTGGTACTCCGGCGACCTGGTGCTCGATTCGCTCGATTTCGAGGACGAGCCGGAGCTCGCGGCGCGGCGGGCGCTCGAGGAACGGCGTCCGCTCGGCGATGTGAAGGGCGTCGTGCCGTCGCTGCGCCTCGCGTTCGGCATCGCGCTCGGCGGCATGCTCGCACGTTCGTCCGGGATCGTGGCCAGCGTCCGCGAGCTCGTGCCGCGCGCGATCGATATCGCGGAGTATGGAGGCGACGCCGTCACGACGTGGTTTCGCGAGCTCGAGGTCGAGCGCGAGCGCGCCGCAGCGGAAGCGCGACAGCGTGCGGAGCAATTGCGCATCGAGACAGCGGCCGGAAGTGCGCGCGAGATGCCGCGGCGTCGCGATCCCGTTGTCGCCGCCGACGATGCGCTCGATCACGCGGGTGCGCGAATGCTGAGCTGCCAGCGGATCGAGCGCGGTGCGATGCTCGACGTAACGTACGAGGTCGACGGTGTTCGGATCATTTCTCGCGTACATGCCGAGACGCTCAAGGTACTCGATCCAGGCGTGTGCCTCGCCGGAGAGCACGGTGTGCTTACGCTCGATGCGATGCCATCGGTGATTCGCGAGGCGATCGAGGAGAGCCACCTGAACATCACGAGGCGCGCGTGAGAGAGGTGTGCATGCTGATCGGGCGGGGCGCCGCGATCCTGTGGTCCGATGCATCAACGAGCGCGGTCGCACTTCCCGACTCGCGTGAGCGCTGGGAAGCGATCTGGCGCCACCGCGAGGAGCTCGAGGTGATCGCTCACTCACATCCGGTTGGTCCGTCGGCGTTCTCGGGTGAGGACGAGACGACGATGAACGCCGTCGATGCCGCACTCGGACGCCGGATGCGGTACGCCGTCGTGGCGCCGCGCATGACGATCTCGCGCGAAGGTGAGCGTACCGAGCCGATGATTCCCGAACCGTGGTGGGCTGGATTGCTCCGGCTTGCCTCGGGAATGACGAAGGAGGAGTGAGATGGCGATCCTGAACATCACGTACGAGGGCCAGTCTGCCGATTACGAGCTCGAGCTCGACTTCGCGGCGAGCGACGACGACATCCGTCGTATCGCGGTCGAGGTCGTGCGCTCGG
>JAFAOG010000569.1 GCA_019237945.1 Deltaproteobacteria bacterium | reverse complement strand
CTCGCCGAGCACGCCGAACGGGCCCGAGTACCAGTAGCCCTGCCCGGTCGCGCGCCAGTGCCGGCCCGACTCGAACGTCGTGTCGAAGATCGTCGTGCCCGTCTTGAACTGGAAGAACGTCGTTCCACCGGGCGTCTTGAACTGCGGCGTATCGGGCGACGTGAGGTGGCCGTGCTTCTCGCCGTATGTCACGGCGCCGCCGAAGCCGAGCTCCTGAACGACCTCGGGTCCCTTCGCGAACGGCTTGACGAACACGCGCGCCGCGGCCTCCTTGTCGTCGGAGACGTCGCCATCGCCGATGCCGTTGTCGGCAACGCCGTTGAACACGCCGAGCTGGTACGTGAACGCGCCGTCGGCGACATCGCCGAACGCTTGCACGCCGAGGTCGCGGTTCGGGGCGAGCTGCGTGGGCAATCCGCGATCGACGAACGTCGTCGCCGTCTCGGCCTGCAACCGCTCGAGCCCGAACGGCACCTTCATCTTGCCGAAGCGCAGCTTGAAGTACGGCGAGTAGCGCACATCGAAGTACGCCTCCTGCACGACCAGCTTCGCGTTCGCGAAGTCGGGCATGAACTTGAAGTCGTAGTGGTCGTACAGGGTGCCCGTGAGGTCGAGACGCGTGCTGCGGAACGAGAACTGGTCGACGTGTGGGTCGGTGGCGTCATCGTCGACGAAGAACCGCCCGTCATACTGGAGGATCACGCCGGTGCGCAGCTTGAAGCCGTCGGCGGGCGTGATCCAGAAGCCGTCCTTCCACACCGGCTTCTCGGGCGGCGCGGGCGGCGGCGGCAGCGCGGCGAGGCGAGCCGCGACGATCGCATCGACGTCGGCCTTCGTCAGCGCGGGCGGCGGAGGTGGCGGTGGTGGCGGAGGCGGCGGCGCCGCGGCGCTTCCCGCATCGGAGCCACTGCCGGCGCCATCGGGCGCGGGTTGCGCGGCGGCAACGCCGGCGAGGATCAAGACAACAAGGATCGATCGAGTGAACATGGCTACTCCTGAACGTCGAGAAACTCGCGAACGAACGCCGTCGCGGGTTGGCCGCGCACGTCGGCGGGGGTGCCGACCTGCTCGACGCGGCCTTGGTTCATGACGGCGACACGGTCGGCGACCGCGAATGCCTCATCCTGATCGTGCGTGACGAACACGCTGGTGATGTGGAGCTCGTCGTGCAGCCGGCGCAGCCAGCGGCGCAGCTCGCGGCGAACGCGTGCATCGAGGGCGCCGAACGGCTCGTCGAGCAGCAGCAGACGCGGCCGCGGCGCGAGGGCGCGGGCGAGTGCGACGCGCTGGCGCTGGCCACCGGAGAGCTCGCGCGGCATCCGCCCGGCGAGGCCGTCGAGCTGGATCAGCGCGAGCAGCTCGCGGACGCGCGCGGCAATTTCCTCGCGAGGAGCGCGGCGTACGCTGAGGCCGAACGCGATGTTGTCACCGACGTTCATGTGCTCGAACAGCGCGTAGTCCTGGAACACGAAGCCGATCTGGCGGCGCTGGATCGGCACCTCGGTGACATCGATGCCGCCGAACTTCACGCGCCCGGCCTCCGGGACTTCGATGCCGGCGATCGCGCGCAGCAGCGTCGTCTTGCCGGAGCCCGACGGCCCGAGCAGCGCGACGAGCTCACCCTCGGGGATCGTCAGCGTGACCGCGTCGAGCGCCGGGTACTCGCCGAACGCCTTCGAGAGCGCTTCGATCTCGACCTGCATCATCGCCTCCTTCGCATGCGCCAGCGGAGCGCCTGCTCGATCACGAGCGTCGCGAGCGCGATCCACACGAGGACCGTCGCCACCGCGAATGCCGCCTGATAGTGAAAATCGTTGTAGAGGATCTCGACGTGCAGCGGGACGGTGTTCGTCTCGCCGCGGATGTGCCCCGACACGACCGACACCGCGCCGAACTCGCCGACCGCGCGCGCCGTGCACAGGATCGCGCCGTAGACGAGCGACAGCTTGACGTTCGGCAGCGTCACCCGCCAGAACGTCTGCCAGGGCGAGGCACCGAGCGTCAGCGCCGCGAGCTCCTGCGCCGGTCCGCGCGCCTCGAGCGCCGGAATCAGCTCGCGGGCGACAAAGGGAACGGTGACGAACGTCGTCACCATGACGATGCCGGGCACCGCGAACACGATGTGCGAGCCGGGGAACCAGCCGCGCGCGCCGAACAGCAGCACGAACAGCATGCCCGCGATCACCGGTGACACCGCGAACGGCAAGTCGATCACGGTGACGAGCACGCGCTTGCCGGGGAACTGGAACCGCGTGATCGCCCACGCCGCCGCGAGCCCGAACACGACGTTGCACGGCACCGCGATCGCCGCGACGAGCAACGTCAGCTTGATCGCGGAGCGCGCCTCGGAGTCACCGAGCGCGTGCACGTACGCGCTGATGCCGTCGCGGAACGCCGACGCGAACACCGTCGCGAGCGGCACGACGACGAACAGCGCCATGAACCCGAGCGCGATGCCGATCAAGAGGCGCCTCATCGCACCACCTGCGCGGCCGGGGGCCGCACGCGCTTCTTGCCGCGCCACGCGAGCCCGTTGACAGCGATCAGGATCGCGAACGACGCGGCCAGGATCACCAGCGCGAGCGCCGTCGCCCCCGCGTAGTCGAACTGCTCGAGCTTCGTCATGATCAGAAGCGGCGTGATCTCGGTCTTCATCGGCATGTTGCCGCTGATGAACACGACCGAGCCGTACTCGCCGAGCCCGCGCGCGAACGCGAGCGCGAACCCGGTGACGAGCGCGGGGCGCAGCGCGGGAAGGACGACGCGGCGGAACGTCTGCACGCGCGTCGCGCCGAGCGTCGCCGCCGCCTCCTCGAGCCGCGGATCGAGCGCCTCGAGCACCGGCTGCACGCTGCGCACCGCGAACGGCAGCCCGATGAACACGAGCGCGACGACGACACCGGCCCGCGAGTACGCGAGCGGCAGCACGCGCCCGAACAGGCCGTGCGGGCTCCACGTCGCGGTCAGCGCGATGCCCGCGACGGCCGTCGGCAATGCGAACGGCAGATCGACGAGCGCATCGACGATCCGGCGCCCCGGAAAGCGGTAACGCACGAGCACCCACGCGATCACGAGCCCGAACACGAGGTCGATCGACGCGGCGACCAGCGACGCACCGAGCGACAGCGCATAGCTCGCGAGCGCGCGGCTGCTCGTGACGGTCGCCCAGAGCTCGCCCGCGGGCAGCTCGGCGGTCTTGAGCACGACCGTCGACAGGGGAATCACGACGAGCAACCCGAGGTACGCGAGCGTCACGCCGAGCGAGAGCCCGAAGCCGGGCAGCGCGCGGCGCCTCATTTGCCGTAGATCTGGTCGAATGTGCCGCCGTCGGCGAAGTGGGTCGCCGAGACCTTCGTCCAGCCGCCGAGGTCATCGATCGTGAACAGCTCGAGCTTCGGCAGGTCGGTCGCGACCTTCGCGGAGCGCGGCCGGTAGTGATGCTTCGCGATGATCTGCTGGCCCTCGTCGGTGTAGAGGAACTCGAGGTACGCCTTCGCGACCTCCGCCGTGCCGTGCTTCTGCGCGACCGTGTCGACGACCGCGACCGGCGGCTCCGCGAGCACGGAGCGCGGCGGCACGACGATCTCGAACCCGGCGTCCTTGGCCTGCTCCTTCGCGAGATACGCCTCGTTCTCCCACGACAGCAGCACGTCGCCGATGCCGCGCTCGACGAACGTCGTCGTCGATCCGCGCGCGCCCGAGTCGAGCACGGGGACGTTCGTATAGAGCTTGCCGACGAACTCGGTCGGATCGACGCCCGCCTTGAGCGCGTAGCCCCACGCGGCGACGTAGGCCCAGCGCGCGCCGCCCGACGTCTTGGGGTTCGGCGTGATCACGGCGATGCCCGGCTTGACGAGGTCGCCCCAGTCCGCGATGCCCTTCGGGTTCCCCTTGCGAACGAGGAACACGATCGTCGACGTGTACGGCGAGCTGTGGTCGGGCAGCCGCGACTGCCAGTCCTTCGCGAGCAGGCCCTTGTCGGCGATCGCGTCGATGTCGGCGGCGAGGCCGAGGCTGACGACGTCGGCGCCGAGCCCATCGATCACCGAGCGCGCCTGCTTACCGCTGCCGCCGTGCGACTGCTTGATCGTCACGGTGACGTGGTGATCGCGCTCGTACGCCTTCGCGAACGCGGCGTTCTCGTCCTGATAGAGCTCGCGCGTCGGGTCGTACGAGACGTTGAGCAGCTCGACCGAGCTGGTGGACTGCGGCGCATCGTTCGAGTTGCAGCCGAGCGCGGCGAGGAGCACGAAAAGGGGCATCTTCATGGCCGCTTGCCGCACTGCAGCGCGCGCGCCAGCGTGCAAGTACGCGATTAGACGTTCGTCCGCTATATTGGAAATCACGGGATTTCGTGAGAGGCTCCGAGATGTCGTGATGACCAACGAGACTTCGTGGGCGCCGGTCGAAGCCGCGCTCTGGCAGATCATCGAAGCGCTCGGCGTGCCGTCCGCGATGCTCGCCGTGCTCGACCGCGACCAGCAGCGACTCGACACGATCGGTGCGATCGGCTTCGCGCCGCGTCCGCAAAGCGAGCTCGATGAAGCGAGCACGGCGCGCATCGGCGCGTGGCTCGACGCCGGCTTGCCCTCGCGCGGCAGCTCGCCCGTCGCGCGCGACCTCGGCGTCCGCGACGATACCGATCGCCTCGTCGCGCCGATCGCGGGCCGCGGCGTGCTCGTGCTCGGCCGCGCGCTCCATGTCAGCGATGCGCAGCTCGCGCGCGCCATTGCTCCGCTCACCCCGCTCGTCCTTCGCGATGCCACCCCGATCGCGGATCCGATCGTCGGCGCCGATGCAGGCCTGCGCGATGTGATGCGCGCGGTCGAGCAGGTCGCCCCGACGTTCGCCCCCGTGCTGCTGCTCGGCGAGACCGGCTCGGGCAAGGAGGTCGTCGCGCGCGCGATCCACGATCGCTCGCCTCGCCGCGCGGGCCCGATCCTGCGCGTCAACTGCGGCGCGATCGCCCCCGAGCTGATCGACTCCGAGCTGTTCGGCCACGAGCGCGGCAGCTTCACCGGCGCCTCGGGTCAGCGGCGCGGCTGGTTCGAGCGCGCCGACGGCGGCACGCTGTTCCTCGACGAGATCGGCGAGCTGCCGCTCGCGGCGCAGGTCCGTCTGCTCCGCGTGCTGCAGGACGGCGAGATCCAGCGCGTCGGCGGCGAGCGCCCCCTGCGCATCGACGTGCGCGTGATCGCGGCGACGCATCGCGACCTCGCGGCCATGGTGCGCGCCGGTCAGTTCCGCGAGGACCTCTGGTACCGCATCGACGTGTTCGCGATTCGCCTCCCACCGCTGCGCGAACGCCGCGCCGACATCGCGCTGCTCGCCGAGCACTTCGCCGAGCGCGCCGCACAGCGGTTCGGTTCCGCACGCCTGCGTCTGTCGCCCGGCGACCTCGCCCTGCTCGAGGCGCACGACTGGCCCGGCAACGTCCGCGAGCTCGCCGCCGTGATCGAGCGCGCCGCGATCCTCGGCGAAGGCCGTCACCTCGAGATCGGTCGCGCGATCGGCGTCCGCCGCGAGCCCGCGCCGCGCACGATCGAGTTCCCGTCGCTCGACGATGCGATCCGCACGCACATCGAACGCGCGCTCAAGCACTGCCAGGGCCGTATCGACGGCGTGCACGGTGCCGCGCGGCTGCTACAAGTCCATCCGAACACGCTGCGCTCGCGCATGCACAAGCTCGGCGTGCGGTGGGACGAGTTTCGCTAGGACAACAGGGTCTCGAGCTCGCGAATCAGCTCGGCCGCGGAGAACGGTTTGGCGAGACAGCGATGGCCATTCTCGTCGGGCGGCAGCTCGCCGGAGCCCGACATGTACAGGACGCGCGCGCTCGGATGGATCTGATGGACCGCCGCCGCGACCGCGTAGCCCGTCGTGCCGGGGAGCCGCAGGTCGATCACGACGCCATCGATCGAGTGACTGCGCGCCGCGGCCAGTGCCGCCTGCGAGTCGCGCGCGGCGAGCACGCGATATCCGGCACGCGCGATCAGCGTCTCGAGCGCGCGCAAGATCAGCGCGTCGTCGTCCACCAATAGCAGTGTCGTACCCGGCGGGACCGGGCCCTCCTCGTCCTCGTCCATCACGTAACTACTGTGAAGGTGGGTCGCGCGCGGCTCAACTGTCCTTCCGGACAGTTGCGGATTCAGTCCCCTGTGGCACTGTGCCCTGGCGCGTGCGGCGCTACTCGATCTCGGCCAAACCAAAAACCTGGGGAGCGTTGGTCGAGGTCGTCACGGATGCGGAGCGCAAGAAGGCGCCCCCTCGCGGATCTCGGTGCTACGCCGCCTTCGAGGGCAGGACAGCTGCGTGCGAGAGCTGCCCCGTGCGTGCGCTCGGCACCGATGAGACCAGCGCGACGACCGTGCTGCCGAGCGGCGACGAGCTCATCCGCGTCGCGACCGCGCGCCGGCTCGCGCGCGACACGGTCGAGATCAGCGTGCGCACGCTCGATGCGGCCGAGGTGTCGGCGGTCGTTCGCGAGAAGCTCGCGCGCGTCGCGACGGCGGCGCAGCTGTCTGTCCGCGAGCGCACCGTGCTCGATCTCTTGCTGCTCGGGCAGCGCAGCGACGAGATCGCGGAGGAGCTCGAGATCTCCGCGCGCACCGCCAAGTTCCATCAGGCCAACATCCTGAAGAAGCTCGGCGTCGACTCGCGGGCCGACCTG
>JAFAOG010000023.1 GCA_019237945.1 Deltaproteobacteria bacterium | reverse complement strand
TCGTCGTCACGACGCGATCCTCGACGAGATCGCCGAAGCCCGAGATCTGGCGCTGCGTGAACTGCGCGTCACCGGTGGCCGTCATGTTGACCTGGAAGTCTCCGGCGACGAGCAGGTCGCGCGCGGTCGTCGTCGCGAGCGCGCCGCTGTCGATCGCGGTGCCAGCGCCGGTGTTCGCCTGCGCGACATCGAGGCACGCCGTCGGTGCGAGGCCGCTGTAGTCGACGACGCGGACGTCCGGATCCTGGTTGTTCGACGCGAAGCGGACCGTGACCGTCTCGGCCGCCGCGCCCGTCGCGCCACACGCGTAGTAGATCGTCTGGGTCTCGGTTCCGCTCGGCGTCGGCCCGACCGCCACGCCGAAGGCGTCGTTGCCGGTGTCCGCGACGCTCGAGACCGTGCCCGCCTTGTACCAGCCGACGAACACGACGAGCAGGTCGCCCGCGACAACCGGCTGCGCGAGCGTCACGGTGACGTTCATGAGGTTCTGTCCCTCGGTGTTCTTGATCTGCCGAAATGCGATCGGCGGCGGAGGCGCATCGGGCAGCGGCATGGAGCCGTCGCGCGAGGCGTCGGCGTGGCGCGCACCATCGGCCGGCGCGTCGGAGCTGCCGTCCAGCGCCGCGGCGCGCGCGTGAAACCCGCATCCCGCGGCCGCCAGCGCGAGCCAGCGCACGCGCTAATCGGCCCGGTAGGTGAACCGCAGCTCGTAGTCGCAGAGGTGAAAGACGTCGCCTTCGTCGATGCGCTTGTTGTCGATGCGCATGCCCTTGTAGTCGATGCCGTTCGTCGACCCGAGGTCCTTGATATAGAACGTCCCGTTGCGACGGATCACCGCGGCGTGCTTGCGCGAGATGTTGCCGTCCTTGATCGGCAAATCCGACGTCTTGCTGCCGCGGCCGATGATGAACTGGTCCTTCGTCACCGGGTAGCGCTGGCCGTTGTAGATGAGGAAGAGCGTGGGGCCGGCCGAGCCCATCGAGGGCATCGCGGGCGCGGGCGCGGGCGGCATCGGCGCGGCGGCTGGCGCGTGCTGCGCGGCCATGTGGCCGGTCGGCGGCGCGGCGGACGGGCCACCCGAGCGCGGTGCGGCGTAGCCGGGCGTCGGCGGCGCGGGACGGCGGGCGGACGCGGGCGCGCCCATGCCGTTGCCGCCGGCGGACATCGCGGGCGAGTTGGTCGCGGCTCCGCTGCGCGCGGGCATGCCGGGTTTAGGATACGAGTTCGCGCCGCTGGCGTTGGGGCCGGGCGTCGGGCCGGGGCCCGGGCCGCCGGTCGGTTGCGGGCCGGTCGCGCCGGGCGGACCGCCCGGGGACTGGTAGTTCTTCGAGCGCGCGTAGTACCTCATCGCCTCGTTGACGAGGTAATCGATCGAGCAATCGAAGTCGTTCGCCATTTGCTCGAACGTCTCCCAAAGCACGTCGCGGCAGTAAAAGTGCCGCATCGTCTTCTTGCTCTGATCCATTCGCGGAGTACTCCTAAGACGAGCCGGAGAACGGCCCCTTCCTCTCCCGGGCTTAAACGACTTTACTACATCCCCTCAGAATGCGCGAGGAAGGCTCCCTATTTGGAGGGCTTTCCGCTCGCCAGCTCCTGGGCCCGCTGGCCGAGGGTCGGGTCGGCCTTGGTGGCGTCCCCCCAGTAGCCCGTGAGCTTATCGCCAGACTTGACGGTCGCGAGCTTGGCCGTTTCCTCGGGGATCTTCATCGCGGCAAGGGCCTCGATGGCGACCCAGCGGTCGAGGGTGCGCTTGGAGTCGAGGAGCGTGTGGAGGTCTTTTAGGACCGCGTCCTTGGGGGTCATTTTCGCGATCTCGCCGGCGACCGCGCCGACCAGCTCGTCGCGGGCGTAGGGGCCGTCGGGGAGCGCGTGGACGGTGTCGAGGATGGCCTTCTCGCCGCCGCACTTGAGGGCGTTGTTCGCGCCCACGTACTTGAACCGCGGATCGGGGTGCGGGTGGGCGACCATGCTGACCAGCGCGGGCAGGCACTTCGGCATGCCGACGACGCGGATCAGGGCGACGGCGTCGTTGGAGGCGCCCGGCGGCATCGACTCGTCCTGGGCGATCGACGTGATCGTGTCGAGGTTGGGGATGAGCCCGGCGCTGTCGACGATGTCGAACAGACCGCCCGGATCGACGTACGCCTTGTAGAGCGCGCTCATCGCACGCGTCGGCAGCGACTCGTCGCCGCGCTTCATCTTCGCGATGTCGAGCACGTACGCGACGCACTCGGGGCTTCCCGAGGCGGCCATCCCGACGAGCAGCTCGTCGCCGATGCGGTTCTTCGCCTTGTCCTGACCGGGCGGCGCGATGATGCCGTCGGTCACCTGCTTGAGCTTCTTGCAGCCGGGCTGTCCGATCGTGCGGATGACCGACGCGCCGGTGTACGCACCGACATTCGCGCGGCCCTCGTACGAAGGCGCGCCGTACCAGTCCATGAGGTAGGTGTCGATCTGCTGCTTGGTCGCGTCGTCGGCGTACTTGCGCAGCGAGAACAGCGCGTCCTTCGCACCGACCTGACGCGGGTTGGGCATCTGCATGTCGCCCTCGATGCGAGCCATCTCCCACAGGCGCGGGCCGAGCTTGCCGATCACCTGCTGGCGCCTCGCCGGCCCCATCTGATCGAAGACCTGGCGGACGTCGGGGTCCTTGCCCATCTTGATGAGATTCGCGGCGGCATGCGCGGAGAGATCCGGATCGATGCCCTCATCGGCGACCGCGTGCTTGAGCTTGCCGGGACCTTTCTCCGTATGGGTCCACTTGTCGATGTTGTCGTGATTGGTCTTCTCGCATCCCGACACGAGAAGCGCGATCAGTACGAGGCGCGCGATCATGGCGCGAGCCTAACCCGGTGATACCTTCCCGCGCGATGTCCCGGGCGATCTGCTTCGCGCTTGTGTGTGCGGTGGCGACCGCGCATGCATCGCCGCGCAGCGATCCGACGAACGGACGCGCCGTGTTCACCGGCGCCGCGACACCGGGCGAGCCCGCGCTCGAGCTCAATCCCGCCGCGCTCGGCCTGCTCGCGACCGATGCGTGGCAGTTCTACGCCGCCGCGGTCGCCGTCGTCGATCGGTATGCGATCGCGCGCGCGAGCGAAGATCCCGAGACCGGCGCGCTCACGCCCGGCCCGACGCGTCGCGATGTCGAGGTCGGTCCTGGCGGCGTGCTCGGCTTCATCAAGAACTTCAAGGACCGCGCAACACTCTCGCTGCAGATCCACGCCGCGCCCGCCGAGGTGTTTCCGGCCGGCGTCGACAACTGGAAGTACCACACCGTCGGGGGCGGGCAGCGTCGCTACGGCACGACGCTCGGCGCGAGCGTCAAGCTCACCGACGAGCTGTACTTCGGCATCTCGCTCGCGCTCGAGACGACGTACCTGCGCATCCGCTACGCGCGCGACACCGCACTCGACGCGGGCGTCGATCCGGCGCGCGGCATCAAGAGCGACTGCGGCGGCTCGCCGTGCGGCTTCGAGAATCCGCTCGCGACCGAGCAGTACGACATCGACGTCAACACGTCGCTGCTCTCCGCGAGCGATGCGCTCCGCCCGAACCTCGGCATCGTCTACGAGGTCTCGAAGGGCGTGTACCTCGGGCTCGCGTATCACATGCCTCCCGGCCTCGCCGTGCAGAACGTGCTGACCGGCACGATGACCGTGCAGCAGGCGCCGCGCGACGGCGGTCAGCTGCTCAACGGACGATCGACCGTGTACCTCGCGCAGCCGTCGAGCTTCGATGCCGAGCTGCGCACGCGCGTGCGGCCCGATCTCGATCTGCACGTCGGGCTGCGCTGGGAAGATTTGTCGCGACTGTCGTCGTACGACGTGCGCGTCTACGGTCCCGAGCTCGCGGTCGCGGGGATTCCCGAGTGGACCGAGCGGCCGCGCGGCTTCAAGGATCCGCTCGCGATGTGGGCGGGCGTCGAGCAGGTCGACACGAAGGCGAGCGATACATTCCGCTTCGGCGGCCGCATCGGCTTCGAGACGTCGGCGGTCGTGCCGTCGAGGACGTCGCCGTTGACGATCGCGCCGACGAGCGCCACCATCGACGTCGGCATGCAGGTGCGGCTCGCCCCC
>JAFAOG010000014.1 GCA_019237945.1 Deltaproteobacteria bacterium | reverse complement strand
CAGTGGAAGAAGGTCGTCGAGACCATCGAGCGGTTCATCGCGCTCGAGAACGACCCGATCCGCCGCGGCGCGTATCTCCACGCCGCTGCGACGATCTGCCGTGACGAGCTGAAGTCGCTCGACGAGGCCGTCGAGTACTACAACCGTGCTCTCGACAGCTTCTTCAGCGAGCCGGCCAAGCTCAACGAGCAGATGCTGCCGCGCGCCCTGAAGTCGTTCGAGGCGATCGACAAGGTCCTGACCACGAAGCGCGACTGGAAGGCGCAGGAGCGTGCCTACCGCGGCATGCTCAAGCGTCTCCCGCAGCAGCCGATGCCCGTGTTCCAGAAGCTGCAGGTCGGTCTGCTCGATGGCCTGGGCGAGATCTATCGCTCGCGCCTCAAGCAGTACCAGTCAGCGGCCGGCGCGTTCGAGATCGCGCAGAGCATGGACCCGGAGAACGCGATGCGTGCCGATGGCACGGACCGCGCCGAGATCCTCGCCGAGCTCTACCTCGTCGCCGGTCCCGACTACACCGACAAGGCTGTCCAGCAGCACATGATGATGCTGCGCCGCGAGCCCTTCAAGTACGACTCGTACAAGGCGCTGCGGAAGATCTACATGGACAGCCACCAGTACGACAAGACCTGGTGCGTCTGTAACACGCTCGCCTTCCTCAAGAAGGCCGACCCGGACGAGCTGCAGTTCTTCGAGCAGTACAAGCCGCGCGGCCTCGTGAAGGCGAAGAACATGATGACGCCCGATACGTGGGCGAAGCTCGTCCACCCGGACGAGAATCGCTACATCTCGGCGATCATGAGCGCGTGCTGGCAGGGCGTCGCCGTGATGAAGGCGTTCCCGCACAAGGACTTCGGCATCAAGCGGAAGGACAAGCGCCAGCTCCAGGGCGATCCGCTGATGTTCAGCAAGCTCTTCTACTATGTCGCGCAGGTCCTGAACGTCCCGCTGCCCGAGGTCTTCATCGTCGAAGACAACAAGGCGGCAGACATCCAGCTCGCCAACGCGATCGAGAAGTCCGAGCTCTGCCCGTCGTTCGTCGTGCGTCCGCACCTGCTCCAGGGCAAGAGCGAGCGTGAAGTGGCGTTCCTCTCGGCGCGCCGCCTCACGTTCATGCGCCCCGAGTACTACCTGAAGATGCTCCTGCCGACGAACACCGAGCTCAAGGTCGTCGTGCTCAGCGCCATCGCGATGCTCCAGCCGCGCTTCCCGATCCCGCCCGACATGGTGGCGACCGTGCAGCACTACGTCGGCGAGATGCAGAAGCGCATGCCGCCGCACGCGATGGAGCAGCTGGGCATGGTCGTCCAGAAGTTCATCCAGGCCGCCCCGGAGATCAACCTGGCCAAGTGGGGCCATGCGGTCGACGCCGTCTCGCATCGTGCGGGCTTCGTTGTCTGCGGCGACCTCGAGGTCGCGGCGCGCATGGTCTCGGCCGAGCCGGTCGTCGTCGGTGGTCCGCAGGTGAAGGACAAGATCAAGGAGCTCGTCCTCTACTCGATCAGCGAGGAGTTCTTCAGCGTGCGTGCCCAGATGGGCCTGACGATCGCTGGATGAGTGGGTCGGCTTCGCCGATCCCAGTCGCCAGTCGCCTGAGGATCGCGGGCTAAGCGCCGCGTTCGCCGCCGTCGCGGGCCGGTTTTCCTTCGGGGAGCCGGCCCGCAGTCATTTTCGGAGCGCGCGCCTGGGCTAGGATGCGCGGCATGACGCACAAGCTCACGTTCACGTTCATCGCGGCGCTCACGCTCGCAGCCGGCGGCTGCAAGAAGAAGGGCGGCGCGGATTGCGACAAGGCGATCGACCACAGCATGGAGCTGGCGAAGGCCGACATGCAGAAGATGGGCAACGACGACGCCGCGATCGCGAAGATGAAGTCGATCGGCGTCCAGCACTGCAAGGACGACAAGTGGTCGGCCGAAGTCACGCAGTGCATGATCGATTCGAAGGCCGAGGCGGACGCGCAGAAGTGCTACGACAAGCTGAGCGCCGATCAGCAGAAGAAGATGAACGACGCCGTCATGGAGGCGATGAAGCCGGCCGGCGGCGCGACGCCTCCGCCCGATATGGGCTCGGCGGCACCGGCGGGCTCGGCGGCACCGGGGGGCTCCGCGGACATGGCGCCTGCGAGTGGCTCGGCAGCGGCTGGCTCGGCGGCGGCCGCGCCGGCGGGCTCGGCAGCAGGCTCCGCGAAGTAGTCGCTACACGAAGTCGTCGCTACGCGACTCGAGCCACACCTCGACGCGGCGCAAGAACGGCAGCGTCGACGGCGGGTCGTAGCCCGCGAACATCGGCTCGCCCGTGCCGGCAAGGCCGGCGTCGGCGACGCGCTGGCGGACCTGGCGCTCCATCTCCTCGACGAGATCGGCGCGGTACGGGCCGCGGAACGTGAGCACGGCGACGCGCCGCTCGGGCAGCTCCGCAAGCTCGACGCGCGGGTCGTCGGGATGGGGCAGGTTGTCGAGTGACTTGCCGGGCGGCATCGTGAACGTGACGAGGCGCGCACCGGCCGCTTCGTCCGCCTCGACGGGCGTCGTCATCTCGATCCGGGCCTCGGCGCGGTTGCCGCCGAAGATGTAGCCGGCGAGGCGATGGAAGCCTTCCTCGAGCGCGTGCTCGAAGCCGGCCGCCACGCGCGTGCGCGCGATGACTCGCGGCGCATAGCGCCGGATCTCGAGCGCTCCGATGCGCCGCTCGACCTCGTACGCCGGCTGCACCGTGAACCACCGCTGCAGCTGCCAGCGCAGCGCCCCGGCGACCAGCGCGACCGCTCCGCCCGCCGCGTAGCCCGCCCGGCGCGAACCGGTGAGCGCGGCGACCGCGGCACCAACGCCCATCGCGCCCGCGAGCGCACCGCCCACGAGCGCGAATTCTCGCGGCCACCGCCGCAAACCCGCCGTCGTCTCCAAGCTGACATCGTTCATTGCCATCGTCATGACGGCAGCTCGTGCAAGCGCGGGACCTCGCGCCGTGTAACGCGGTCCCACCGGCGGGCGTCGAAGAAGATCACGGACAGTACGTCGTGCTGTTCGTGCCCGCGGTCGTTCCGAGGATGCTGACGAACGAGTTGTAGTAGCTGACGCGGTCGGCGCGCTCGTTCGCGCCCTCGCTGCCGGCCGGCTGACCGCACTCGAGGTCGCCGTTGATGATGCGGATCGTCTGGTAGAAGCCGGCCGGCGTCGTGCCGGAGGTCATCGCGGCGTGCGAGGTCATCGGCGAGTGGCCGTAGCTCGCGCCTTCGGACTGCATCCAGAACCACAGCGACGTCTCCCAGCCGACCGACGGCGTGCTGCCGACCTGGGTCGGGCTGTTCAGCAGGTCGATGCCGAGCCATGCGCCGGCGTCGTGATAGTTGTAGTTCCACGACAGCTGCAGCGGGCCGCGGCCCTTGTAGCCGTAGCTCGACGGACAGCCGTAGCTCTGCGAGCTATCGCAGTACATCGCGGTCGTGTTCTCGACGAGGTCGGACAGCTGCCCGGTCTCGTGCGCGACGTTCGCGAGGAACGCGGCGAGCTCGCGCTTCTGCATCGACGTATCGCCCGTGCTGGCGAAGCCGGCGAACCGCGACTCGCCTGCCGCGACGACGAAGCTGTTGTAGTCCCAGCCCGCGACGCGCGTGCTCGGCGGGAACATCTGATCGAACTGAGCCTGCGAGATCAGCGCGCCGACGCCCGGGCCACTCGACCCGCTGCCCGGCCCGCTGTAGCGCCCGACGACCGTCCAGCGCTGCTGGCCGTCGCCGTTGATGTAGCTCGTCGAGCTCGACAGCGTGCTCCAGCGGTAACCGGCGACGTCGTTGTCGGCGTATGCGATCAACCGTACGGTGCCCTTGCCGATGCCCTGCAGGTTGCCGTTCGTGTAACGGCTGTCGGTGTTGTAGTGATACGTCGATGACGAGTCGATCACGTCGACGTCGTACAGATAGATCGTCGCGCCGCCCGCGTCGGTCGCGGTGCCCGCGGAGCGAGGCGCCGAGTCGACCCACATGACGTGCCCAGTGTCGCCCGTCCCCGAGAAGTTGTGCGCGTCGTTGGTCGGGCTGTTGTACAGCACCGCGATCAGGTCGCCGCGCTGCACCTGCGCGACCTTCGGCACGACGCTGAAGTTCGAGCTGTGCATCACCGCGTTGTAGTAGTGCTTCGCGAGCGGACGCGTGCACGGCAGGTCGCTCGGACACAGCCACGCGGCCAGGCTCGCCGGCGTCCACGCGTACGCCTTCTCCATCGTCATGTCGACGAAGTACGAGCAGTCGGAGACCGCCTCGTACTGCGCGGGGTGCGCGCTGTCGTCGCCGGCCCAGTACACGTAGTCGCCGCTGTGCGAGTACGTGTTGGGGCCGCGCTGCCCGGTATCGGGCGCGTACCAGTGCGTCTGCCAGTCCTCCGCGTAGTCGATGGCCGTTCCGGACGTGATCGCGTTGCTGGTCACCGCCGCGTGCTCGTCGGCCGCACAGGCACCGAGCACGACGACGACTCCGATGGAGAGTCTCGTCATCTTCATTCCTCCTATGCCCCAACCCCTTCAGCAGCCGGCATGCCACGGATCGCAGCGCATGAGCATGTCATGCGAATTTTCGGAGACGCGGCCGCAGGCGTCGCGAGCGCGTCCCCGAGTCGCCGCGGTCCGTGCGAACCGTCGCTCACGCGTAGCGTTCGCGCACGCCGCTACGGATCGAACGTCTCGCCGACCGTTGCGTGCGTGCCGCAGGCCGCGTCGTCACCGCCGTCGCATGCCTGCTTCATCAGCTCGGCGATCCGGGCGCGTGGCATCGGTGCGAACGTGCCTCGCTCGCCGCCGAGCGCGAGGATCCGGCACGGGAACCCGCCGAGACGCGCACACGTCGCTTCGAGCTCGAGCCGAGCC
>JAFAOG010000576.1 GCA_019237945.1 Deltaproteobacteria bacterium | reverse complement strand
TCGACACCGCGACGTTCGGCGGCACCGCACTGATCGCACTGCTGCTCGTCCTCGTCGCGCCGCGCGGCGGCGAGTCCCCCGAATGGACGTGGATCACGGGCGTGCTGCTCGTCGACGTCGCGCACGTGTGGTCGACGACGTTCGTCGTGTATCTCGATCCCGTCGAGCTGCGCCGGCGGCCCGCGCTCTACGCCGGCACGCCGATCCTGTGCTTCGCGGCCGCACTCGCGCTGTACGCGGCGGGCGAGGGCGTGTTCTGGCGCGCGATCGCGTACCTCGCCGTGTTCCACTTCATCCGCCAGCAGTACGGCTGGGTGATGCTGTATCGCGCGCGCAACGGCGAGCGCGGCGGGCGTCTGCTCGACGGCGCGACGATCTACCTCGCGACGCTCTATCCGCTCGTGTGGTGGCACGCGCACCTGCCGCGCCCGTTCGCGTGGATGAAGGACGGTGACTTCGTCGCCGGTCTGCCGCACTGGCTCGCGACCGCGACCGGCATCGCCTACGCCGGCGTGCTCGCCGCCTACGTGATCCGCGCGCTCGGGCAGCGGCCCGTATCGTGGGGCAAGCACCTCGTCGTCGCCACCACCGCCGCGTGCTGGTACGTCGGCATCGTCGTCACGAGCTCCGACTACGCGTTCACCGTGACGAACGTGTTCGTCCACGGCATCCCGTACATGGTGCTCGTCTTCCTCTACGCGCGCGCCGCCTCTCGCGAAGCGCCGGCCGGCCTCGGCGCGCGAATGCTCGGTGGCCGTGTCGCGCGCGGTGTGATCGTGTTCCTCGGCACGCTGTGGCTCGTCGCGTACGCCGAGGAGCTGCTCTGGGATCGCGCGTTCTGGCACGACCGCGCGTGGCTATTTGGGCATGGCTTCGACGTCGGCGGCGCCGCGCTGATCCTCGCGCCGCTGCTCGCGACGCCGCAGCTCACGCACTACGTGCTCGACGGCTTTCTCTGGCGCCGCACCCAGAACCCGCGCCTCGGTCAGCTGCTCTAGCGAGCCGGCGCAGGCTGGAACTGGTCGAGCACCTTGCGCGCGCCGAGCTTGCCGTCCGCCTGAAACTCCTGCTCCTCGCGGTAATACCTCGGCAGGGCGGAGCTGTCGTCCGAGAAGTTCGCGTACCAGCGCGCGAGCCGGATGCCGCCGTCGGGCAGCGGCGTTGTTGTCGGCGGCGCGAACGCGTGCGTCGCGTCCCACGTCGCGGGTTGCGCCGTCACCACGTGATGACGCCAGCCGTCGAACATCAGCGCGAGCTGGGCGCGCTTCTGCGCGTCGGCCTTGTCCCAACCTTCGGCGGCCTCGACCGCGGGGAGCAGCTCGTCCGCCTCGTACGCATGCTTGCAGTGCCACAGGTACTGGGCCGGCGACTTCCGCGGCGGACGGAGCAGCCACATGTCATGGCCGAGGTCTTCGAGCTCCTCGTCCTCCCACGGAAAGTTCGATATGTGCGCCGCGAGGTAGACCGCGTGCGCGTAGTCCTTCGATGGCGGCTTCGTCGGATCGCACGACGCGAGCACGGTGGGGTCGGGATAGCCTTTCGGCTCCTCGGAATACTCGTCCGTCGTCTTCGACGAGCCGAGTCCGTTGCTGCCGCACAGCGTCTCCTCGAACGCGAACGTCGGAGCGCAGCCTTGGCCGCCGCAGTTCGGGCGGTGAACCCACCGCCGGAGCTTCACCGTGCCGTCGGGTTGTGCCTCGGCCGTCGGTGCCGTGAACGGCTTGTATGGATTCCAGTCCTTCGGCGCAGTGGCGAGCGGGTCCCCGGTCACCCGATCGACAACCTTCGCGAGCTCGACGCGCGTCGCCGGTGTCGCGGACGCCCAGCCGCGCGTCATGAGCAGGTCGTGAACGGCCAGACGCTCGGTGCTGTAGACCTTGCACGCATAGAAGTACGCGATCGTCAGGTGCCCGATGTCGCAGCACGGATCCGCACCCAGCTCGTAGATGCCCTCGCCCTCGTCGCGAAAGTCGAGATCGTGATCCTCGATCGAGAAGCTGCCGACCTTGCCGTCGGTCGACCGGAACCACGCCCGCGCCTGATCTTTCGTCACCGGCTTCGCGGGATCGCAGCCTGCGAGAGATCCCAGCAGCGAGCCCGAGTCCGAATCCGAATCCGACCTGGAGCCAACATCAACGCCCGAGCCCCATCCAGAGCCAGAACCCGCGCCGTGTGGCGTCGTCGATTTCTTGCCACACGCCACGCTCACCAGCGCCAACGCGACCATCCGCTTCCGCACCATCAGTCCATGCTACGTCGGAGCGCCGGCCTCGCGAAAGAACCGGGCGAGCAGTTCCATGTCGCCGTCGAGCTGCGCACGGTTCTTGCGATCGTAGAACGCGAGGTACTTGAACACCCGCTTGCCGCTCGCCGCATCGCGCAGCTCGAAGTGCGCGAACTTCGCGCGATTGCCGCGACCGACGTAGCGGTTCTCGATCGCCTCGACGAGCTTCAGCTCGCGCACCGGGCGCGTCACCGTGCGCGGTCCGGTGAAGAACATCGGCCGGCGATGGATCGCGATCGTGCGCTGCGCGGGATCGAGGGCGAGCTCGGTGTACCAGCCGCGCCACCACCGCAACCCGTATAAGCCGCATAGCGCGCCGAACAGCACGATGAAGACGAAGCCGGCGTAGCGTTTCGGCGGCGGCGGGATCGAGGCGTCGTAGGTCGCGCGCGCCGGATCGCCAAGGAACGCCTGGAGGTCGGCGGACAGCTGCTGGTAGAGCGCGATCGTTGCGGCGTCCTGCGTGTCGCTGCCGAGCCACAGCGGGGTCGTGCCGCGCTCGACCTTCCACGTGGTGGCGCTCTTGCGCGCGACGACCTTGCTCGACTTCCAGTTCGCGAGCGCGTCGGTGTACGTGTCGCCGTTGAACGGCCCCGGGAAGAAGTACGTGCACAGGTTCGCTGCGCGATCGCAATGCACGGTCTCGGCGCGCGACCTCGTGGTCAGCAGCATGCCGACGAGCACGAGCGAGCCGAGCGCCGGCAGCAGGAGCAGCACGACGCACTCGCGATCGAAGAACCGCGGTCTCAGGACGATGCGGTTGGCTGTAGGGTCCAGTCGAGACACGCGATCAGATCATCGGCGTCCTCGAGCCCGATGCCAAGCCGGATCAATCGATCGATGCCGAGGCGTTTCACCACATCGGGCGGCGTGAAGTACTCGGAGACGGTCTTGTGATGGTTCACCTTCGTGACGAGGCCGTCGAACGACAGCGCGTAGCGCGGCACGCCCGTCGACACGAGGCGATCGGCGAGCACGCCGTGGCCGGCCTCGTCGACGTCGCGGACGCGGAACGCGAGCAGCGAGCCCGGGCGCGTATAGTCGCGCGCGATCACGGCCGCGTCGGGGTGATCGGCGAGCGACGGATGAAACGCGCGCTCGATGCGAGGATGCGCGGCAAGGTACGCGGCGACCTTGGTCGCGGTCTCGCAGCGCCGCGCGTGGTTCTTCTCGGCGAGCGCGAGGTTCTGGGTGACGCGACGGGCGCGCTCGTCATCGAGGATGCCGCCGCGCATCGCGATCAGATCCATCACCTGGTTGCCGAGCTCGGCGTCGTTCGTCGCGATGTAGCCGCCGAGCGCGGTGTCCTGGCCGCCGACCGACTTCGTCATCGACGTGACGACGACATCGACGCCCTGATCGAGCGGCCGCGTACGGAGCCCCCACGGCGAGACGATCGTCGTGTCGAGGACGAGGCGGGCGCCGCGGATCCGGTGGGTCAGCTCGACGAGCGCGGGGATGTCTTGCGCGCGCGTGAGCGGATTCGTATATGTCTCCGCGAACACGAAGCGGGTCTCGGGGCGCAGCGCCGCGGCGAGCGCATCGAGGTCGCCGTCGTCGACGAGCGCGATCGAGCCGCCGACGCGCTTCGCGCTCGCCTCGAAGAACGAGCGGGTCTTGTTGTAGACCTGGCGCATGACGACGGCGTGCGCGCCGTGGGTCAGCAGCACGTCGGCGACGAGCGCGACCGCCTGCATGCCGCAGTCGGTGACAAAGCCACACGTCGCGTGCTCGAGGCGGCGCAGCTCGGCGATCAGGTCGGCCGTCCCCGGCGTGCCGTAGCGCGCGTAGAGGTGCGGCAGCTCGGACCACGCGCCGTCGCCGAGCGCGATGAACCGCGCCTTCGCTTCCTGCCAGGACACGACGTTCGTCGAGTCGACGAGGTCGCGCTGGATCGTGCGGCGCTCGGGATGCAGGAATGGCGCGTTCGCGTTGACGGCGTCGTGGAGTGCGCGCGTCGTCGCGCTCATCGTCTCGAGGCGCGGCCGGGTCATTCGGCGACTCCGAACCACAGCGTCTGCTCGACGCGGCCGAGCTCGCGCAGCTGATCGACCAGCGCGGCGATCGTCGCGTCATCGGACGGCGAGATCAGAAAGCCGTGGTGCGTGATCAAGGGCTCGCCGCGCGCGGCGCGGTTCTGCACGGATAGGCCGGCGCGGCGCACGAGGCTCTCGACGCGGCGGACGAGGCCGGGATGCGGCTCGGCGGAGACGCGCACGTAGTGGCGGCGCGGCGGCGCGGGGACGAACGCACCGGCGCGCGGCTCGGGCCACTGGACGCTGTTGTCCTGCGCGAGCTCGATCAGATCGCTGAGCACCGCGGTCGCGGTCGGCAGCGCGCCGGCGCCCTTGCCGAACAGCG
>JAFAOG010000279.1 GCA_019237945.1 Deltaproteobacteria bacterium | reverse complement strand
CCGCCAAGCTGTGGACGCGCCCGGTCTCGCTGCTGACCAAGCTCGACGGCAAGGGCAAGCTGCTCCGCTGCGAGGACGGCAACATCAGCGAGCGCTCGGCGGAGTATCAGTAGCGTCTATGCGGCTGTGGGCGTGGGGGCAGAGCCACCCCGGGCGCAAGCGCGAGCGCAACGAGGACAGCTACCTCGTCGATCCCGACACCGGCATCCTCGCCGTTGCCGACGGCATGGGCGGTCACCAGGGCGGCGCGACGGCGTCACGGATGGCGGTCGAGCTGCTCGCGAAGGAGCTCGGCGATGCGCGCGGCGACTTCGACTGGGCCGTGCGCAAGCAGAAGGACATCGCGGTCCGTGTGACCGAGGAGATGCCCGCGATCGCCGACACGCCCGACCAGACCGCGGACCTCGCACCGACGATCCCCGGCACCGACGAGGTCCTGCCGCCCGGCGGCGCCGCGCTGATCTTCTCGCCCGCGCTCGAGCTGATGCGCGGCATCGTGCGGCGCGCGTCGTCGCAGATCTTCGAAGCCGCGTGGCAGAAGCCCGAGCTCCGCGGCATGGGCACCACGCTGACCGCCGTGCTGATGCATGCGGGCAAGGCGCACGTCGTCCACGCCGGCGATTCGCGCTGCTACATGTTTCGCGACGGCCAGCTCCGCCAGCTCACCGACGACCACTCCTGGATCGCCGAGCAGCTCAAGGCCGGCGCGATCAGCGAGGCCGAGGCCAAGTCCTCGCGCTTCCGCCACGTGATCACGAAGTCGATCGGCTTCGAGCGCGACACCGACGCCGACCTCAAGTCGGTCCCGGTCTCGCCGGGCGACTGCTTCCTGCTCTGCTCGGACGGCATGTCGAACTACGTCGAGCACGGTGAGCTCGAGCGGATCATCGCGATGACCTGGTATCGCAGCCTGCCGCAGAAGCTGATCGAGCTCGCGAACGACCGCGGCGGCGACGACAACATCACGGTCGTCGTCGGCCTGGTATCGAACGCGCCGCCGGCCTAAGCTCGGGGGATGTTCGCGGCGGTCGTGGTGGTGGCGACGCTCGTCGACGACAAGGTCGTCGTCACCGCGATCGACAAGAAGCCGAAGAAGCTGTGGAGCGTGCCGGCGCCGACCTCGCCGTCCTTCCTGCTCGGCGACGCGCACACGCTGTGGCTCGCCGACCACGACGCGAAGACCGTCACCGTTGCGAAGATCGTCGACGGCAAGACCGTCGCGACGAAGCAGTACACGCCCGCGGACTGGAAGCTGCCGGCGACCGTGTACCCGGTACCGAGCCTGGCGCTCGGAGCGCACGGCGAGGTGCTCGTCGGGATCGGCAAGGCGTGGCTGCGCGTCGATGGCGATGCGCCGCAGCTCGTCGATGCGAGCGTGCTCGCGGTGCGGCCCGACGTGCTCGCGCCGCTGCCCGCGCCGCCGGCCGGCTACACGACGCACCTGCGCCCGCACGACACCGAGATGGGCACGCTGCAGGCGGTGAGCTGCACCGGCCCCGGCGCGAAGCGGATGATGTGGTTCTCCGAGATCTGGTCGGCGGCGAAGGTGACGTGGATGCGGACGGCGCCGCCGATCGCGCAGATCGACACCGACTATCGCGGGCTGCCGATGCCGACGCCGATGCCGATGCCGCGCCAGGGCTCCGGCGGCTCCGACGACATCGACCTCGACCTCGATCTCGATGCGCTGTCGACCGGCGGACGGCACGGCGTCGTCTACCTCGAGAGCTGCACGCACACCTACGACCGCGTATTCTCGCTCGGCGGCGCGCTGTGGGCCGGCGAGCACGACGGCACCACGTGGGTCTGGCAGGACGCGCGATTGCTCGCGACGCTCAAGGGGTGGGACGCGGTCGCAGCCCCCGAGCGGTGACGGTTCGCTAGGCGATCTCGTCGTCGACGAAGACGCGGCTCATCGTCGCGAAGATGATCAGGAAGGCGACCGCAGTTTCGATTCCAGCCAGCATGTGCTCCCTCCACGTAGGAGCAAGGCGCAGGCCGCGCCAAGGCCCGGAAATCACGGCGGCGCGCCGCGTCGGTGCTACCAGAGTGGGCGGGTCAACGTGCCGCAGTGAGCGCCCCAGGTTCGGGGGGGGCCACCACCGTCACGACGACATCACGCTCCTTGCCCTTGGAGCGGACATGGAGGCGGGTCGCGCCGGGAGCCTTGCCGACGACGACAAGCGCCGCGCTCGTCTGCTCGCCGTCGAGGCCGCCCTGCTGCAACACGCCGAGTGACGCCGGGCGGACCTCCGCGATCGCGGGGTCGTCGGAGACGACCTGCATGTGCTCGCACGGTCCGTCGAGGTCGCAGGTCAGCGCGATCGCCACGCCGCGCGACAGCTCGAGCCGGTAGCGCTGCAGGCCCCAGAACGTGCGCACCGGATCCATGCGCGCGATGCGGCCGGGCGGCTGCGGCGACTGCACGGTCAGCGTCGGGTTGCAGGCGGCGAGGGCCACGAGCAGGAGCACGTGTTTCATGGCACGACCTCCACGTCGAGAATGGCCTTCGAGTCGCCGAGCGCGACGGTGATCGTCGAGTGGCCGGGGGCGCGCGCCTTGAGGCGGCGGCGGCCGGCGGAGCCATCGCGCAGCACGGCGAGCGCGCGATCGTCGCTGACCGTCCACGTCAGGTCCTCGTCGCCGGAGAGCCGCTGCGCTCCGCTCCACAGCGCCGGATCGATCGTGACGTCCTCGCCGACCGCGAGCCCGAGCGAGCCGGAGACGCGCTCGCCGTCGCGCTTCGCGAGCGTGATGTGCGTGACCGGCGCGACCCACACGTGCACGAAGTCGACGACCGAGCCGTCGTCGGTCGAGATCAGCACCGCGGCCGCGCCGGCCTTGCGGGCGACGAGATCGCCGGCCTCGACGGAGAGGATATCCGGGGCCGCGCTTTCGAGGCGCAGGCTCGGCGTCGAGGTACCGGCGATCTCGGCGGACACGTCAGGGTGAAAGCGCGCACCGACGGCGAGCGGCGCGAGCGGATGACGGCGCGAGCAGGCCGCGTCGGTTTCGGCGCACTGGCCGACGAGCGTCGCCTGATGCATCGCGCCGCCCATCGCGCAGCCGCCGAGCAAGACGGCCATGGTAACTACACGCATGCCCTTCGAACGGCGCATCGGCACCGCGCTTACAGCGGCGCTAGCGATTACCGCCGCGTGTGACCGCAAGCACCACGAGACGCCGGCGCCGCCGCCGCCACCGATCGCACCGGCGCCGCGGGGGTGCTCGCTTCCCGCGCTCCCGCTCAAGGTCGAGCCGCGCGGGCGCGTCGTTGCGGTCGGCGACCTGCACGGCGACTTCGGCGCGACGCGCGACGTGCTTCGCGCGGCCGGCCTGATCGACGCGAGCGATCACTGGAGCGGCGGCACCGCCACGCTCGTGCAGGCGGGCGACATGCTCGATCGCGGCGACGGCGAGTCGCAGATCCTCGCGCTGTTCGAGCGGCTCGACGGCGAGGCGGCAAAGGCGGGCGGGCAGGTCGTGCAGCTGCTCGGCAACCACGAGCTGATGAACGCCGCGCACGACTTCCGCTACGTCACGCCGGGCGGCATGAAGGACTTCCACGGCGATCGCGAGCACGAGCTCGGCCCCGGCGGCGTGTGGGCGAAGCGGCTCGCGAAGCACAACGTGATCGCGATCGTCGGCGACACGCTGGTCTCGCACGCCGGCGTGCTGCCGGCCTGGACCGACGCGCTCGATCAGATCAACCACGACGCGCGCTGCTGGCTCGACGCGCAGGAGCCGACGCCGCCGGCGGCGCTGACGTCGGACGACAGCCCGGTGTGGACGCGCGCGTGGGGCGGCGACACCGTCGACTGCGCGCAGCTGCAGAAGGTCCTCGCCGCGGTCGGCGCGAAGCGGATGGTCGTCGCCCACACCGTGCAGAAGGCCGGCATCAACGCGCAGTGCGACGGCGCGCTGTGGCGGATCGACGTCGGGCTCGCGAGGCTCTACGACGGCCCGATCCAGGCGCTCGAGCTCGGCGATGCCCCGAAGGTCATCACCGGGCAGCGCACCCCTTAGTTGCCCATGTCGATGTCGGTGTCGCCGGAGCCCTTGTTGTCGGCGGGCTTTGGCTGCGCCTGCGGCTGAGCAGCCGGCGGCGACACGATCGAGCGATCCTTCATCGTCGCCTTCGGCGTGATCTTCGTCGGGTCTGGCTTCACCTGCAGCGAGGCCGGGCAGAACGGCGGCGGCGTGCCGCCTTCCGCGCGCTCCTGCACGACGGCGCCGATCTTCGGGGTGCCGGTCGCGCCGATCACCTGGAGGTTCTGCACGCCGCGCTTCTGGAGCTCCTTCTGGACCGCGTCGGCGAGGCGCTTGGCGTCGCCCGCGTTCGGCTGGCCGAGAGCGACGAGCCACTTCGTGACCTCGGGCGCGCTGTTCATCGCGAGCGCCATCTGCGCGACGATGATCTCGCCCTGGCGCGACAGGTTGCGGCCGTCGAGCGAGGGCACCTTCGTCACCTCGAGGCGATCGCCGTCGAGCTTGACGACCGACTCCATGCCGCCGCTGTCGGGGCAGCCGTCTTCATCGGCGATGCCGTTGAACGTCTCGGGCTGGAGCGGGCACTTGTCCTGCGCGTCGGGGATGCCGTCGTGGTCGTTGTCGGGATCGGGGCATCCGTCGTCGTCCTGGAAGCCGTCCTTGTCCTCGGGGCACAGCGGGCACTTGTCCTGCGCGTCCGGGATGCCGTCGTGGTCGTTGTCGAGGTCGGGGCAGCCGTCGCCGTCCTCGAAGCCGTCCATGTCCTCTTCTTCTTGCGGGCACGCGTCGGCGCTGTCGGGGATGCCGTCGCCGTCGCTGTCGCGCTTGTCGGCCGGGCAGCCGTCCTTCGGGAACGGCGGCTTGCCGTCTTCCGGATCGTTGGGGCACTTGTCGTCGAGATCGAGGATGCCGTCCTTGTCGTTATCCGGATCGGGGCAGCCGTCGTCGTCCTCGAAGCCGTCGTGGTCCTCGGCCTGGTTCGGGCACTTGTCCTCGGAGTCGAGGATGCCGTCGTGATCGTTGTCGTCGTCGGGACAGCCGTCGTCGTCCTCGAAGCCGTCCTTGTCCTCGGCGACGAGCGGGCACTTGTCCTTGTCGTTGGGGATGCCGTCGTGGTCGGTGTCGCGCGTGTCAGGCGCGTAGCCAACCGAGGCGAAGAACCGCGCGTCGGGCGCGCCGATCGCCTGATCGAGGCCGGCGCCGCCGCCGAGCGTGATCGCGAGCTTGCCGGCGGCGATCAGACGGAGGCCGCCGATCGCTTCCATCGGCGACTGATCGAGCGAGAACTTCGTCATGCCGGTGCGGCCGTAGCCCTCGGCGATCAGCGAGAACTTGTCGGTGATCGCGAAGTTCGCGGCGGCACCGAACGTCCACTGCTCGCCGATCGTGCTCGCGTAGATCGTGCGCGGCTTGCGCAGGATGAAGCCGGCGGTCGCGCCGATCGTCAGCGGGCCGGTCGTGTACGTCAGCGCGAACCGGCCGCGTGCCGTCGGCAGATCGTCGCCGAGGAACTTGCTGCCGTCGCTGCCGAAGCTCGACGGCAACGTCAGGCCGCCGATGCCCGCCATTCGCAGCTGGTTCTTGTCGTAGAGCTTGTACTTGCCTTCGACGAGCAGATCGCCGAGGCCGGTGACCTGCATGCCGCCCATGACGCCCATGCCGGTGTTCGGATCGAGGCCGTTGCCGCTCTCGGAGAACACGAGCGGCAGGTTCGCGCCGATCTGCAGCTTGTCGTTGATGCCGTAGGCGCCGGTGATCTGCGCGGCGGTCATCGTCGAGATCACGGTGTCGCGCGTGCCCATGATCTTGGGGTCGGAGGCGCCGTTCGTGTTGTAGACGACGAACGGGTCCTTCATGAACGTGATCACCGCGTCGAGCGCGAGCTGCTTCTTGTCGGCAATGTCCGCGCTATCGACCGTGAAGAACTGCTTCGGTCCGATCGAGTAGTTGAAGTTCTGGACGTCGATCGCCGAGTCGTATGGCGGTGCGGACTGTGCGTGCACGACGGCCGGCAGCAACACGAGCCCGAAAAGGACCGCCCCCGGTCCCCTGAGTTGGCGCATTAGGGAGAATTGTAAACTACTTCGGCAGCGTCATGTTGAAGGTCCACACGACGACGCTCGTCACCGGGTGATCTTCGGTATCGCGCGCCGGCTCGAACTGGATCTCCTTGGCCTTGCGCAGCGCGAGCTCGTCGAGACCGTGGCCGAGCCCCGGCGGCAGCAGGGTCGCCCGGGTCACCTTGCCCAGATCGTCGACGATGAGCCGCACGCGGACCGGCCCCTCGATCCCGAGCTGCTTGGCCTCCGTCGGGTAGTCGCGGCTGGCGTCGATGTAGCCGTAGTCGCCCCTGGGGAGCGCGCGCGTCTTGATCGTCGCGACGCTCATCGGCGCCGGTGCATCCCCAGTTCCCGACCCGCTTCCCGCGCCCGTGCCGGCGCCACTGCCGCCGCGGCCGATCCGGCCCTGCGGCATCTTGCCGACGGCGACCGGCACGTGACCCGTCGCGTCGGGGCCGAGTGAATCCATCGCGACGACGGGGCCGCCGCCGGGCTCGGTGCTCGGCGGGGGCGTGTCGGTCTTCGGCGGAGGTGTCTCACTCGCGACGGGCGGCGGCTGCGCGATCGCCTTCGTATGGATGACCTTCGGCGCGACCGGTGGTTCGACCTGCGCCTCGGGCAGCACGGGAGCCGGCGGAGGAGGTGGCGGCGGCGTCGGGACCTGGATATCGACGAGCTCGACGTGCGGCGGGTCCTGCTCGGGGACGTACGGATGGGTCACGACGATCGCATCGCCGGCGACCGCGATCAGCAGGTGGATGGCGAGCGTGCCGGCCGTCGCGAGCACGAACGGCTCTTCGTACAGCGGGCGCGCCACGTCAGGAGCCTAGCTCAGGGGCGCTGGTTTTCGAGCGCGATCGCGGTCACGCCCGCCTGCTGGACGAGGTCGATCGCGTGCATCACGCCGCCGTACGCGACGTTGGTGTCGCCGGCGATGATCGCCTTGGGCTTCTGCGACTGCGCGGCGATCGCCTTGATCTTCGCGACGGCGTCGGCGTCGTTCGTGACGAGCTCGCCGTTGACGTAGAGGTTGGGCGGCTTGTTCTCGACGCGCTGGATCGACACGC
>JAFAOG010000119.1 GCA_019237945.1 Deltaproteobacteria bacterium | reverse complement strand
GCGCTCGCGACCGCATCGCTCCTGTTCGCGCGCGCGGTCGCGCGCCGGATGGCCGGCCAGCCGCGGGCCGCATCGCTGCTCGCGGTCGTGATCCTCGTCGCGTTGTTCCTCGCGGCGCTGCTCCAGTTCGTCGCGCTCGCGGCGCCGATCATCGGTACGCACGGAACCGCGTTCGACGGCGGCTTCGACCGGGTGTTCTGATGCTCGCGGGACACGACGCGTCCTACGTACGCGCGGTGTGGCTGGTCGCCACGGCGGTGGGCGCGCTGGCGCTCGTCGTGCTCGTGGTGCTCTATCGCCGGCTGCGCGCGCGTGCGGAGCTCGAAGAAGCGGAACGGATCCTGGGCGAGGACTCCTAGGTTCTCGCACGGCACGGCCGTTGCTGATGTCCTGGGTATCATGGACATCGTCACCTGGCTCGTTGTTGGTCTCGTCGCTGGCGTGCTCGCGGGGCTCGTCGTCGGCGGTTACGGTCTCCTCGCGGACATCGTCGTCGGCATCGTCGGCGCCTTCATCGGCGGCGCGCTGTTCGCGCACATGGGCTGGCACGCGCCGTTCGTCGGGCTTGCCGGCACGATCTTCGTCGCCTTCATCGGCGCGTTGATCTTGCTGGTCGTGCTGCACCTGATCCACAGCGCGACGTACCGGCGCCGAGCGCTGTACTGACCTCTGACGCCCGCGTCGCGGGTGTGAATCGCCACCACGCGTAGCCGTTTGCGCACGCGTGTCGGGTCGCGGACTTGACGCACGAGACGCTGGTCGCGACCCTGCAATTCATTCCGGCATGGTCGTCCTCGTCATGCTGGGTACCGCGGGCAAGCTCGCGGTTGCAGTGGGCCTCTCGTATCGCACGCGGACCTGGTGGCTGCCCGGTGCAGCTGCCATCGCCGGCGGCGCCGCATCGCTGGCGCTCCCGGTGTTTCCGCGCATCGTCGGTGCGTCGGCGATCGGCCTGGGCGCGGCGGCGCTGGTCGTCGCGCGGCGGCTCCATGTACCATCGAAGCGATGACCGATGCCGAGCGACAACTGCGTGTCGATCTAGCCGCGTGCTATCGCCTCGTCGCGCTGTACGGCTGGGACGATCTGATCTTCACGCACATCTCGGCGCGCGTGCCGGGGCCCGAGCATCACTTCCTGATCAACCCGTACGGCATGACGTTCGACGAGGTGACCGCCTCGTCGCTGGTCAAGATCGACCTCGAGGGGCACAAGGTCGTCGACAGCCCGTACGAGATCAACCCGGCCGGCTTCACGATTCACAGCGCGATCCACGCCGCGCGCGAGGATGCGAAGTGCGTCCTCCACACGCACTCGATCAACGGCGTCGCGGTCTCGGCGAGCAAGCAGGGCCTGCTGCCGATCTCGCAGCAATCAATCTTCGCGCTCGCGTCGCTCGGCTATCACGACTACGAGGGCGTCGCGCTGCACGAAGGCGAGAAGCCGCGGTTGGTGCGCGACCTCGGCGACAAGAGCTTCCTGATGCTGCGCAATCACGGCCTGCTGACCGTCGGGCCGACGATCGCGGACGCGTTCGTCTTCATGTACATCTTCGAGGCCGCGTGCACGATCCAGCTGCGCGCGCAGGCGGCCGCCGCGGACCTGATCCCGATCGATCCGAAGATCATCGCGGGCGCGCAGATGGCCGCTCGCCAGGTGACGCGGCAAGCCGGCGGCGCCCTTGCGTGGCCCGGCCTGCTTCGCAAGCTCGACCGCATCGACCGCAGCTACCGCGACTGATACGCTCGGGCGATGCCAATCCCGGAGCTCGACAACATCATCCACAAGCTGCGCAAGCGCGGCTTCAAGCAGGATGATGGGCTGCTCCACGAGTGCCCCTCCTGCAAGCAGCAAGGCGTCGTGATCTTCGCGATCGCGGGCAAGCAAGGCGGCCGGGACATCCGCCTCTGCATCGAATGCGGCAAGGCGAAGTCCTGGCGCGCCGTCGCCGGCATGGAGTCGCGCGAAGAAGACACGGCGTTCGACCTCGACGCCTTCCTACGCTAGCAGCGCGTCGATCTCCTCGCGCAGCGCGCGCGGTGTGGCTGTCAGGATCGCATCGCGAATGCTCGGGTCATCGCGGAACGTCGCGAGCGCCTTGGCCGCGGCCAGTGCATCGGCGCGGTCGCCGTCGCGGATCACGGCGAGCAGATCGTCGTTCGCCATGCGGGTCAGCGCCAGTGCCACATAGCCGATCGCTCGGCGCGTCTCGGCGAGCGTGCGGCCGACCCAGTCGCGAAGCGCCGGCAGCGCGTCCGGCAGGCGGGACTCCGCGAGCGCGAGCGCGATCGCATCGTCGTGCGGCGGCACGAGCAGTGCGGTGACGAAGGCCAGGGCTCGCTCGCGCTGCACGTGCAGCAGCGCCGATGCGGCCGCACCGATGACCTCGCCGTGCGCGTCGCCGGTGCGCAGCTTGAAGCGGAGCAGGGCCGAGGCGTCCGCGCGCCCGGTATCGCCGAGCCCCTGCGCGGCCGCGATCCGCGTTGGAACCTCGACGTCGGCGAGCAGCTCGGCGAGCACGTCCAGCGCATCCGGTCGCATGAACCGCGCATGCGCGAGCCCGCAAATTCCGCGCAGCTCGGCCGCTGTATCAACCCCGGCTTCCATCTGCACGTGCGTCAGTCCGGTGACGAAGATCTCGCTCCACTCGTCGCGGTCGTGCAGCGCCCTCGCGATCGCCGTCTTGCCGCGGCAGATCGGGTCGCGCTTCACCGCGTCGACGAGCAGCGTCGCGAACGCCGCGCTCAGCTCCGGAGCGTTGCCGTGGGGCACAGCCGCCGCGACCAGGATGCCGTTCTTCGAGCGGAGTGCGGCGCGAACGTCCTCCGGCGACGGGCTGCCGCGGAGCAACGCGAGCTGTTGGTCGAAGCGAGACGGCTTACGCACGGATCCCCGCGATTGTTGCTACGGTCTCCGCCATGCACAAGCGCAAGCTACGCGACCTCGAGGTCGGCGCGATCGGACTCGGCTGCATGGGCATGAGCGAGTTCTACGGCCCGGGCGACGAGCGCGAGTCGATCGCGACCATCCACCGCGCCCTCGATCTCGGCGTCACGCTCCTCGACACCGCGGACATGTACGGCCCTCACACGAACGAGGAGCTCGTCGGGCGCGCGATCGCCGACCGCCGCGACCGCGTCGTCCTCGCGACAAAGTTCGGCGTCGTGCGCGGCCCGAACAACGCGCGCGCGATCAACGGCAAGCCCGATTACGTCAAGCAAGCGTGCGACGCGTCGCTCCGCCGCCTGCGCGTCGAGCACATCGACCTCTACTATCAGCACCGCGTCGATCCCGAAACGCCGATCGAGGACACCGTCGGCGCGATGGCCGACCTCGTGCGCGAAGGCAAGGTCCGCACGATCGGGCTCTCGGAAGCCGGCTCCGAAACGATCCGCCGCGCGAACCGCGTGCACCCGATCACCGCCCTCCAGACCGAGTACTCGATCTGGACCCGCGACCCCGAGGACGGCGTACTCGCCACCTGCCGCGAGCTCGGCATCGGCTTCGTCGCCTACTCCCCGCTCGGCCGCGGCTTCCTCACCGGCCAGATCAAGAAGCAAGACGACCTCGCCGCCGACGACTTCCGCCGCTTCTCGCCGCGCTTCCAGGGCGAGAACTTCTTCAAGAACCTCGAGCTGGTCGATCACATCACCGCGCTCGCCGCCCACAAGGGCGTCGCGCCGAGCCAGCTCGCGCTCGCGTGGGTCCTCGCCCGCGGCAAGGACATCGTGCCGATCCCAGGCACCAAGCGCCGCCGCTGGCTCGAGGAGAACGTCGGCGCCGAGCAGATCACGCTCACGCCTGACGAGCTGGCCAAGATCGACGCCGTGGCGCCGAAGGGCGTCGCCGCGGGCGAACGCTACCCGGCGCAGGTGATGAGCAGCGTGAACCGCTAGCGCGCCGCGCGCCTCAGTCCGCCCGTACCAAGGCGTGCCGCCGGTCGCGCACCGCACCCGGGCCGCTGATCGCACCGCACGCGCGGACCGCCGCTCACCGGATCGCATGCGCGGACCGCCGCTCACCGGATTGCATGCGCGGGCCGCTGATCGCACCGCACGCGCGGACCGCCGCTCACCGGATCGCATGCGCGGGCCGCTCACCGCACCACCCGCGCCGCGGTCACCGCACCGAACATCTCCGCAGCGCGCGGCGCACGAGCTCTTCGAGTGTCGGCGGATCGTCGTCGAGCGCATCGTCGACCGCGCCGCGCGCCTCGCTCTTCGCGAAGCCAAGCGTCGTCAGCGCGAGGATCGCTTCGGCGCGCGCGCTCGCGCCAAGGGCCGCGGGCAGGTTACGAGACCGGTCGCGGGAGGCACCGCGAGCCGAGCATGCGATGACGATTCCGCGCGCCACGCGTGTGGTTGGTCAGACCGATTGTCCACGTGGACAATCGCATCCGCGCTCGCCGCCGCGATGTTCACGATCACCGCGGACTCCGCCGGACCTTCGATCGTGATGTCGCCGCGATGATGCGCGGCGTGGTGCCCGTCGCACAGCGCGATCAGGTTCTCCATCGTGTGCGGCCCCCCGAGCTCTTGCGGCTCGATGTGATGCACCTCGATGTTCACCGCCGACCGACACCCCGGCACGCGACACCTTCCATGATCGCGCCGCAGCACCTTCTCGCGCAGGGCCGGCGTCACATCCTGGACCGCGCGGTGCTGCCCGGTGACATCGATCCACTGCGCATCGCACCGCGCGCGTGACAGTTCCTCCGACCGCAGCGCGACCTGCCGGTTGCCGACGAGCTGCCGGCCGATCTGACACGCCGGACACAAGGTCACCGCGATCTGCGCTCGCGCCTGCTTGCGCGTCGCACCTCCGCAACGCGCGCGCTCGGCGAGCAGCGCGAGCAACTGGTTGTCATCGAGTCGCTCGCCGAGCTCCTCTTGAAGCTCGCGCCGCATCAGCTCGACCGCGCTCTCGGTCGCGGGCGTGATCCCGCGATACGTCCGATCCTTCGCGCGCAGCTCCGGCTTGCGCGGCGACTCCGGGCGATCGCCGACCTCGCGCTCGGCCACCAGCTCCTCGATTTCGCGCTGGTTCTTGCCACGGCACGCGCGGATCCACGCATCTTCCGTGCGATTCGTCGCGACGCGCGAGATTGCGCGCACCGCCGAATAGCTCAGCGCGCCCTCACCGAGGGCTTGCTCCAGCGCCGGCATCGAGTCGAGCGCCTCCGCCACGCGCACGCGCTCCGACGCGACATGCGGCCCATACCCGCACTCGACTTCCAGATACTCGCGGATCGAGGTCCTGCCGACATGCCGCCACAGCGCGACGCGAATGGCCGCGCGAATCAGCTCGAGCTCCTCGCGGTCGAGCGCGGCGCGCTTCTTCGCGATTCGCTTGAGCCGCCGATGCACATCCTGCCACTCGGGCTCGCTGACCTCACACGCCGTCGACATCACGAGCTTCGGAAACGCATACGCGACCACGACACTCTCCTTGGTGAAACACCACGCATACCACGCAGGTTTCGGTCGCTCTGGTTCGCGCTCTGCGCGCGAAACCCGCGAGCACGGTGAGAATCGACAGACACTCGAAAGAAAAGGCGCGCGCAGACCCGCTCGTGCCCGTGCGCGCGAACCGCACCCGCCCGTGCCTTGTGCTCCCCCTTGTGCTCCCAGGCGCCGAAGGTCGGGGGCTCTCGGCCGATGCGCGCCGCGCGCAGGCGCCGTGACACGCGCGCGTGCGATGTGCGTTCGCGGCTGCGAGTGAAGCGGTGCGCGTGGCGCGGCGCGTGCGCAAGCGGCGTGCGAGGCGAGCCCCCGACCGAGGCCTGAGTCGCGTGCTCGTGTTCCGCCCTGTCGCGCGCTCGTCGCCCGTTCGGCGCTTTCGTGCTCGTGCTCGTGCTCCGCTCAGCCGTGCATTCTTTCGGTGCAGCCGCACGCGTGCGGGTGCTCCGCCCGACCGACGCGCGCGTACTCGCCGGGTGCCGCGCGGCCTACTGCCCCGACGCGCTCTTCACCGCGGCCACCACGTCCTCGGGGCCCGGGAACCGCCAGCCCGACTTCTCGAGCACGCGCTTTCCGTCCACCCACACCGTGAATTCGCCCGAGCCACCGATCTCCAGCGCCGCGTCGACGCCCAGCTCTCGCTTCAGCTCGGCTGCCGCCCGGGCAGCCTTGGGTCGATACCCTCAGGAGTTGCAGTAGCGGATCTTGACGTCCATGAGCCAAGCCTACCCAGCGAAACCCTCAACGTCGAGCCGGGGCGGCCGACCCGGGGGGTATGAGCGACTTGCGGCTGAGCTTCGCGGCGATGGAGACGGCGGAGGGGCAGGCGACGCTCGATGCCCGGTCGTTCCGGCAGGCCGCGCGGCTGCGGGCGCTGGCGTCGGGCAGGGTGCCTCGGCACACGCTTCAGGAGCCGGTGTACATCGTGGCGCCGGCGGCGCCTCGGCGGTGGTGGGTGGTGCCCGCGCTCGTGGGGGCGAGCGCGGCATCGGCGGGCGCGGCGCTGCTCGTGTGGTTGTCGTGACCACGTAAACCTCGCGCGCGGTCGGCCGAACCGGCGGCCATGGCGAACTTCCGGACGACGCTCTGGTTCAAGAAGGGCGAGCTCGACGCGGCAGCGGCGCACGATCCCGAGGGGACGGGCGCGGCGGACCTGCTGCCGATCGAGGATCGCTATGCGGATGACGGCAGCGTGAGCGGCGAGGACCGCGCCGCGTTCAGCCTGGGCAGCGGGCATACGCAGGCGCTCGCGCTGATGAAGCAGACGGCGCAGATCGCGCCCGTGAGCGCGCCGCCACCCGAGGTCGTGAGCGAGCTCAAGGGCGGACGGATGCGCGTGATCGCCGCGCTCGGCGCCGCGATCGTGATGCTCGTGCTCGCGGTCTACGCCTTCTGACGTGCGCTCGCGGTCGCGCTTCGCGCGACTCGCCTCCGGCGCCGGCGCTTCGCGCCGCGCGAGCTTCGTCAGACCCATGCGGGAAACGCGCCTTCGGCGCTTCCCGCAGGGTTCTAGGCGCCCAGCGACGGCATCTGGCGCGCCAGCTCTTCGCGCGTCATGCCCATGCGGCGGGCGTAGTCGTCGGCCTGGTCGGGGCCGATGCGGCCGACCGCGAAGTAGCGCGCGTCGGGGTGCGCGAAGTAGAGGCCGGAGACCGACGCGGTCGGGTACATCGCGAACGACTCGGTGAGGCGCACGCCGTGGTGGTTCGCGTTGTCGAGCAGCTCGAACAGCGTGCGCTTCGGCGTGTGGTCGGGGCAGGCGGGGTAACCGAACGCCGGGCGGATGCCGCGGTACTCCTCGCGAATGATCTGGTCGTGCGAGAGCGCCTCGCCGCGGCCGTAGCCCCACTCGGTGCGCACGCGATGGTGCAGCCACTCGGCGGATGCCTCGGCGAGGCGGTCGGCGATCGCCTTGGCCATGATCGCGGAGTAGTCGTCGTGGTCGGCTTCGAACTTCCTGGCGAGCTCGTCGACGCCGAGGCCCGCCGTCACGACGAACGCACCGACCGTGTCGCCCGCCGGCGCGACAAAATCCGCGAGTGAGTAGCAGACGTCCTTGTCTTCCTGCTGGCGCAGCATCGGGAAGCGGCGGTCGCCGACGATCAGATCGTCGCCTTCGCGGCGGGCGTCGTAGAAGCCGTAGGTCGCGCGCGCGCGCAGCAGCTTGTCGCGGATGATCCGGCCGAGCAGGGCCTGTGCGTCGCCGAACAGCTTCTTGGCCTCGGGGCCCTTCTTCGGATCGTCGAGGATCGCCGGGTAGCGCCCCGACATCTCCCACGTGTGGAAGAACGGCGACCAGTCGATCCACCGCGCGAGCTCCTCGAGATCGAGGTCGAGGTTGCGCGTGCCGGTGAACGCGGGGCGCGCGAGCGACGTGAAGTCGAGCCTGGCGCCTCGCGCGCGCGCGGCGGCGAGCGACAGCAGCGGGCGCTTCTCGGCCGCGCGGAAGGCCTCGCGTTGCGACGCCTGCTTCGCGCCGACCTCGGCGAGGTACGTCGCGCGGTCGCTGCCCATCAGCTTGCCGAGCACGCCGACCGCGAGTGACGCATCGGGCACGTGCACGGTCGAGCCCGAGTAGGCCGGCGCGATCTTGACGGCCGTGTGCTTGCCCGACGTCGTCGCGCCGCCGATCAGCAGCGGCACCGTCATCCCGCGCCGGGTCATCTCGGCCGCGACGCCGATCATCTCGTCGAGCGACGGCGTGATCAGGCCCGACAGGCCGACCATGTCGGCGCCGAGCTCCTTCGCCGTGTCGAGGATCTTGTGCGCGGGGACCATCACGCCGAGGTCGGTGACCTCGTAGCCGTTGCAGCGCAGCACGACGCCGACGATGTTCTTGCCGATGTCGTGGACGTCGCCCTTGACCGTCGCGATCACGAGCTTGCCCTTCGACTGACGCGCCGACGGATCCTTCGCGCGCTCCGCTTCCATCAGCGGCTCGAGGATCGCGACCGCCTTCTTCATCACGCGCGCGCTCTTGACGACCTGCGGCAGGAACATCTTGCCGGTGCCGAACAGCTCGCCGACGATGTTCATGCCGTCCATCAGCGGCCCTTCGATGATCGCGAGCGGCTTGGGATAGACCTTGAGCGCCTCGTTGACGTCCTCGTCGATGAAGTCGGTGATGCCGTTGACGAGCGCGTGCGCGAGCCGCTTCGCGAGTGGCTCCGCGCGCCACGCGAGGTCGGCTTCCTTCTTCTGCGCCTCGCCGCCGAGCGTCGCCGCGATCGTGAGCATGCGCTCGGTCGCATCGGGCCGGCGGTTCAAGACGAGATCCTCGACGGCCTCGCGCAGCGTCGGCTCGAGCTGCTCGTACACGGCGAGCTGACCCGCGTTGACGATCGCCATGTCGAGGCCGGCCTGGATCGCGTGATAGAGGAACACCGCGTGCATCGCCTCGCGCACGCGCGGGTTCGTGCGGAACGAGAACGACAGGTTCGACACGCCGCCCGACACCTTGCACCCTGGCAGCTCCGCCTTGATGCGCCGCACCGCCTCGATGAAGTTGACCGCGTACGGGTCGTGTTCCTCGATGCCCGTGCCGATCGTCAGGATGTTCGGATCGAAGATGATGTCCTCGGCCGGGAACCCGACCTGCTCGGTGAGGATCTTGTACGCGCGCTTCGCGATCGAGACGCGATGCTCGACGTCGGTCGCCTGACCGGTCTCGTCGAACGCCATCACGACGACCGCCGCGCCGAACTTGCGCACGATGCGCGCCTGCCGGATGAACTCGGCCTCGCCCTCCTTCAAGGAGATCGAGTTGACGACGCCCTTGCCCTGCAGGCACTCGAGCCCCGCCTCGATCACGGAGAACTTCGACGAGTCGACCATCACCGGCAGCTTCGCGATGTCGGGCTCGGCGGCGATCAGGTTCAAGAACCGCCGCATCGCCGCGACGCCGTCGATCATGCCCTCGTCCATGCAGACGTCGAGGATGTTCGCGCCGCCCTCGACCTGCTGCCGCGCGACAGCGACCGCCTCGTCGTACTTGTCTTCCTTGATCAGCCGGCGGAACACCGCCGAGCCGGTCAAATTCGTGCGCTCGCCGATCACGACGAAGTTCGTCTCGGGCGTGATCGTCAGCGGCTCGAGACCGCTCAGTCGCGTGTGCCGCGCCGGCTTCGCGATCGCGCGCGGCTTCACCGTCTCGACGGCGGCGCGGATCGCGCGGATGTGCTCCGGCCGGGTGCCGCAGCAGCCGCCGACGATGTTGAGCATGCCCTCGCGCGCGAACGAGCCGAGCACGCCGGCCATCGACTCGGGCGTGTCGTCGTAGCCGCCCATCTCGTTCGGCAGACCGGCGTTCGGGTAGCAGCTGACCGGGAAGCCCGCGATCCGCGCGAGCTCGCCGACGTGCGGGCGCATGTCCTCGGCGCCGAGCGCGCAGTTGATGCTGACCGCGAACAGGTGGTTGTGGCTGATCGAGTTGAAGAACGCCTCGACGGTCTGCCCCGACAGCGTGCGCCCGCTGCGATCGGGAATCGTCACGCTCGCGATCACGGGCACGCGCCGCACGCCCTGCGCGAACAGCTCCTCGAACGCGAACAGCGCCGCCTTGCAGTTCAGCGTGTCGATGTGCGTCTCGGTCAGCAGCAGATCGACGCCGCCCTCGATCAACGCCCGCGCCTGCTCGCCGAACGCCGTCGCGAGCTCGCGGAACGTCACGCTACGCGCGCCCGGATCGTTGACATCGGGCGACAGCGACGCCGACTTCGTCGTCGGTCCGATCGATCCGGCGACCCACCGCGGCTTGCCGTCCTCGCGCTCGGCCCGCTCCGCCGCGCGCTTCGCGCACTGGGCCGCCGCGATGTTGATCTCAGCGACATGCGCCTGCAGCCCGTAGTCCGCGAGCGCGATCGACGTCGCGGTGAACGTGTTCGTCTCGACAATATCGGCGCCCGCGCGGAAGTAGCCGAGGTGGATGTCCTCGATCGCGGCGCCATTGGTCACCGCGAGCACATCGGTGCAGCCCTTGAGCGCATGCGCGTGACCCTTGAACCGCTCGCCGCGCCACAGCTCTTCGTGCGCGAGGCCCAGGCCCTGGACCATCGTGCCCATCGCTCCGTCGAGAACGACGATACGGCGGGCCAGCAGATCACGAAGGGCGTCGACGGAAGACATCGGCCGTTGCTTACCACGCCGCAGCGCGTCGTACTACGGCGTGTTCAGGGGCACACGTTGAAGCTGTCGACGACGGCTTCGCCGGGGGTCGACGTGTTGCCGCCGCCTTCCCCCGCGCCGATGATCAAGGTCACGTGCGCGGTCCCGCCGGGGAACGACACGGTGCCGAGCGGCCGCCACGTCTGGCCATCGGGGCTCCAGTCGCCGACGACGGACTGTCCATCGCCGCCCGGCATCATTCGCAGCCACGCCGGTTGCGTGAAGTTGTCGACCGGGCCCACGTTCTGCCCCTGGTCGTTGTCGAGCTCGATCGTCGGCATGTTGTCCTGCCCGGTCGTCACTTCCATCTTCGCCGCGACGCTACCCGACCCGATCTCGTCGGCTTCGAACAGCGTGTACGCGGTCGTCGTCGCGGTCGTGCGCCAGGGCAGCGTGCTCGTCAGCTTGATGAACGCGCCGTCGGTGAACGTGAAGTTGCTCTGCGTGCAGCCCGCGAGCGACTGCGAATTCGGCACAGGCGCGAGGTGGAGCGCGCCGCCGGAGCGCGACACGCTTGCATTCTCGCCGTCGAAATCCGGCCCGCAGCCCGTGCCAGCGGCGTTGAAGTCGTCGTGCAGCGCAGGCATCACGCACGAGCCGCCGCCCGAGCCCGCGCTGCCATCGCTCGTCGGCGCGTCGCTGTGGCTCGCGTTCGGCCGGCTCGGCTCGAAGAAGCACGCGCCGAGCGTCACGGCGAGGATCGCGGGTCGCACCAGCTCATCATCCCTCGGCGCGAACGTGCCGGTCAAACCGCGCCGGCAGCAGGTACAGGAGCGGCGTGACCGCGTAGTCGATCACGCTCGCCGTCGGCGAGATGAACGCGAGCAGAACGCCCAGGCCGTACGCGACCATGCCCATCACCACCCGGTTGCGCAGGCCCGCGAGCACGTCGGCCGGGATGTCGTCGTCGACGAGCCGCCGCGTAGGCCCTGCCGCGTAGCGCCACTGGATCAGCAGGCACGTCATCGCGAGCACGAGCGTGGTGCCGTAGAAGACGCACGCGACGCGCATCGCGCCGTAGGTGCCGATCAGCGCGACGCCAAACGGCAGCGACGAGATCACGAGCAGGAACACGAGGTTGATCCAGAGCAGCGCGCGGCTCGAGCGGCGGATGTAGTGGAACTGGAAGTGGTGGCCGATCCACAGCGTGCCGAGGACGACGAAGCCGCTCGCGAACATGCCGAGCTTGGGCCCGAGGTGGACGAGCGCGTCCCACAGGCCGGCCTCCGTGACCTCGCGGCCGAGCTCGGGCACGTGCAGCTCGAGCACGAGCAGCGTAATCGCGACCGCGAAGATGCCGTCGACGAGCCCGACGATGCGGTGGGGCGACTGGCCGAGGTGGGTCTCGGGCTTCACGCCCGGAGCGTACTACTGGATGACCACGACGAGCGAGCTGACGCCGGCGCCCGCGAACGAGATCGGCATCATCGTCGTCGGATCCTTGAACGTCGCGAACGGCGTCGCCGCGCCGGTCATCGGATCGATCGAGATCACCTTGCCGCTGCCGTCGTGCGTGAAGCCGATGATCTGGCCGTTCGATGCGGCGGTGCCGAACAGGTTGCCCTGACCGGTCTGGCCGACCATCGTGACCGCGCCGGTCTGCATGTTGATCTTCACGAGCGCGTTGTTCGAGCTCGCGCTGGCGCTGAGGCTGTACGCGGTGCCGTAGACGGTGCCGTCATCGGTGCCGACGAGATCGCCGGCGAGCGCCATGTTGTTGCCCATCATGACGGGCGAACCGACGACCGGCGTGCCGCCCGAGATGTCGATCTTGCAGAGCGCGCCCTTGAAGTCGCCTTCCCAGATCTCGCCGTTCGGCAGCGTCGTCAGCGCGACGCCCTTCATGCCGCACGCCGCGAGCGTGCCGACCTGCGTGACGTGACCATCGGTCGCGTCGGCCGTGTAGAGCTTCGTGTTCGAGATGACGTAGATCGTGTTGTCGGGCGCGACCGCGAGATCGGTGATCACGTCGTTGCCCGGTGCGTTGAAGTTGCCCACGACGTTGAGCGTCTTCGCCATGAGGTCGACCGTGTAGAGCACGGTGTTGCTGTGCGCGTAGACGGTGAAGCCTCCGCCGCTGCCGCCGCCACCGCCACCTCCTCCGCCACCGCCGCCGCCGCCGCCTCCGCTACCGGACGCGTCGATACCCGGCCCGCCGCCGTTGCTGCTCGGACCGCAGGCACACATCAACAGGATGACGAACAGGCTCCCTCTCATGGGCGGGGACGATAGGCCTGGCTCGGTGAACGCTCTATGAAGATCCGCTGACCGATTTGATGTACGCGGGCTGCACACGAGGCTTCCTGCCACATCGCTCGGCGACGTTTGCTGTAGACTGCCCCGCGATGGACGCTCGAAGCGCTGTTCTCGACTCGATCCTCGACGCAACTGGTCATACGCCGATGGTGCGGCTCTCGCGCATCGGTCGCGATCTCCCCTGCGAGCTCCTCGGCAAGTGCGAGTTCATGAACCCCGGTGGCTCCGTGAAGGACCGCATCGGCGTGAAGATGCTGCTCGACGCCGAGAAGGCGGGACGCATCAAGCCCGGCGACACGCTGATCGAGCCGACGAGCGGCAACACCGGTATCGGTCTCGCGATGGCGGCCGCGGCGCGCGGCTACCGCGTGATCATCACGATGCCGGAGAAGATGTCGCAGGAGAAGCAGGTCGTGCTCGAGGCGCTCGGCGCCGAGATCATCCGCACGCCGACCGAAGCAGCGTGGGACGCGCCCGAGTCACACATCGGCGTCGCGAAGCGGCTGAAGGAGATCATCCCAAACTCGCACATCCTCGATCAGTACTCGAACCCGTCGAACCCGAACGCGCACGAGGAAGGCACCGGCCGCGAGATCATCGATCAGTGCGGCGGCAAGCTCGACGCGGTCGTGATGACGGCGGGCACGGGTGGCACGATCAGCGGCGTCGCCAAGGTCGTCAAGCGCGAGGTGCCGGGCTGCAAGATCATCGGCGTCGATCCCGAGGGCTCGATCCTCGCGGGCCCCGGCGAGATCAAGACGTACAAGGTCGAGGGCATCGGCTACGACTTCATCCCCGACGTGCTCGATCGCCGGCTCGTCGACCGCTGGATCAAGTCGAACGATCGCGACTCGTTTCTCACCGCGCGCCAGCTGATCCGCCAGGAGGGCCTGCTCGTCGGTGGCTCGTCGGGCTCGGCGGTGTGGGCCGCGATGCAGGTGTGTCGTGACCTCGGCCCGGGCAAGCGCGTCGTCGTGATCTTGCCCGACTCGATCCGCAACTACCTGACGAAGTTCGCCGACGATCGCTGGATGCGCCAGCAGGGCTTCTTCAAGGCTGACTGGGAGGTCGGCACGGTCGCCGACATCATGCGCGCCTCGGGCCGCCGCCAGAGCGACGTGATCTCGCTCGACCTCAACGACAAGGTCGCGCGCGCCACCGATCTGTTCAAGACGCACGGCATCTCGCAGATGCCGGTGCTCGACAAGGGCAAGCTCGCCGGCATCCTCACCGAGAGCGACCTGCTGCATCAGCTGATGAGCGGCCGGGTCGACAAGGACACCGTGTGCGCCGAGGTGATGGAGCGCAAGGTGTCGACCGTGAGCATGCACGCGGGGTCGGGCGAGCTCCCGCGGATCTTCGAACGTGGCGAAGTTGCTATCGTCGTGGACGACGATCGCCATGTTCTCGGGATCCTCACAAAAATGGACTTGATCGAGATGCTCGCAGCGCGCAAAAACGTGCCGTGAACCAAGACGACAAGGACGGGTTGTGGGATCCGGTCGAGCGCCGTGACGAGCCGGAGGTTCGGGCGGAGCTGCCGGTGGCGAAGGTCGTGTCGATGCCGGCGGCGAAGCCCGCCGAGCCGGCGATGGCATTCGACAAGCTGCTGAAGACGTTGATCCAGCAGCTCGAGGACGGCAACGTCAACGCCGCGTTCGCGATCGAGGAGGACTGGCGCGAGGCGGGCGGCAAGGGCGAGGCGGCGAACAAGCAGTGGCAGCTGACGCAGGAGCTGCTCGGCGTCGCCAGCGAGCTGCCGGTGCCGGTGGTCCAGGCGCTCGCGAATGGCATCGCCGTCGGTGACTTCACCGCGAGCTGGCCTGCGCTCGACGACTTCAAGAAGGCGGATCCGAAGGCGGCGAGCGCGGCGCACGGGTTGCTCGCGCTGCGTGCACGCCGGCTGTTCGATGGCACCGCGAACAAGCTCTACACGGCGCCCCCGCCGCGCCCCGATTACTACGCGAACTACGTGCCGCCGTCGGTGACGCGGTCGAGCTCGGGGATGTCGGGCTGGCGCGTCGTCAGCCTCGGCGCGGTCGTGCTGTCGGCGATCCTGCGCATCGCGGCCAGCTCGCACAACACGTACGACTACGACTACCACCCGATCGAGCTGCCGCCTCTGCCGCAGTACGATCCGAATCTGTACACGCCGCCGGCCTACGATCCGACGCTGTACACCGGCAGCGCGTACGCGAACTACGTGCTGCCGAACGTGCCGCCGGCGCCGGTGGCCGTCGAGGCGAGCGACAGCCGCGACGTGCTGCTCGACGACATGATCAGCGAGGCGCAGAGCATCAGCACGTACTCGCTGGTGCCCGACGAGTCGATGCCGAAGGTGCAGGCGTTCGTCGACGCCGGCCTCGACGATCAGTGCGGCAAGATGAAGACGTCGTTCGCCGCGCTCGCGAAGCTCAAGCCGGTCACCGACGACGCCGAGAAGGCCGCCGCGTTCAAGCAGCAGGTTGCCGCGATCAAGACGCGCTTGCCGATCGTGTGCGGCAAGAAGCAGCCGACGACGCGCTAGGGGCGGTCCCTATTTGAAGCGCCGAGCGAGACCGAGCGGCGTGGCGCAGATCGAGCCGCACGCCCGGAAGCG
>JAFAOG010000109.1 GCA_019237945.1 Deltaproteobacteria bacterium | reverse complement strand
TAGAGGTCCTCGCGGAACCGGCCGGCCGCGATCTCGGCCTGGAGGTCTTTGTTCGTGGCGGCCACGACGCGGACGTCGACCTTGATGGTCTCGCCGCCGCCGACGCGCTCGAGCTCGTTCTCCTGCAGGACGCGCAGCACCTTGGCCTGCGCGTTCGGATTCATGTCGCCGACCTCGTCGAGGAACAGCGTGCCGCCGTCGGCGAGCTCGAACTTGCCGCGGCGCTGCTGCGTGGCGCCCGTGAACGCGCCCTTCTCGTGGCCGAACAGCTCGCTCTCGATCAGCTCCGACGGGATCGCCGCGCAGTTGAGCTTAACGAACGGGCCGTCCTTGCGCTTGGAGTGCTCGTGGATCGCGCGCGCGACGAGCTCCTTGCCCGTGCCGTTCTCGCCGGTGATCAACACGCGCCCCGACGACGGCGCGGTCTTCGCAACCTTGTCGAAGATCGCCTTCATCCCGGCGCCCTTGCCGATCATCGCAAAGTCGCGCTTGAGCCGCTGGTTCTCGGTGCGCAGCCGCGCGAAGCCGAGCGCGTTCTCGATGCGCTTCTGCAGGACGTCGCCGGTCAGCGGCTTCTCGATGAAGTCGAAGGCGCCGAGACGCGTCGCCTGGACGGCGGTATCGATCGTCGCGTTGCCCGACATCATGATGACCATCGTCTCGGGGCGCGCCGCGCGGAGCTTCGGGAGTACGTCCAGTCCGGTCTCGCCCGGCATCATGACGTCGAGCAGCACGAGGTCGACGTCCTTCTCGACGAGCTTGGCGAGGCCCGCCGCCCCGCTGCCCGCGACCTCGACGGCATAGCCCTCCAGCTCGAGCGACCGCCGCACGGTCGTCAGGATGTTGGGCTCGTCATCGATGACGAGGATCGTGCTGCGGGGCATGGAGAACGAACCTAGCAGATTTGACTAACGCCTTGCGCCCATTTAGGTTTCAGGCCATGGGAAAGGTCCTCGTCGCGATCGCCTTGGTCTTCGCGATCGGCGCGTGCGGCAGCAAGCCAAAGCAGCCTGGCTGCAAGACGGACAAGGACTGCAAGTCGCCACTGGTGTGCTCGCAGAATAAATGCGTCGAGTGCACGGAAGATTCCCAGTGCGGCAAGGGCAAGAGCTGCCAGGCGAATGCGTGCGTGACGAAACCGCAGTGCATCAACGACGACCAGTGCCCGAGCGGCCAGGTCTGTCAGGCGGGATCGTGCAAGCCGTGTGCATCCGACGGTGAGTGCGGGCCGGGCGGCTCGTGCCAGGCCGGCGCGTGCAAGAAGGCGAAGAAGTGCACGAAGGACGACGAGTGCGCCGACGACGAGGACTGCGTCAACGGCTTCTGCATCAAGAGCGGCCAGGCGAACAACGCCGGTACGACGTGCGCGCTGCAGACCGTCTACTTCACGTTCGACGACTCGAGCATCCAGCAGAGCGAGCGCGACCGCCTCGATGCGAACAACAGCTGCATCAACCAGAACAAGGGCAAGTCGGTGTTCCTCGTCGGGCACACCGATACGTCGGGCACCGAGGAGTACAACATCGCGCTGTCCGAGCGCCGCGCGCAGTCGGTCGCCGACTACCTCGCGCGCCTCGGAACCGATCCGGCGCGGCTGCAGGTCGTGCCGAAAGGCGAGACCGAGCCGACCGGCCTTGGCGACGACAAGGATCGTCGCGTGGAGTTCCAATGGCACTAAAGACCGCGCTGTTCCCGCTGTTCCTCACCGGCTGCTTCTGGGCCACGACCAAGAGCGAGGGCGAAGGGATGCGGCGCGACATCACGACGCTGCAAGGTCAGATGTCGAGCAAGCAGAAGGAGCTCGACACCGAGATCGCGCAGCTCAAGAGCGTGCTCGACGACGCTACGAAGCTGCTCAAGCGCAACAGCGCCGACCTCGGCGCCGACGTCGATGGGCTGCGCTCCGACATCCGCACCGCGAACGGCCTCGTCACGGCGGTCAACAACTCGGTCAACGACATGAAGACCGCGTTCGACAAGTACCGCAAGGACAACGATGCGCGCCTTGATGCGCTCGAGCAGCGCGTCGCGCAGATCGAGAGTGGCAAGCCGAGCGCGAACAGCTCGCCCGACGACCTCTGGCGCCTCGGCACGCAGGCGTTCGAGGCCGCGCGCTACAACGACGCGATCGAGATCTTCAAGCGCCTCGTCCAGACCTACCCGACGCACGCCCGCGCCGACGACGCCCAGTACTTCCGCGGCCAGAGCTACACGAACCTCAAGGACTGGGACAAGGCGATCGGCGCCTACCAGCAGCTCGTCGAGAAGTATCCCGACAGCGATCTCGCCGACGACGGCCTCTACTTCGCCGCGCTCGCCGCGCAGGAGCTCAAGAACTGCACGGAGGCGCGCACGTACCTCGGCCTCATCAAGACGAAGTATCCGAAGTCGAACGTGACGAAGCAGGCGTCGGATCTCGACGCGACGATCAAGAAGGACCTGAAGAACAAGGCGAAGTGCTCGTCCTGATCGTCCGGATCGTCCGCCGAAAATGAAAAAGGCGCCGGAAGGGCGCCTCGTTCAACGCAGACAGGAAGGAATCAGCTCTTCGCCGGGGCCTTCGCGTCGGTCGCCTTGGTGTCGGTCTTCGCCGGCGCCTTGTCGGTCTTCGCGGGCGCCTTGTCGGTCGCCTTCGCGTCGGTCGTCTTGGCATCCTTCGCCGGGGCCTTGTCGGTCTTCGCCGGCGCCTTGTCGGTCTTCGCCGGGGCCTTGTCCGCCGTCTTGTCGGCGGCCGGGGCCTTGTCAGCGGGCTTCGCCGTGTCGGCGAAGACGGGGGTCGAAACGAGAGCGAGCAGGATCGCGATCTTCTTCATGGGGAGCTCCTTGTGAGGCGCTAGTGATAAGCGCCCCTCCCGAAAAACACAAGCGGCTAAAGGAGTTGCCGCCGATCTTCGAGGCGCCCCGCCCCGCGTGGACAAACTGTCACTCGCGACTTCGAGGGCTTGTCCCTCGGCACGCCGCGAGAGCGCGACTCATTTTCCGCCGGCCTTCTTGAACTGCTCGTACGCGTCGTCCTTGAGCGTGTACGTCGGCGCGAGCTTGGAGTGGCACTGGTTGCAGCTCTTGATGCCCGCCTTCTTCATGAACGCCTTCATCGCGTCCTTGGCGGCGCCCTGCCCCTTCTTGCACGCCTCCTTCATCATCTCGGTCTTCTGCTCCTTGTGCTGGCAGCTGTCACCCTCGGCGTCCGCCGAGCGCACCGTCGCAAACGAGAGAGCACCGATCATCATGGCAATCGAGGCGAGGATTCCGAGCTTGGCCATCTGCAACTCCTATTTGGGTTCGACGCTATAGAGGCAGCGACTATTCACCCGTCGCAGATCCTGCAACACCGCGTCGCCACAGGCAACGCGCGGCTGCACCCACATCATCCGCCCCGTTGACGCTGCTGATCGCGCAGACCGCCGAAACCCCGGTCGCGAACACGCTCGCTGCCTCGCGGGGCGTGATGCCACCGATCGCGACGACCGGCACCTGCCCCGCCGCCGCCACCGCACGCGCGAGCGCCTCGGTCCCCTGCACCGGATCGGGATTTTCCTTCGTGCGCGTCGCGAACACCGGCCCGTACGCCGCGTAGTCCGGCGCGCTCTCGATCGCGCGCTGCATCTGCTCGAGCGAGTGCGTCGAGATCCCCACGCGCAGATGCGGCGCGATTCGGCGTGCTGCTTCGATCGGCAGATCCGTCTGCCCGAGATGCACGCCATCCGCGTTGGCCGCCATCGCCAGATCGACCCGGTCGTTGACGAACATCCGGATGCCCGCCTCGTCGCACACGCGACGCGCCATCCGCGCCACGCGCAGCACGTCGGCCGCGTCGCCCGGCTTGATCCGGACCTGGAGAACATCCGCATGCGCCGCGAGCATCCGCGCCAGCGGTTCGTCGTCGCGATCGAGGATCGCGTAGAACCCGCGCTCGAACCTCATCAAACGATCCCTTCGCGTTTTTGCGTTTTCGTGCCCATCCGGGTCTGGGGCATCAGCGCATCTGCAACTCGAGCTGCTCGAGCTCTCGTGCCTTGTCACGCAGTGCCGCCGCGCGCTCGAACTCGAGGTCCGCCGCCGCCTGCCGCATCTCGCTGCGCAGCTTCTCGATCGCCGCGCGCAGCGAGTCGAGGTCGTCGATCTTCTTCATGTCGACCGCGGCGATCTGCGCCGCGCGCTGGCCCTTCTTCGGCATCGGGTCAGCCGGCTGGACGTCGAGGATCGAGCGGCTCGTCGAGCGCGGCACGATGCCGTGCTCTTTGTTGTAGGCGGCCTGGACCTCGCGCCGTTGGCGCGTCGTGCTGACCGCCTCGCGGATGCTCGCCGTCTCCTTGTCCGCGTACAGGATCACCTTGCCCTTTAGATTTCGCGCGGCGCGGCCGATCGTCTGGATCAGCGAGCGCTCGCTGCGGAGGAAGCCTTCCTTGTCGGCGTCGAGGATGCCGACGAGCGACACCTCCGGGATGTCGAGGCCTTCGCGGAGCAGGTTGATGCCGACGAGCACGTCGAACTCGCCGCGACGCAGATCGCGGATGATCTGGATGCGCTCGAGCGTATCGACGTCGCTGTGGAGGTAGCGGACCTTGATTCCGATCTCGCGGTAGTACTCGGTCAGGTCCTCGGCCATGCGCTTGGTCAGCGTGGTGACGAGCACCTTGTCGCCGACCTTCGTGCGCTCGCGGATCTCGGCGAGCAGATCGTCGACCTGGTGCCCCACCGGGCGGACCTCGACTTCCGGATCGAGCAGGCCGGTCGGCCGGATGATCTGCTCGACAACGACGCCCTTCGCCTCGTTGAGCTCCCAGTCCGCCGGCGTCGCCGAGACGTAGACGGTCTGGCGCGCGCGCTGGCGCCACTCGTCGAAGCGCAGTGGGCGGTTGTCGAGCGCGCTTGGCAGGCGGAAGCCGAACTCGACGAGCGTCTCCTTGCGCGAGCGATCGCCGTTGTACATCGCGCCGATCTGGGGAACGGTCTGGTGAGACTCGTCGACGATCAGCAGGTAGTCCTCGGGGAAGTAGTCCATCAGCGTCGGCGGTGGCTCGCCGGCGCTGCGCCCCGTGAGGTGGCGCGAGTAGTTCTCGATGCCCGAGCAGAAGCCCATCTGCTCGATCGACTCGAGGTCGTACATCGTGCGCTGCTCGAGACGCTGGCGCTCCAGCAGCTTGCCCTGCTGCGACAGCTCCTCGAGCCGGTTCTTGAGCTCGACGCGGATCGACTCGATCGCGCGGCGCATCGTCTCCTGCGGCGTGGCGTAGTGCGAGGCCGCGAAGATGACGGTGCGGTCGAGCTTGCGCTTCTCGCCGCCGCGCAGGGGATCGATCTCGGTCATCGCCTCGATCTGATCGCCCCACCACTCGATGCGGATCGCGGTATCGGCCTCGTACGCCGGGAACACCTCGACGGTATCGCCGCGCACGCGGAACGTGCCGCGGTGGAAATCGACATCGTTGCGCTCGTACTGCAGCTCGACGAGTCGGCGCAGCACGCTGTCGCGATCGACGCTCGTGCCGACGTCGAGCTCGGCCGTCATCGATGCGTACGTGTCCTTCTCGCCGATGCCGTAGATGCACGAGACCGAGGCGACGATGATCACGTCGCGCCGCGAGAGCAGGCTGCGCGTGGCCGACAGCCGCAGCTTGTCGATCTCGTCGTTGATGGTCGATTCCTTCTCGATGTAGAGGTCCTTCGAGGGGACGTAGGCCTCGGG
>JAFAOG010000106.1 GCA_019237945.1 Deltaproteobacteria bacterium | reverse complement strand
TCTCTTCGACATCGCGGCAAGCTATCACGCTGCCCCGACAATCCGTCTGCCGGATCTTGTTGCGGCGATCGGCTCAGACCTCGACGAGCATGCGATCCGGCGCCTCGAGGCGATCCTTGACCGCGACGAGGAACGAGACCGCTTCGCGGCCGTCGACGACACGGTGGTCGTACGACAGCGCGACATACATCATCGGGCGCACCTTGATCTCGTCGCCCCCGGAATGGAGGGTCCCGGATTCACTCCGGGACCCGGGAACGACGACCGCGCGCTTGACGATGTTGTGCATGCCGAGGATGCCGGTCTGCGGGTAGTTGAGCAGCGGCGTCGACATCATCGAGCCGAAGATGCCACCGTTCGTGATGCTGAACGTGCCGCCCTGGAGGTCGTCGAGCGCGAGCTTGCCGGTCTTCGCCTTCTCGCCGAGCGCGGCGATGCCCTTCTCGACGCCGGCGAACGTCAGCTCGTCGCAGTTGCGCAGCACGGGGACGACGAGGCCCTTCGGTGTCGAGACCGCGATGCCGAAGTCGTAGTGCTTCTTGTAGACGATGTGGCTGCCGACGATCTCGGCGTTGAGGCCGGGATACTGCTTCGCGGCCGCGACGCACGCCTTGACGAAGAACGACATGAAGCCGAGCTTCACGCCGTGCGCCTTCTCGAAGCTCTCCTTGTACTTCGCGCGCAGCTCGTTCACGGCGGTCATGTCGACCTCGTTGAACGTCGTCAGCGACGCCGCCTCGTGCTGCGCCTGGACAAGCCGCTCCGCGACGCGCTTGCGCAGCGGTGACATCGGCACGACCTCGTCGCGCGGATCGACATGCGCGAGCCGCTCGTCCTCCGACGGGCCCGCCGGCATCGCGGCGCCGCGACTCGGCAGCGAGCCGTGCTCGCGCGCGGCCGCCCGCTGCGACGGCGTGAGCTTCATCAGCTGATCCTTGTCGAGCGCTTCGCGCTCGCCGGTCATCCTGGTGCTCGCGCCGAAGGCGCTCGCGGGCGACTCGCCGTTGCTCGGCTTGGGAGCAGTGGCGACCGGCGCGACCGGAGCCGCGGGCGCGGGCGGCGGCGGCACCGGCTTGGCGGCCTGCTGCGGTGAGACGGCCTGCGGAACCGCGATCGGAGCGGTGCCCTGGGCGGTCGGCTGGGGTTGCGGCGCGGCGGGCGCGGGCTTCGCAGCGGGAGCGGGGGCGGCCTTGCCGGCAGCGCCCGCGTTGACGGCGCCGATCACATCGCCGACCTTGACGGTCGCGCCGACGGCGAACCGCTGTTCGGAGAGCGCGCCGGCGACCGGCGACGGGAGCTGCACCGTGATCTTGTCGGTCTCGAGCTCGGCGACCGGCTCGTCCGCGGCCACGGCGTCACCGATCTGCTTGAGCCATCGTGCAACGACGGCCTCCGAGATCGATTCGCCGAGTTGCGGAACTACCAGATCAGCCATGGCGGGAATTCTACCTTGGATCGAAGGCTTGCTTGAGGATCTGGAGCTGCTCGATCACGTGCGCCTTGTGCGAGCCGGTCGCGGGGCTGGCGCTCTCGACGCGCGTGACGCAGTCATACTTCACCTTGCGCTCGAGCGTACGTAGCACGGCCTCGATGCGCGGCGTGACGAACGTGAGCGCGCCCATGTTGCTCGGCTCGTCCTGGACCCAGAAGCACTCCTTGAGCTTGGGGAACGGGAGTAGCGCCGATGCGATGAGATGCGGCCACCACGGATAAAGTTTCTCGATGCGCACGATCGCGACGGTCTCGTCCTTGCGCTTCGCGCGCTCCTCGACGAGCTCGTAATAGATCTTGCCGGTGCACATCAGCACGCGCGTGACCTTGTCTGCGGGGACCTCGGTGTCGGCGATCACGCGCTGGAACTTGCCGTTCGCGAGCTCGTCGAGCGACGACACCGCCGCGGGCAAGCGCAGCAGGCTCTTCGGCGTCATCACGATCAGCGGCTTGCGCAGGCGGCGCAGCACCTGGCCGCGCAGCAGGTGATACATCTGCGCGGGCGTCGTCGGCTGCGCGACCTGGATGTTGTGCTCGGCGCAGTTCTGCAGGTAGCGCTCGAGGCGCGCGCTCGAGTGCTCGGGCCCCTGCCCTTCGTAGCCGTGCGGCAGCAGCAGCACGAGCCCCGACAGGCGCTTCCACTTGTCCTCGGACGACGTGATGAACTGATCGATGATCACCTGCGCGCCGTTCGCGAAGTCGCCGAACTGCGCCTCCCACATCACGAGCGCATCGGGATAGTCGAGCGAGTAGCCGAACTCGAAGCCCATGACGGCGGCCTCGGAGAGCGGGGAGTCGTAGATGCGGCACTGTCCCTGATCGGGATGCAGCTGGCCGAGCGTCAGGTGCTCGCGGCCGGTCTTGATGTCGGTGATGATCGCGTGGCGGTGCGAGAACGTGCCGCGCGCGCAGTCCTGGCCGCTCATGCGCACGTTGACGTGCTGGTACAACAGCGACCCGTACGCGAGCAGCTCCGCCATGCCCCAGTCGATCGGGCGCTCGCCCTTGCCCATCTCGGCGCGCTGCTGCATCAGGCGCACGATCTTCGGGTGCGCGGTGAAGCCCTGCGGGATCTCGGTGATCGCCTGCGAGATCGACTCGAGCAGCGGACGGCCGACGCGGGTATCGACGTCCTCGGGCTCCTCGGTGATGCCGCCGCGATAGCCGCGCCACATCGCCGTCATCGCGAGGTTGTCGGGGCGCTGCTTGCTCGCGCGTGCAGCCTCGAGCTCCGCCTCGAGCTCGGCGACGCGGCGCTGCGTCATCGCTTCCGCTTCCTGCGGCGTGATCACCTTCTCGCCGACGAGGTGTTTCGTGTAGACCTCGACCGGCGACGGCTTGTTCTTGATCACGTCGTACATCACCGGCTGCGTGAACGCCGGCTCGTCGTTCTCGTTGTGGCCGTACTTGCGGTAGCAGTACATGTCGATCACGACGTCGGAGCCGAACTGCGCGCGGTACTCGCACGCGATCTCGACGACGCGCGCGAGCGCATCGGCGTCCTCGCCGTTGACGTGCCAGATCGGGCACTCGAGCATCTTCGCGACGTCGGTGCAGTACGGCGTCGAGCGCTGCTCGGCGGGCGACGCGGTGAAGCCGACCTGGTTGTTGACGATCAGGTGGACGGTGCCGCCGGTGCGATAGCCCGGCAGGTTCGACAGCTGCAGCGTCTCGGGCACGAGCCCCTGCCCCGCGAACGCCGCATCGCCGTGGACGAGCACGCCGACGACGCGCCGGTGCTCGACATCGCCGTGCCGCGTCTGCTTCGCGCGCACGCGGCCGACGACGACCGGATCGACCGCCTCGAGGTGCGACGGGTTGAACGCGAGCGACACGTGCATCGCGTGCCCGTTCGGATCGGTGCGGTCCGTCGAGAAGCCGAGGTGATACTTGACGTCACCGCCGCCGAGCGCCTTCTCCGGCTCGACGTCCTCGAACTGACCGAACAGATCGCGCCCGGGGCGCCGAAGGATCTGCTCGATCGTCGTCAGGCGGCCGCGGTGCGCCATGCCGAGCACCGCTTCGATCGCGCCGAGCCGCGCGCTGTGCGTCAGCACGAGGTCGAGCGCGGGGATCAAGGACTCGCTGCCCTCGAGCGAGAACCGCTTCGTGCCGGGATACTTCGTATGACAGAACCGCTCGAACTGCTCGGCGTTGATCAGCAGCGCGAGGATCCGCGTGCGCACGTCGGCGGGCAGCGGCTGGAGCAGCGTGGTCTCCATGCGCTCGGCGAGCCAGCTGCGGCGCGCGGGCGACGAGATGTGCATGAACTCGAGGCCGACCGAGCCGGAGTACACGCGGCGCAGATACGAGATCAGCTCCGCGACCGTCGCGCGCGGCAGGCCGTGCACGCCCGTCGGCTCGATCGTGACACCGGGGTTGATGAAGCCCCAGGTCTGCGGATCGAGCTCGGCGACGCGCGCCGTCTCGAGCAGGCCGAGCGGATCGAGCTGCGCGGCGAAGTGACCGCGCGAGCGATACGCATTGACGAGCGGCCAGACACTGGGCATCGCCATCGCCGTGATCGGCGACATCGTGACGGCGCCCGGCCGCGTGAAGCTCGGCAGCTGCGGCGCGTGGCTGGCGCCGTTGCCGTTGCTGCCGCTGTGGCCGTTGGTGCCATTCGTCCCGTGGCTGCCGTTCGTGCCGTTCTGGGGGGCGTCACCGAGCAGGCCCTTCCAGCTCGCATCGACGTCACCGGACTGTTGATACCGGTCGTACAGCTCGTCGAGGAAACCGAGCGAACCGCCTAGCTCGAGGATGTCGCGTACCATCGCGACGCAGGATACTACTGGGTGACGGGAGCGTCGACCGCTTCGCCGCGACACGCGCGCACGTAGCGCCGTACGGTTTCGGCCAACCCGAGGTAGAGCGCATCGGCCAGCAGCGCGTGCCCGATCGACGCTTCGACGATTTCAGGGACTTCGCGCGCGAGCAGCGGCGTGTTGCGCAAGTTCAAGTCGTGGCCCGCGTTGACCTGCATCCCGTGCGAGACGGCTGCCTGCGCGGTCGCCTTGACGCGCGCGAGCTCGGTCTTGAGCGCCGGCTTGCCCCACGCCGACGCGTACGGCTCGGTATAGATCTCGACGCGCTCGACGCCGGTGGCCGCCGCCGCCTTCATCATGTCGGGGTTCGGATCGACGAAGATCGCGGTGCGCACGCCGACCTTCTTGAGCCGCTCGACGATCGGCGCGACCACGCCCTGCTGCCGCGGCAACTCCCAGCCGTGGTCGCTCGTGATCTCGCCTGGCTTCACCGGCACGAGCGTGAACTGCGTGACCTTCAGCTCCGCGGCGAGCGCGACCAGCTCCTCGCGATCGTCGCCCTCGAGGTTGAACTCGGCGCCGCGCTCCGCACACAGCTGCCGCAGCGCGCGAACATCGTCCTTGCGCGTGTGCCGCTCGTCGGCGCGCCAGTGCAGCGTGAGGCCGTACGCCCCCGCATCGAGGCACGCGATGCCCGCGGTGCGAGGCGACGGGTTCTGCGCGCCGCGCGAGTTCCGCAGCAGCGCCACCTTGTTGAGGTTCACCGACAGGCTGATCACGCCCCGGCTATATCACCTTACCTGGCGATCGTGACCTGGCCGCCGACGCACTCGTACGCTGTGCCGCCCGGCCCTGCCGAGTTTGTACCGTTCACGCAGCCGCTGCTGCCGTCGTCGACGTAGTACGCGAGTGGCGTCACACCCTGCCGCACGTACGCGAGCCCCGCATTCGTCGGCACGAACGCATCGCCGATCGCGGTCACGTAGATGCCGTCGTTGTCGTAGGCGTCGAACACGAAGTGATCGATGTCGGAGGCGCTCACGCCCGCCGGCAGCGCGATCGCGACGCGCTTCCAGTCGTGCCCGGTGCCGGTATACGCGGACGTCATCTGCCCCGAGCTGATCACCGCGCCGTCGCTCGTGACCGCGCGCAGCTTGAACCCGCCCGACACGGTGAGCGAGCAGTACGAGTCGCCGCTGCCGCCGACATCCGCGACGCGCACATCGACGTAGAGATACCGGCTCATCCCGAACGTCTTGCTGTTGTCGATCTTGCCCTCGCGCGCCAGCTCGAGGCTCGCGATGCGATAGATCCACGGCGCGTAGCGATCGCTCAGCGCCTCGCGCCGGCCACCGAACTGCGCGTAGCCGAGCGCATCGAGGTCGAACGGCACCGGACGCAGCACGACGACCCGGCCCGCATCGTCGGCGAGCGCGCTCGACGGGTTCTGCGTGTTCCAGCCCGCGAGGTCGCCGTCGGGCTTCTCGGGCGCGCCGGTGCCGCACGTCGAGCCATACCCGCTGCGGTTCTCGAACACGCGGTTGTGACCGTCGCCGTAATACAGGATCGGGTGCGCATCCTCGGTGCGAATGCTGACGGTGTTCGTATCGACGCGCCCGGTGCAGCGCTCCCACGTCGGCGCCGCCCCGCCGTAGCCGTAGTGCGACTCGATGTCGGTCGACCGCCCCCACCGCGCGATCTCCGCCTGCATCCCGCTCGCGCCGCCACCACACTGCTCCGCGGTCCCACCGTCCTCGTTCGTCATCACGGTCTGGTAGCTCTTCTTCGCCTTCGACCACCCGACGACGAGCGGCACGTCATTGAACGTCTTCTGCACCGGCCACCGATAGATCGGCGCGTGGATCACGCCCTCGTCCTCGTTCGCGGTCAGCGCTGCCCCACACACGCTCGCGCCGCGCACCGCATTCACCGCCGTCAGCTCCGACACCCGGATCGTCAGCGTCTCGCCCGCGTCGACCTTGCCGACCTCCATCGCATACCCGAACGCGGTCTTGCCCTCGTGCAGGATCAGATGGCCGATCAGCCCGTGGGCGCCGCTGACCTCGAGCACGACCGCCTCGTTGCCGTTCTCGCCCCAGCTCGTCGGCGAGCTCGCACTCGCGGTCATCGCGAGCACGTAGTTCCCCGCCGCACCCGCGCTGACGGTCACGCCCTGCTGATCGTCGATCGCGACGCAGTCGCTGCCCGCATCCGGCTCGCCAACCGCCGCATCGGGCGCCGCCTGGTCGTCGCCCGCCGCCATGTGGTGGCCGGCACAGCCGACGAGCACGAGGAACGCAGCGAGACGCACGCCGCGCGGTATTGCAGCCGCCAAGCCAGCCCTGAAGCCCGTTTCGCATCGCGCTTACGACCACTTGCGCGCGCGGTCAGTGCCCACTACCTGCAACATCCGCAGGACCGCTGCGGTCGACAGACCCACGCCGCATTCCCGGAGTTACCGCCAAGAAGCAGAGATGCCGAGGAAGCCGAGCGATTAGAGAGAGGGCCGCCCCACAGTTGGTCTGTTGGCTGGCTCTCTGCCCCTTGGCTGCTTGGCGGTAATTCTTTCTGCTCCGGCTCAGAAAGCCACGGCGGTACCGAGACCGGCGCCCGGGTGGGCGACGCCGTCGCGCGGGCCGAACGACACCTGGCCGCGCACCGTGAAGCGGTCCGTGATCTTGTACGCGACGTCGTAGGCGACGTAGAGGCCGATCGCCTGCGTGTCGGCGCCTGGGAGATCCGTGCGCACGATCGAGGCGCCCATCAGCAGCGGCGGTGCGGTGTCCCACTGGAGGCGCACCCAGCCGGTCGGGCCGAGCGCGGCCATGTACTCGGCGCCGACTTGCAGGCACGAGCGCCAGGGCTTGCCGAACGTGACCTGGCCGCGCGTCGTGCCGCCGAAGCCGTCCTGCGAGACGGCGAGGCCGACGCGTCCGTCGACGAAGACGGACGGGTGGATGCGCATGCGGACCTCGCCGAAGCCGTAGCGCGTGCCCTTGATCGTCGACATCTGCTCGGTCGGGTCCGGGGTCTTGCCCTCGATCGCGCCGAAGCCGAAGCGGACCTCGTGCAGCGACCGAAGCACGCGATGGGTGTACGTCAGCTCGCCGCGTGCGTACTGGTCGGCGAGGCCGTAGCGGTTGCCGAAGTCGTGGCCGGTGAGGTCGAGCGAGACCTCGTTGTCGAGGTTGCCGAGGCGCGCGCGGTCGAGGCCTTCGAGACGATCGATGAGCTCGGCCTCGACGTGGACCACGTGCGGATCGGACTGCGATGCGAAGTGATCGACCTCGTGGCCGGCCGAGTCGGTGCCGGCGATGTAGTACTCGAGGCCCGGTGGGGCGCTCGGCGGCAGCTCGGCGTACCAGCCGCCCGCACTCGACCGATCGAACGGCGTGTCGTGCCACGTCGGCTCGCCGAGCGCGCGGTAGTGGACGACGAGCTTCTCGGCGTAGGGGGCGTCGATCATCGCCTCGAGCTGGATCGGCGCGCCGGCGGTCGCCGCGGTTGGCGGCACGTGGACGACAAGCGCGTGAGGAACGGCGTCCGCGTAGGCGGCCGACGACAACAGGAGCAATGCGAGGAGCGTTTTCATGGCGGACCTCACCAGTCGAAGTTCATCGCGGCGCCGCCGGAGAAGCCGGCGTGGTTGATGTCGCGCGCCTGATAGCTGACGCGCACCGAGGGATAGAACCAGCCGCCCGCGTGATAGCCGACGTCGCCGATCAGGCGCACGCCGAAGTCCTGCGGCACCGGCTCGTCGGTGACCTGCACCATCACCTGCACCGGCACCTGCGGCGCGGGCAGCCAGTGATACGCGGCCTCGAGCAGCGTGCCGACGTGCTGCGTGAACGCGGCGCCGATCGCGAGGTTCGTGCCCTGCTCGTCGCCGAGCCGCAGGCCGAGCTTGGCGCCGAAGCCGGTCGCGAGCTCGCAGCCGGTGACGTCGCGGCCGTGGCAGCGCGAGCCGTCGGAGCCGGGCATCGTATCGGTGGTGAGGTGGCCGACCTGCGGGCGCACCATCACGTGCACGCTGGGGCGCAGCTCGTGCTCGAACTCCGTGTAGACGTACGTGAACTCGACGTGGCGGCAGCGATAGACGCCGTTGCCGTCGACGCAGCCGTTCGGGTCGGCGTTGATCACGTCCTTCGGGCCGCCGGTGCCGCTCAGCGTGCCGAAGCCGAGGCGCACCGCGTAGATCGGATCGAGGAAGCGATACTGGAAGTCGGCCTCGGCGAGGTAGTACTGGTCGAAGCCCTTGTTCAGGCGGCCGTCGAAGTCGACGTAGTCGACGTGCATGTCGACGTGCGAGCGATGCGGCTGCGGCGGAGGCTCGATGACCGGGCGATCGATCGCGATCGCGCCATTGGCGAGGCGCTGGGCCGTCTCGTCCTCGACGTACCAGTCGACGCGCTCGCCGGTGACCAGCGCGGCGGCGATCGTGCCGCGCAGGTAGGCGTCGCCGTCCTGGCGCAGGACGGTGCGCGTGTAGCCGGCCGCGCCGGTCGGCTTCGCGAACAGCCACGCCTTGCCGACCGGCACGCGCTCGAGGAACGCGAGCTCGATGTCGTGATCGGGGACCGCGCGATCGATCGGCGCGATGACGAGCGCATCGTTGCCGTCCGCGATCGCCGCCGCGAGATCGACGACGCGCACCGAGCGTCCCTCGGGTGCGGTGTGCTTCGCCGCTTCGATCGCAGCCTCGCGCGCACGGATCTGGCCCTGCAGGCTCCCGATCTCGCCCTCGACGGACTTCCGGTACTGGGTGTCGGGGTCGTCGGCGAGCAGCTTCTGCCAGCGCTCGATGCGCTGCTCGGGCGGCAGGCCGAGCGTGTCTTGCCACGCCTGGCGCGCGAGGGCCGCGTGATCGGGGCCGCCCGGCGCGCTCGGCGGGATCACGTTCGCCTTGCTCGCCGCGACCGCCTCGATCCACGGATCGACGTAGTGCTTCTTCGACGAGATGAGGCGGACGTTGTCGCCGGCGAGGATCCGCTTCACGAGGTCCTTGTCGGCGTGGGCGACCGCGATCGAGTCGCCGGCGCGATCGACGACGAGCGTGCCGAGCGCGAAGTGATCCTTGAGGATCGCGCCGGTGCGCGGATCCTTCGCGACGACCTCGTGGAGCAGCTCGAGCTTGCTGCCGGCGCCGACGCCGTCCTTGGCGCCGAGGTCGACGTAGATGTTGCCGCCGTCGACGGCGAGCACGACCGGATCGGCGTGACCGGCGTGCGCGGTGGCCGCGAGAATGCAGAGAGCGCCCGCGGCAATGGATAGAATGAGCAGGCTGCGCATGGCTAGAACTCCACCGTGGCGCCGGCGCCACCCGTGAATCCGGCGACCTGTTGCGTGCGCGCGGCGTAACCGATGCGCAGGCCGAGGCGCAGGCCGCCGCCGACATCGCGGCCGACGTCGTAGTAGAGGCGAACGCCCGGGTCGCGATTGCTCGCCGGCAGGTTCGTGACCTCGACGGTCGCCGCCATCGGCAGATGCGGCACGGTCGCCCAGCCGAGGCGGAAGTAGCCGTCGGCGCCGACCGACGCGAGGTACTCGCCGCCGATCGCGATGTGGCTCCCCTCGAGCGTCCCGAGCCGCGCCTCGAGCCGGCCGCCGGGGTGGAAGCCGTCCTGCGCGGCGAACACGATCGCGCGGCCGTCGAACCGGATGCCCTCGAGCGGCGCGAGGCCGACCTCGAACCAGCCGCCGACCTTGAAGCCGGCGTCGCTCGTGCACGGCGTCGTCGACGGGCACATCTGGGCCTGCGTCGTGCCGAGCAAGCGTTCGTAGCCGACGCGGATCTCCTCGACGGGGTACGACCACAGCCGGTACGAGAAGTCGGCGTCGAACCGGTAGTACTGGTCGTCGAGGCGCGTGCCCATGACGTTCGTGTGGCCGTAGTTCACCCACTCGCCGGCGGTGTGGACGCGCGAGCGGTGCTCGTGCGCGCGGATCGTGTCGCGGATGCGCCGTGCGTGCTCCTCGGGGAGCGCGATCTGCAGGCGGTGCGGCCACTCGGGCGTCGCGAACACGTGCTCGTTGCCGGCATCGAAGTAGTACTCGAGCGCGGGCGGCGCGACGAGCGTCGGCGGCACGACGGCGACCCAGTGGTCGTCATCGCGGCGCACCATCTCCAGCGTCTGCCACGCGCCGCCGAGCGGGCGCACGTGCGCGACCAGCGTCGGTGTCGACGACGGCGCCTCGGCAACGAGCTCGACCGCATCACCGGCCAGCGCGTTCGCGGGTGGAACGTGGCGCACCGGATCCGCGGATGCGGTCGCGGTCGCGACGAGCAGGAGCAGCATCGTCTTCACCATCGGAACCCCAGTCCGGCGCCTGCACCGAGGCCGCCGTGATCGATCGTGCGGCCCTGCCACGAGCCGCGCAGGAGGATGGACGCGTTATCGCTCGCGAGCAGCTCGACCTCGGTGCCGAGCTTGACGCCGACATCGCCGTCGTTCGGCTGATTCGTCGCTCCGACCGACACGCCGAGCAGCATCTGCTGCAGCGGCCGCGTGCCGAACCGCACCTCGCTGAGCCAGCCGACCGAATCGATCGTGCGGCCGATCAGCGCCAGGTTCGTGCCTTCGCGCTCGCCGACGCGCACGCGCCCCTCGACGCCCATGCCGAACCCGTTGCGCCCGACGCCCGCGATCAGCTGACCGCCCGCCGAGTAGTGGACGCCGTCGGGCGTGCGGTCGCCGACCTCGACGTCGGCGTAGCCGTAGTGGAATCCGCTGCGCGGCATCGGGTTGTCGGGCGTCCACGTCTCGTTCGCGTAGCCGCCCTGCCCGGCGTACACGCCGTAGCCGACGCCGACCGACTCGACATGACCGGGCAGCCGGTACGTGAAGTCCGTCGTCGCGTGGATCAGCCGGTCGGTGCGATCGCCGCTGCGGCTGTCGAGGTTGCCGAAGTCGAGGTAGTCGAACGCGAGCCGCACGCCGGAGCGCATCGGCAGCGGTGCGAGCTTGTCGAGCAGCGGAGGCTCCTCGACGGTGACCGCGATCGGATCGCGCGCCGTGCCGAGCGCGACGCCTTGCCGGCCATCGGGCCGCGAGACCTCGACGAAGTAGTCGAGCCCGGGCGGCGCGACGATGTCGGCAGGCACGGTGCCGCGGAGGTAGATGTCGTGCTCGCGGACGAGCAGCACGCTGCGATACGACTTCGCGCCGCGCGGCCGGTAGTGCAGGTATGCGCTCGCGACGCGCTCGGGATGATCGAGCACGAACACCAGCGCGAGCGGCTCGCCTTGCGCCGCGGTCGGCGCCGAGGCGTGATCGACGTGGACGATCGCCGCCTCGCGCGGCGTCTTCGGCGGGTTCAGCTGCTCGCGCAGCGAGTGCAGCTCGTCGAGCTCGTGGCGGATGCCCGGCGCGAACGGCGAGCCCGGCCGCATCGACAGGTACCGCTCCCACGCCGCGATCCGCTCGTCGAGCGACTTGCCGACCTGCGACGCGAAGATGCCGAGCACCTCGGCGGTCTGCGGATCGACGTGCTGCTGCTCGGGCGTCGGCGGCGGCGCATCGGGCCGGTCGATGTAGATCTCGGCGATGTCGCCGACCTGGATCTGCGCGGCCTCGTCACCGATCACGGCGCGCGACATCACGGCGCCCGGCTCGGTCACGCTCGCCGACGCGACGGGAATCCAGTCGTCGACCGCCGCCTTGGTCACCGGGTGATGCAGCGCGATCGCGCGCTTGATGCGAAGCGCACTGCCCGCCTCGACGCCCTTGTCGCGGCCGATGCTGACGTACACCTCGCCCGCTTCGATCTTGATGACGGTGCCCTTCGCGATCTCGTCGTCGGCGTGCGCGGCGGCCGGCGCCAGCATCGCGAGGATCAGCAGTGCGCGCTTCACGGCGCCTCCTTCCAGAACACGCCCCACGGGCCGTCGTTCGACGGCTCCGGCTGCGGCCGCGGTTGCGGCGCCGGCTGCGGTGGCGGTTGCGGTTGCGGCTGCGACGGCGGTTGCAGCTGCGATTGCGATTGCGATTGCGGCGGCGGTTGCAGCTGCGGCGGCGGTTGCAGCTGCGGCGGCGGCTGCGACGGCAACGACACGGCGGGCTGCATCGCGACCATCGGCGGTTGCGGCCGCATCTCCGGCGGCGCGACGACGCCGGCGCGCGGATCGCCATCCGGGTCCGGCGCGCTGCGCGTGCTCGCCATCTCCGAGTCGTAGTTCACGATCTCGCGGTTGCACTCGTTGACGACGTTGTTGCCGTGGATCGCGGACGCCGTGAAGATGCCCGCGCCGATCAGCGGCAGGATCGCCTCGCCGCCGTTACTCGACGCGACCGACGCGGCGGTGATCGCGAGCGTGCCCGCGATCAGGCCGTCGAGAAACACCATGCCCTTCGACGTGTCGCACTGCGGCGGCTTGTTGCGCGGCCGATCGGGGCTTGGCCCCGACAGCGCCATCGAGCAGCCCGACACGGCAAGCGAGCCGCCGGCGAGCAAGGTCAGGAACCAGCGCGACACGCCTTTCATTTGTTCCCATTTGCGGCCGAACCATCGGTCCGCGCGACGCGAACAAACGGCAACGCGCGGAATCGCGGTGGCAAAGGCCGGCGCACGGTGAACGCCGCCGGCAGTTGCCAGGTCTTACGCGATCCCTCGCGGGTACTCGCAGGATCACGGGGGCCGCGAGTCGGGAGGCGCTACGGGTTGTCTTTGAGCAGCGCGAGGCCCTTGAAGACCGCCTCTCGCGTGCGCGCGAACCCGCCCGTACGGGCGCCCTCGAGCGTCTTTCGGCCCTGCGAGCCCGCCTTCTTCGCGCCGAGCATGCCGATGCCGATGGCGACGTTGACCTGGACGTTCTCGGCCGGCGAGCCGAACGCGTCGCACAGGATCTCGCACGCGTCGGGCAGCGCGTTGATCAGCTCGAGGATGCGACGCGCGTGCGTCTCGTCGTCGGTCTCGAGGCCCTTGAGCAGGCCGGTCAGCACGCGCGTCTTGCGCGGCGCGAGCACGGCCACGACCGCCTTGCCGACATCCGCATCGCCGCGCAGCGCGCCGACGAGGTAGTCGACGACCTCCTTGACGACGTCGTCGCCGAGCTTGTCGATCGCCTGCGCCGACGCGATGCGCACCTTCGGATCGTCGTCGCGCATCAGCACTCCGAGCGAGAGCGCTGCGCCGCGCGCCGCGGGGCCGAGCACGCCGAGCGCAGTCGCCGCGTTCGCACGCACGATCGACCGGCCGTCCTGCGTGTACGCGATCAGCGCGTTGACATCGAGCTTGCCCGGATCCGTGAACGCGGCTGCCTCGAGGTAGCGCGTCTCGAAGCCATCCACCGCGGGCACCTGCGGACCGCTCTGCTTCGGGCCATCGAGCACCTCGAGCGCCGCGCGCACGGCCTCGCGCGTGCGGGCATCGCCGCCGGTGCGCGCGCCCTCGAGCGCCTTGCGGCCCTTGCCGACGCGGCTGCCGAGCATCGACAGCCCGAGCGCCGCGTTGACCTGCACGTTGACGGCGGGGCTCGCGAACGCGTCGACGAGGATCTCGGCCGCATCCTCGAACACGCTCAGCAGCTGGCCGATGCGACGCGCCGCCGCGACCTTGTCCGTCTCGAGGCCGCGCACGAGCGCCGAGATCATCTTCGCCTTGCGCGCCTTGATCACGCTCGCGCACGCATCGGCGACCTTGTCCTCCGCATCGCCGAGCGCGCGCACGAGGTCATCACCGACCTCGACGACCGCCGCGTCGCCGAGCTTGTCGATCGCGTGCGCCGCCGCGAGCCGCACGCGCGGCGAGTCATCGCGCAGCAGCACGCCCAGCTGACGCGCCGCACCCGCCGCCGCCGGGCCGAGCACGCCGAGCGCCATCGCCGCGTTCGCGCGCACGGTGTCGCGGCCGTCGGTGAGGTGCTGCGCGAGATCGCCGACGCCGACCGCCTCGATCGACGCCTTGCCCTTGTCGAGCTCGCCCGCGGTCAGCACGCGCTCCTCGAAGCCTTCGATCGTCACCGCCTTCGGGCCGACCGGGCCCTTCGGCGCGAGCATGTCGAGGGCGCGGCGCACGGCATCGCGCGTGCGCGCATCGCCGCCGGTGCGGTTGTCGAGGAGCGTCTGCATGCCGCGGCCGACCTTGTCGGGTCCGAGCATGCCTAGCGCGAGAGCCGCGTTGACCTGGACGTTGACGGCCGGGCTCGCGAACGCCTCGACGAGCGTATCCGCCGCGTCGGGCAGCTTCGCGAACAACTCGCCGACGCGCCAGCCTCCCGCCTCGCTGCCGGTCGCGAGCCCGCCGACGAGCGCATCGCGCGCCTTGTCGCCGAGGTCCGCGAGCGTCTCGGCCGCCGCTTCCGCGACATCTTCTTCCTTGTCGCCGAGCGCGCCGACGAGATCCGGCGCCGCCGCGACCGCGCCATCGCCGAGCTTGACGAGCGCCTTCGCGACGTCGCGCCGCACCGCCGCGACGCTATCGCGCATCAAGAGGCCCATCGCGCTCGCCGCGCGCGCCGCCTTCGCCCCCTTCGCAGCCAGCGCACGCGCCGCGTTGATGCGCACGTGATCGCGGCCGTCCTGCAGCGCGAACATCATCTGATCGATATCGATCACGTCCGCGTACTCGCGCAGCTCCGACGCGCTCAGCTTGCGCTCCTCGAAGTCGGGGATGTTCTTCGGCAGCGCATCGACGGCGACCGTCTTCTCGCGCGCGACGATCGCGAGCATCGCCTGCTTCGCCGCCGTCCGCGTATCGGGCACCGGATCGGTCTGCTCGATCGTCTCGAGACAGCGCAGCGCCGGCTCGGGATCCGCCTTGCCCCACCGGCCGAGCCCCGCGATCGCGTTCATGCGGATGCGGCTGCGCTCGTGGCCCGTCGCCTTGACGAGAAACGCGATGCCCTTCGCGCCGAGCCGCCCGCACGCCTCGATCACGCTCTTGTTCGCGACATCGAGCGGCACGTCGAGCGCCGCGATCAGCTCGTCATCGGCCGCGCCGATCCAGCTCGCGAGCGCGCCGACGACCGTCTCGATCACTTCCGGCTTCGCACCGGCCGACGCCGCGACGATCGCCGGGATCAGCGGCCGCGACGCGAGCCCGAGATGCGCGAGCGCCTCCGCGACCGAGCTCGCGACCCGCACCTCGCTATCGCGCAACAGCGGCACGAGCTCGGGCAGCGCCTGCCCGGCCGCCGCGAGCCCGAGCACCGCGTTCGCGCGCACGATCGCGCGTCCGTCGACGAGCATGCCCGCGAGCTCGCGCGTGTCGAGCGTCTTGCCGTGCGGCACGAGCTCGGCGAGCTTGATGAACCGCTCGTCGAGCGGCGGCAGCTTGCCGGGCTTGTCGGCCGGTTTCGCCTCCGCCTTCGGCTCGGGGGCAGGCGCGACGTCCGCCTTCTTGGGCTCCACCTTCGTCTCCTTCGGGTCCGCCATGCGGCCCATCGTAGACTAGGCGCGCGTCGCGGAGGACGCAGGGATCTCGCCGGGCCGGGGCAGCGTGTGCGGCGCGGGCGCGGCCGCCTCGACGACGCCGAGTCGCGCCAGCAGCGCGTGCTCCGCGCGCGGGTCATCCGCGCCCCACACGCCGAGCGCCTTCGCGAGCTCCGCCGGCTTCGCCGAGCCTTCACGGGAGGTGCGCACGCGCACGCGCAGCAGCGGTCCGTCCGGCCAGTCGAGCGCGGCGGTCAGACGCACGTCGTCGACGACGCTGACCTCGGTCACGAGCGCACGCACGTCGATCTGCTTGCCGCCAAGGGCGGGTTTCGACGCCTGCGCGCCTTCCTTCGACTTCTCGCCGCGCGCGACCATCACGCGGTCCTTCGCGAGGAACGCAGCCGCAATCCGCTCGAGACGGGCGACGTCGAGCTTCATGCCATCGGGCGCGGGCCGGATGAGCACGTCGACCGCGTCGATCAGCTTGCCGAGGCCGAGGTCCGGCTGCTTCGCGAGCGGATGCCCCGACAGCCGCACGATCGAGCAGCTCTCGATCTCGATGCCCGGCGGGCACACGCTGGCGAGCCGCTCGCGCACCTCGTCGGCCGTCAGCTCGACGCGCGGCGTGTGCTCGTCGGCCTGCCACGTCGCGACGCCGACCGGCGCGTGCTCGAGGTCGACGTCCATCAGCTCGCCCAGGCTCGGGATGCCGAGGCCGAGCGCCGGGCCGAACACGAGCCGCGGCTTCGGCGAGAACCCGCGCGACATCGCGAGCGGCAGGTCGGCACGCCGGAAGCTGCGCGCGAGCAGGCGCACGAGATCGAGGTGGCCGAGGAACGCGGCGCGCCCGACCTTCGCGAAGCGGATGCGGTACGTCGAGTACGGCAGCCCGGCGCCGACGTGGCCGGCGAGCCGCACGCGCTCCGCCCGCTCGGTTTCACGATCTTTGCGTGGCGCATCTCCGCGTTCGGCTGGCGAGCCTCCGCCGCGCTCGCTGACGTCGACGAGCGTGCCGCCGACATCGATCCGCGCGTCATCGGCGGCCACCTCGCGCGCCGCGGGCCGCGCCGTCGCGCCGAGCGTGCGCAGCGCGACCAGCCGGTCGCTCCGCATCTTCGTCAGGTCGCACGCGACGCCGCAGTCGTAGCAGACGAGCTTGCGGCGGTCGGGCTCGGCGTCCTCGAGGTTCGTGTGGTGGATCAGCTGGCCGGCGACCTTGCCGCACGGCGGGCTCGCGCGTCCCTTGAGCGCCTTGCGGTACTCGCCGAGCAGGAAGCCGTCCTCGAGGCCGACGTCGATGTGGTCCCACGGCAGCCGCGCCGTCACGGGACGCGTGCCGAGATACGCGGGCACATCGACGCCGTGCGCCGCGAGCGCGCGCTCCCAGCGCTGCAGATCGAACACCTCGTCCCAGCCGTCGAACCGGCCGCCCTCGCGCCACACCTGCTCGATCACGTCGCCGAGGCGGCGGTCGCCGCGCGCGAGCACGCCCTCCACGAACGAGATGCCGCTGTGGTGATGCTTGAGGCGCAGGCTGCGATCGCGCGCGGCCGTGTGGCGGAGGATCGACTGCTTGCGCGTGATCTCGTCGATCGGATCCTGCGCGCACCACTGCAGCGGCGTGTGCGGCTTGGGCACGTGCGACGACACGCTGACCGTGACCTCGGCGCGTCCACCGACGAGCTTGCGGCCGTGCGCGAGCATGCGATGGCCGGTCTCGACGATGCCGCGGACGTCGTCGTCCTCTTCCGTCGGCAGGCCGATGATGAAGTAGAGCTTGAGCCGGTGCCAGCCGCGCGAGAACACGCGCCGCGCGCTCTCCTCGATGTGCGCCTCGGTGACGTTCTTGTTGATGACGTCGCGCATGCGCTGCGTGCCCGCTTCGGGCGCGAACGTCAGCCCGGAGATCCGCGTCAGCGCGAGCTCGTCGAGCAGATCCTCGTTGAGGCCATACGCGCGCAGCGACGCGACGCTCATCGACACGCCGCGCTTGCGCAGCTCCGCCGCGAGCTGCTTGACCAGCGGCGTGATGCTCGAGAAGTCCGCCGTCGACAGGCACGTCAGGCCCGTCTCGTCGTAGCCGGCCTTGTCGACGCCGCCGAGCAGCGAGTCCGCGATCGACTCCGGCGAGCGCTCGCGCACCGGGCGATAGATCATGCCGGCCTGGCAGAACCGGCAGCCCTCGGTGCAGCCGCGCGCGATCTCGACGGACGCGCGCTCGAACACGGCCTCCGCGTACGGCACCGGCGTGTCCGTCGGGAACGGATAGGCGTCGAGGTTCGCGACCATCGCGCGCGACACGCGGGCCGGCACGCGTGGATCGAGCGGCGCGCCGACGACGGTCAGGCCGGTCGCGGCGTCGACCTCGGTCGCGTAGAGCGAAGGAACATAGAGCGGAAACTTCGAGGCGAGCTCCGCCAAGGCATCGCGGCGCGTCCGCGTGCCCGCGCGGATCTCGCGGCGCATCGCGGCCCACGCGAGCACGAGCGCGGGCAGCAGCTCCTCGGCCTCGCCGACGAACGCCGCATCGATGAACGCCGCGATCGGCTCGGGGTGCGAGGCGACCGGGCCGCCGACGAGCACGAGCGTCGCATCCTCGGCACGCGCATCGGCGCGCAGCGGGATGCCGCCGAGGTCGAGCAGCGTGAGCACGTTCGTGTACGTCAGCTCGTACTGCAGCGAGATGCCGAGCACGTCGAACTCGTGCAGCCGGCGCTGCGACTCGAGCGACACGAGCGGCAGGTTGCGCTCGCGCAGCTCGGCTTCCATGTCGAGCCACGGCGCGAACGCGCGCTCGCACGCGATCCGCGGATCGCGGTTGAGCAGCGAGTAGATGATCTTCGTCCCGAGGTGGGACATGCCGATGTCGTAGACGTCGGGGAAGCCGAGGCAGACGCGGGCCTCGGCGGTGTCCTTGACGACCGCCTGATACTCGCCGCCCAGGTACCGCATCGGCTTCGCGACGCGATCGATGAAGTCGGCGTAGAGATGGCGCATGACGAGACCCGACTGACTACCTCAGAAACGGCCTCAGTGCACGCAGACCTTCGCGATCGTCGTCGAGGAGGCCGGCTGGCCGTGATACCAGCCGCTCGCGCCCATGTACGTACACGAGTAGTTCTGGCCGATCGCGACGCGCAGGTCGTAGACGCCGCGCATTCCGGGAGCCGCGAACGAGCCATTCGCGGTGCCCGACGCGCCGTTGTTCTGCGACACCGTCTGGTCGAACACGCAGCCGGCGCGCCCGCCGGGGACCCAGCCGACCTCGAGCTGATCGATGCAGTTGCCCGGGCAGGCGGTGTCGGTGATCGCGTAGTGAAACGAGACCGAGACCGCGGCGTTCGGCGCGGCGACGACGAGCTGGCTGCCGTTCGCGCTGATCTGGGTCAACGTCGCCGTCGTCTGGGAACCCGGGCTCGTGACGACGGTCGATGGCGGCGAGGCCGGCTTCGCGCCGCACGGCCAGTCATCGACGTTGTCGCAGACGCCGTCGCCGTCCTGGTCGCTGCACGCATCGGGAGGCGGGGCGTCGATCGGCCGTGCATCGACCGGGCGGGCATCGACGTGCGGCCCATCCGGCGAGCCCGGGGGCGCGTCGCCCTGCCCCACGACGGCCGAGCGCGGCTGGAAGCTGCAGGCCGCCAGAACGCTGAGTACCGCGAGACGCACCCCTCCAGGATAAAGGATCGCGGTAGGGTCCGGGGATGCGAACGCTGGCCTTCCTCGCCCTCGCCGCCGCCTGCTCCAAGGAACCCGCGAAATCAGCGGCCAAGCCTGCGGACCCAAAGGTCGAGCAAGGCCAGACGGCCGCGGCGTTCGACCCGGCTAACCTGCCCCCGCCGGGCACCGCGCCGGCCCCCGTGCCGATCACTCACGAGCTCGACGCGGCGTGGACCGCGCCGATCAAGACGCTCAAGGGCCAGCCGACGACGCTCGCGTCCTACAAGGGCAAGGCGCTGATGATCGTCAACGTCGCGTCGCAGTGCGGGAACACGCCGCAGTACGCGACGCTCGAGGCGCTGCAGAAGAAGTACGAGCCGAAGGGCTTCACGGTGATCGGCTTCCCGTGCAACCAGTTCGGCGGCCAGGAACCGGGCACGGCGGAGGAGATCAGCCAGTTCTGCGCGACCAACTACGGGATCACGTTCCCGATCATGGAGAAGATCGAGGTCAACGGCGACGCCGCGCACCCGATCTACAAGGCGCTCGAGCCGATCGCGGATGCGTCGGGCCACACCGGGGACATCCGCTGGAACTTCGAGAAGTTCGTCGTCAGCGCCGACGGCACCAAGATCACGCGCTTCTCGCCTCGTACGAAGCCAGATGATCCAAGTGTGATCGCCGCGGTCGAAGCGGCGCTGCCCAGGTGAGCGCTGCGATCACGAGCGCGTAGCCGGCGACCGCGATCACGAGCCACGTGCCGACGAACAGCACGGCGACGATCGCGATCCCCACCGCGGCATACGCGGCTGGCCGCCAGAAGAACTGCTCGGTCGCCACCATCGCTCCCGCGGCCGCCGCGGCCACTGCGACGATCACGCACGCGAGGAGCGCGATCCCATGGAGCGCCCCTGCCACGGCGGCGAGCGCGAGGATTCCGAGCAGTAGCGCGACGACGATCCGCATGGCCCCAGCTGGAGCAAGCGGCGCGCCAGTCAGTCGAGCCGCGGCAGCGGCGGCACCTCGAGGACGATCAGCTCGTTCGTGTCCTTCACGACCGCGCAGCGCACCTCGAGCTGATCCATGTGCGAGATGATCTTCTCGGTCAGCGTCGGATCGGAGAGGTCGGCGGGCATCGCGATCGCGCACGCGCTGACTGGCCCGTCGGGGATGCCGGAGACCGTGCCGAACAGATCGCCGGGCTTCGACGCCAGCTTGATGCGCTCGGGCACCGTGCCTCCTTCGATGTGCGTCGCGGTCTTCAGCGTCGCCGACACCGCCGCGACGTTGATCGCGCTCGCCTTCGCCTGCGCGGGCATCACACCCGGCACGACGGCGATCTGCGCGTTCGGTAGCGGCATGCCGATCGTGCTGCGGATCAGGATGTCGATGCTGCGCTTGCTCGATGCGAGGCTGAGGTCGACGCCGCGGACGACCGGATCCTTCACGTCGACGGTGACGCCGTTCATCTTCACCGTCATGCCCTGGATCGCCGTCGACACGATCACCTTGCCGCGCTGCACGCCGTCGACGACGTAGCTGCCGTCCTTCTGTACCGGCGCGACGACCGCATACGTGATGTCGGCGACCGAGACGGCGCTATCGCGCGCGATGATCGTCACGCGCTCGGGGGCCGTGCCCTGGAGGTCGACCTTGCCCTCGATCCGGCTCGTCGGCGCGAGGTGCAGCGTCACGCGATCCGCGATCGCGAGCGACGGCGACCGCATCCCCGCATGCTCGGCAACGATCGCGCCCTCGGAGGACGCATCGAGCTCGAACCGGCCCTCGGCATCGGTGTGCGTCGTCCGCGTCCATGCTCCCATGCCCATCACCGCCGACACCGAGTCCCCGCGCAGCCGCTCGGCCGCGCCGACGAGCGCGCCCTCGACCGGCGCACCGCTCGGATCGACGACCATGCCGCTGATGTGGCGCGGATGCTTGATCGCGGTCTCGACGCGCAGCTTGTCCATCTCCGCGTGCGCGTGCTCGACATCGCCCGTCGCGAACAGCCAGTCCGCGCGCTCGCGATCGAACATCGCCACGCTCGGATCGTCGGGGCCGAGCTGCGCCGCGGCGGCCGCGCGCACGTCGGCGAGCAGCTTCGGCACGGCGGCGAGGTCCTCCGGCTTGCCGCGCATGCGGCGGATCTGGATCTGCCCGAGCGCCGCGCGGTACTGCTGGTGGCGCATGCCGCGCGCCGCGAACAGGTCCTCGGCCTGCTTGGCGAGCGCCGCCGCTTGATCGAGGTTCTCGGCGTACAGCGCGACCTGCATCTGGAACAGCGCGAGCATCGCGTCGATGCCGCGATCGTGCGAGACCTGCGCGAGCGCGTCGGCGCGCCGCAGCTTTGCCGTCGAGTCGGCACCGATCAAGCTCTCGCGCAGCGCCTGCTGCACGCCCGACAGCGCGAGCCGCGCCGACATCCAGTCGTCCGCGCACAGCTGCGCCGCGCTCTCCGAGTCGGTCACGTGCTGGTGCCGCTCGGTGCCGGCCGTCGCCTCGGCGCCGAGCACGTGCGCGAACGCGGCCGCACAGGGCTCGCTCGCCGTCTTCGCGATCAGCGCCTTCGTCGGCGGCTCGTCGGGATTGTCGGGCGTCGCGGTGTCGGCGAGCCAGGCGGCCGCGGCCTCGCGAAGCAGCGGCGTCTCGCGCTGGAGCAGGAGCGGCCGCTTGGGGTGCGTGCAGACGTCCGGATCGACGAGCAGCGAGGTCGCATCGGTGTGGACCGTCGGATCTTTCTGCGCGATCGACTTCGCGTCGTGAGCGGCGTCGGCGGCGAGCGCGAGGTGGGCGAGCACGCCGTCGAGACACGCGAGCTGTGGCGTGCGCACGTCGGGCGCCGTCTCGCATGCCGCCTTGCGCAGCTTCGCGACGTGCTCGAGATCGGCGGCGATCGCGGCGACGCTGACGCGATCGAGATCCTTGTAGACGATCGTCGCCGGATCGATCGCGGGCGCCGGGCACGGCGGCTCGCCGGCGGGCCGCACCGCAATGGTGATCGCCGCGCCGAGCGCGATCGCCGCCGCGCCACCGGCGACGACCAGCGCCGAGCGCTTGCGCGGCGTGAGCGCGGCGATCAGCGCATCCATCGACACAAACCGCTTCTCGGGATCCGGCTGCAGCCCGCGGACGAGCGGCTCGCGCAGCGCGCGCGGCAGCTTCACCGGGTCCGGCGGCCCCTTCTGCACGAGCGCCTTGAGCTCCTCGAATGTCGCCGCCGCGAACGGCCGCTCGCCGGTCAGCGCCTCCCACAGCGCGACGCAGAAGCTGAACTGATCGGCGCGCGGCCCGACGAGCTTGCCCGTCCACTGCTCGGGCGCCATGTACGCCGGCGTGCCGAGCACGGAGCCGGTGCGCGTCAGGCCCGAGAGCGAGCCCGCATCCGCCGTCTTGTCGAATGCGTCGACCGGCGCGCTCGCCTCGACCCCGCGCGCGAGCCCGAAGTCCGTCACCATCACGCGCCCGTCGCGGCGGCGCAGCACGTTGTGCGGCTTGAAGTCGCGATGAACGATGCCCGCCGCGTGCGCGGCCGCGAGGCCCTGGCCCGCCGCGACGAACGCCGCGACGATCGCATCGGGCTCGCGCGTCGCGACCTCGAGCCACGCCTTGAGCGTCTCGCCCTCGACGAGCTCCATCGCGACGTAGTCGCGCCCGCCCTCGGTGCCTACCTCATAGACGGTGACGACGTTCGAGTGCTGCAGGCGCGCCATCGCCCGCGCCTCGCGCAACAGCCGCGCGCGCAGCTCGCCGCCCGTGCTGCCGGAATTGAGCAGCTTCAGCGCGACGCGCCGCTCGAGATCCGGATCGAACGCCGCGTACACGGTGCCCATCCCGCCGACGCCGAGCACGCGCTCGACGCGGTAGCGGCCGATCGTCTCGGGCTTGTCGGCATCCTTGCGCGGCGCGGGGGCGCCCGGCGTCTCGGCTACGGTGTCGTCGTGGCCTTCAGACACGGTCCTGCACGTCAGCGTACACGGCGTAGTGGTCGCTGGCGCAGATTCCGTCCTCGCGATCGGTCAGCACGACGCGGCAGTCGCGCACCGTACCGCGCCCGTCCTTCTTGCGGCTCGTCACGAAGATGAAGTCGATGCGGCGATCGATATCGAGCGAGCGCAGCGGGCGCGTCAGCTCGTTCTCGCTCGACCACGTGATGCCCTCGGCGCTGCCGTGGACGCGCATCCACGCGTCCTGGAAGTGCGTGCGGCGGCCGGCGAGCGTCGTCAGGCCGCGCAGAAAGCGGATCTCGTCGGAGTCGGGCGTCGCGTTGAAGTCGCCGCACAGGATCTGCGGCGGGCTCGTGTTGTCGCGATGCGCGCGGATCACGTCATCGATCGCGACGACCTGGCGCTCGCGCGCGACGCCGTCGTCGAGCCGGTAGTGCAAGTGCGTCGTGTGGACCCAGATGTCGCCGACGAGCGCCGACAGCAGGATCCGCGCATCGCCGGGCCGCGGATCGGGCAGCTCGGTCGAGACGACCTTGCCGGGCGCGCTGCGCGACAGGATCGCGAGCCCCTGCTCGCCCGCCTTGCTGCCCGGCCCCCACGCGCCGTCCTCCCACTCGCAAGCCTTCGCGTACTCGGCGTGCATGCCCAGCTGGGATGCGATCGCGTGCGCGGTCGTCGCATCGCCATGCGGCTGGACTTCCTGCAGGCACACGACATCGGGCGCGAGCGCCTGGAGCTGGCGCACCGCGAGCGCGATCCGCTTGTCGAGCGGCGCCTCGACGCCCCAGAAGTTCAGCGTGACGACCTTCATTGGCCTCGATAGACACAGCGCGACGTCGGTGTCTCGCTGACGACGACCTCGGCGAGCCCGGGCAGCGTCGCCGCGAGCCGCTTCCACCACCACGCCGCGAGCAGCTCGCTCGTCGGGTTCGCGAGGCCGTCGATCTCGTTGAGCACGTGATGATCGAGCTCGCGGACCAGCGGCAGCGCGTGCTCGTCGATCTCGGCAAAGTCGATCAGCCAGCCGCGCTCCGCGTCGACCTCGCCCTCGATCGCCACCTCGACGAGGTAGCTGTGCCCGTGCATGCGTGCGCACTTATGCCCCACCGGCACCTTCGGGAGAAAGTGCGCGGCTTCAAAGCGATACGAGCGTTCCAGCCGGGTTCGCATTCCGGGCTGGTTCTTAGCATGGCGGAGCGATAGATTCCGCGTCGATGAGGGTCCTGGCCGCCGTCCTGTTCGTCGCCGCCTGCGGCGGTACCTCGAAGCCGCCGCTGCCGACGTGGGACAAGTCCCTGCCGGAGGCGAACGCCCTCGGTAGCTGGCGCGGCCTCGTGCCGGCGCGCGGCATCATCCACCTCCACTCGCCGTACTCGCACGACGCCTGCGACAACATGCCGAGAGACGCGCACGGCGTGCCGAACGAGCCGTGCCTGCAGGATCTCCGCGAGGCGCTGTGCGTCGATCACATCGACTTCGCGGCGCTCACCGATCACGACGCGTCGATGGCCGACGAGGACTTCCCGACGCTGTTCAACATGCGCGGCACCGACCAGGCCGTGCTCGACGGCAGCGGCGCGCAGATCGCATCGCGGATGACGTGCGAGGACGGCCACGTCGTGACGTTCACCGTCGGCGGCGAGAACGAGCTGATGCCGGTGATGCTGCACCGCCACGTACCCGGCGACGCGACGCAGCGCCACGACACGTACAACGCGAGCGACGCGGCCGCCGTGCAGGCGATGCGCGACGCGGGCGGCCTCGTGTGGTTCGCCCACACCGAGCAGCACGACATCACGCAGCTGCGCACCGTCCAGCCCGACGGCTTCGAGGTCTACAACCTCCACGCGAACATCGATCCGAAGATCCGCGGCCCCTTCCTCAACCTTCCGCCCGATGCCGCGATCGTCAACGCGGTGCAGTTCGCCGATACGAACCCGGGCCATCCCGAGCCCGACCTCGCGCTGCTGTCGTTCATGTCCCCGAACCAGCCCGCGATCGATCGCTGGAACCAGGTGCTCGCCGACGGCCGCCA